>JAJTDE010000001.1 GCA_021298085.1 Rubrivivax sp.
CCAGCCTAACCCCAAGGGAGATGAAGCTGAATCAGAAATCCTCTGCCTCAGCCATGCGGCGACGGGTGAGCAGTTGGTTGAAGATGGTTTTGCGTTGATCTAATCAACGACTCTGCTTTGCTCCGTGAATGTTGAATGCCGCTGAGAAGTGACCCGGTTTGGGGTGAAGTTGCTGCTGAGATTTGACCCATGTTCGGACGCTAGCCTCGGCCCTTTGGGCGGGGGCAGCTGGAGTGTTGGACATGGCTTTATTGAGCGTTATCCGGCGTTGGCATTTCCGGGAGCACCTGTCGATCCGGGCGATCGCGCGCCGTACCGGTCTGTCGCGGAACACCATCCGCAAGTACCTGCGGTCCGAGGCGGTGGAGCCTGTTTTCAGGACGCCTGATCGCCCCAGCAAGCTCGATCCCTTTGCCGAGCGGCTGGCAGGCTGGCTGCGGACGGATGCCCGCAGGCCGCGTAAACAGAAACGTACGGCCCGGCAGTTCCACGCGGAATTGGCCGTGCTGGGCTATGACGGCTCGTACCGGCGCGTCGCTGCCTTTGTGCGCGCCTGGCGGGATGACTGGCTGCGCCAGCAACAGACCTCCGGCCGCGGTGTCTTCGTGCCGCTGGCCTTCGGCCCGGGCGAGGCGTTTCAGTTTGACTGGAGCGAGGAGCACGCCGTCATCGGTGGCGAGCGCACCAAGCTGCAGGTCGCCCACCTCAAGCTCTGCCATAGTCGGGCCTTCCTGGTGCGAGCCTACCTCCTGCAGACGCACGAGATGCTGTTTGACGCCCACAACCATGGATTTCGCGTGCTGGGCGGCGTGCCGCGGCGTGGCATCTACGACAACATGCGCACCGCCGTGGACCGCATCGGCCCGAGCCGCGAGCGGCAGGTCAATGCCCGCTTCCTGGCCATGGCGAGCCACTATCTGTTTGAGCCCGAATTCTGCAATCCGGCATCGGGTTGGGAGAAAGGCCAAGTCGAGAAAAACGTTCAGGATACCCGGCACCGGCTGTGGCAGCCCATGCCTGAGGTCGAGAGTCTGGAGGCGCTGAACGCCTGGCTGGAGCAGCGCTGCTTCGCCTTGTGGGAGGAGATCCCGCACGGCGTCGAACCCGGCAGCGTCGCCGCGGTCTGGCGGCAGGAGGTGGACTGCCTCATGCCGGTCAGACGGGTCTTCGACGGCTTCGTGGATGAGACCAAGCGGGTCTCACCAACCTGCCTCGTGCACTTCGACCGCAACCGCTACAGCGTGCCCGCCTCCTTCGCCAATCGTCCGGTCGTGGTCGTTGCCGAGGGAGCCGTCCTTTGCGAGCACCCGCGGATCATTGAGCGGTCGCATCACGGGCAGGGTCGGACGGTCTATGATTGGCGCCACTATCTGGCCGTGATCCAGCGAAAACCCGGTGCCCTACGCAACGGCGCGCCCTTCGCCGAACTGCCGGAGGCATTCCGGCAGCTTCAGCGGCAACTGCACGGCAGGCCCGGTGGTGACCGGGAGATGGTGGAGATCTTGTCCCTGGTGCTGCAGCACGATGAACAGGCTGTGCTGGTTGCCGTGGAGATGGCACTGCAGGCCGGTGTGTCCACCAAGACCCACATCCTGAACCTGCTGCACCGGCTGACCGACGGCACAGCCTCCCAGATCCCGCCGATCGAGGCGCCCCAGGCCCTGGTGCTGGCGCAGGAGCCCAGGGCCAACGTCGCCCGCTATGACGACCTGCGTCCAAAGCAAGGAGGTCGCCATGCGTCATGATCCGGCGGCTGCCGCCGTCACCATCATGCTGCGCAGCCTCAAGATGCACGGCATGGCGCAGGCCGCAGCCGAGCTGACCGAGCAGGGCGCGCCCGCCTTCCAGAGCGCGATCCCCATCCTGTCGCAGTTGCTGAAGGCCGAGTTGGCCGAGCGGGAGGTCCGCTCCATCGCCTATCAGCTCAAGGCCGCGCGGTTCCCGACCTACAAAGACCTGACGGGTTTTGATTTTGCCAGCAGCCAGATCAACGAAGGCCTGGTGCGCCAACTGCATGCCGGTGCCTTCATGGAGAAGGCCGACAACATCGTGCTGGTCGGCGGGCCAGGCACTGGAAAGACCCATGTCGCCACTGCGCTTGGCGTCCAGGCGGTCGAGCACCACCGAAAGCGGGTGCGGTTCTACTCCACGGTGGAACTGGTCAACGCTCTCGAGCAGGAAAAAGCCGCCGGAAGGAGCGGGCAAATTGCCGCCCGTCTGCTCCATACCGACTTGCTGATCCTCGACGAATTGGGATACCTGCCGTTCAGCGCCTCGGGGGGTGCCCTGCTGTTTCACCTTCTCAGCAAGCTGTACGAGCAGACAAGCGTGATCATCACCACCAACCTCAGTTTCAGTGAGTGGGCAGCGATATTCGGGGATGCCAAGATGACCACGGCACTGCTCGACCGGCTCACCCACCACTGCCACATCCTGGAGACCGGCAACGACAGCTTCCGCTTCAGGAACAGCTCCGCAACCCAGACCCATCGCGAAAGGAAACCACAGCCCACCTGACAGGATCAAAAAACCCCGCATCCCCAAAACCCGGGTCAAATCTGCGTGGCAAACCCGGGTCAGCTCTCGGCGGCATTCAACAGACCGGACGATTGGCGAAGGAGGCGGGCACGCTGTAGCGGTTGCGGTCGAAGTGCACGAGGCAGGTTGGTGAGACCCGCTTGGTCTCATCC
>JAJTDE010000002.1 GCA_021298085.1 Rubrivivax sp.
AGGGTATGGCTGTTCGCCATTTAAAGAGGTACGTGAGCTGGGTTTAAAACGTCGTGAGACAGTTTGGTCCCTATCTTCCGTGGGCGCTGCAAGATTGAGAGAGCCTGCTCCTAGTACGAGAGGACCGGAGTGGACGCACCTCTGGTGTATCGGTTGTCACGCCAGTGGCATTGCCGAGTAGCTAAGTGCGGAAGAGATAACCGCTGAAAGCATCTAAGCGGGAAACTCGTCTCAAGATGAGTCTTGCCGGGGCCTTGAGCCCCCTGAAGAGTCGTCCGAGACCAGGACGTTGATAGGTCGGGTGTGGAAGCGCAGTAATGCGTTGAGCTAACCGATACTAATTGCTCGTGCGGCTTGACCCTATAATTTTGACGGATGGACTTTGAAGTTCAGTTAATGCCAAGGTTGGCGTAGTCAAGAGAAGTATCTGATCGATCTATGAATTGGCTGCTGAGTGAAGACACTCGGTGGCGACAAGTCAAGCCTGATGACCATAGCGAGGTGGTCCCACTCCTTCCCATCCCGAACAGGACAGTGAAACGCCTCTGCGCCGATGATAGTGCGGGTTCCCGTGTGAAAGTAGGACATTGTCAGGCTATTTACCGAAGACCCAGTCTTGCGAAAGCAGACTGGGTCTTTTCCTTTTGGGGGGTTGGTCAAGCACTGCATCTGCGCGGCGCAGCATCTGTACAGTGCTTCGGCCAGCTTCAGTAAGCGCGGGTACTGAACCCACTCGATCCTCCGTAGGCCCATCTGCTGCGGACACTGCCTCATGAAGAAATTGCTTCTCTATGTCGCCAACCGGATCTGGCTAATCTTAGCTCTTTACGTTGCGAGCCTAGCCCTAGCTGCGGGCCTGTTCTCGTTGACCGAAGGCAAGCCGTTCCTTGACAGCCTCTGGTGGGCAGCGGTGACTGCATTGACCGTCGGCTATGGTGATATCACGCCCATCACACCTCTCGGGCGCACAATCGGGGTGCTGTTTGGGCACTTCTGGATCTTCATGATCATTCCCATGATCATCGCGAACATATTGATGCACTTGGTGGATGACAGAAATGCCTTCACCCATGAGGAACAGGTCGAACTCATGCTGCGAATAAGCAAGCTCGAGTCGCTCATCAATGGCGCTCGAGGATCTGGTGCTCCGAAAGCTGGCACTGAAGCGGGGCCCTAAAAACTCAAGGCTCTCCAACCCCATCACTTCGGGTGAGATCGGCTCTGATCACGTGGTTCACCCAGCAGAGCACATCAAAAACGATAGAGGCTGAACTGACTCCGGGGGAGAGGCCCTCACGTTCCCCTGTACGTCCTGAAGCCTGACCGCAGATTGCATGGCGTGTCGAACAGGCAACTCGCCATCAATAGACGTCTGCGACTCCGCATCGAGACTTCCAGCAGTGCTGGGTCCGGCATTACGATCTCGCCCGTCGCACTCCACCATCCGCGCGCTCTCGACCCAACCTGGAACACTCTCCATGTCAAACGACCCAATCGTCATCGCGTCCGCCGTACGAACCCCGATTGCAGCGTTGATGGGTGACTTTGCAGATCATGCGGCTTGGCAGCTGGGCGCGATTGCGATACGCGCGGCCACGGAGCGAGCTGGCATACCTAACGACCTGGTCGACGAAGTCTTGATGGGGAACTGCCTGATGGCTGGACAGGGCCAGGCGCCCGCACGCCAAGCAGCACTCGCAGCGGGACTTCCACAAGGTGTTGGCGCAATCACACTCAGCAAGATGTGTGGAAGTGGAATGCGTGCTGTGATGCTGGCCAGTGACATGCTGGCGGCCGAAAGCGCGCGCGTGCTTATTGCGGGTGGCATGGAAAGCATGACCAATGCACCGCACCTGATGTTTGCGCGCAAAGGGATCAAGTACGGGCACGGACAACTTTTTGATCACATGGCGCTTGACGGCTTGGAAGACGCCTATGACAGAGGCAAAGCCATGGGTGTCTTTGCTGAGCGTTGCGCCGCCCACTATGGGTTCACCCGTGAAGACCAAGACGCGTACTCCATGGAGTCCACACGCCGTGCCAGGAAGGCGAATGAAGACGGCCTCTTCAGCTGGGAAATCGCGCCAGCACCGAGATCATCCAAGGTCACTGGCGCCCCCCTCGTGACCCAGGATGAACAGCCTGCCAAAGCCAAGCTTGACAAAGTGCCGCTCCTCAAGCCGGCCTTCCTGAAGGATGGCACGATTACTGCGGCGAATGCCTCAAGCATCAGCGATGGTGCGGCAGCGCTTGCACTGATGAAAGAGAGCACTGCGCGGGCGCACGGTGTGACGCCGTTGGCCAGGATCATCAGCCACGCGGTCCATGCGCAAGCTCCTGAATGGTTCTCAACCGCGCCCGCCGGAGCCATCCGCAAGGCTCTGAACAAGGCAGGATGGACACACGAACACGTCGACCTGTGGGAAGTGAACGAGGCCTTCGCAGCCGTCAGCATGGCGGCCATGGCCGAGTTTCACCTGCCCCATGACATCGTCAATGTTCACGGCGGAGCGGTGGCCTTGGGACACCCCATCGGCGCCAGTGGAGCACGAATCATCGTGACGCTGATGGGAGCGCTTCGTCAAAAAGGACTGAAGCGCGGCATGGCAGCGCTGTGCATCGGCGGCGGCGAGGCAACGGCGCTGGCACTCGAGATGCTGTGATGTCCGATCCGGTCGCGGCGGCTGGCTGGATGTTGGCGGAGTCCTCAAACGTCCGTCACTATGGGACGTTCGCTGTAGCGGTTCTCGTTGTCAACCTGACGCCAGGAGCCGACACTGTCGTTACCATCACCCGTACCTTGGAGTCCGGGACGAAAGCGGGGCTATGCACGGCTCTGGGCGTCAGTGCCGGCTGTGCCGTACACGCCATGGCAGTCGCCATGGGACTGACCGCCATGCTGGCAGCGTCGACGGCCACCTTTGACGCCTTGAAGTGGACGGGTGCCGCCTACTTGTTGTGGATGGGCTGCACGTGGGTGAAACAGGCCTTCAACTCAGCCGGAAAGGGCGAGGTATCACACAGCGCTGCTGTTCAGTCAGCCTCGCATGGGTGGCCAGACTTCAGACTGGGCATCGTCACCAACGTGCTCAACCCCAAGGTCGCACTGTTCTTCCTTGCCTTCTTGCCGCAGTTCATTGACACATCCAGTCGCGGGCGGGCGGAGGACATCTTGCTGCTGGGGCTTTGGTTCGCTCTGCAAAGCTTTGTCTACCTCACGGTGTTGGTGTGGCTGACAAGCCGGGTACGCCAAGACGTGTGGTCAGTCAAACTGCGCCAGGCAGCACAAGTCTGTGCCGGCATGCTGCTTGTCGCGTTGGCCGTTCGACTGTCACTGTCCCGGGCGCCCACCACATGGACGCTTCCCTGAATCAGCTGACTGGCGAATGCTTGACGGCGATGCAACGCTAGCCGCAGTACCCTTGCTCAACCAACGACAGGCATCCTACCCATGAAAGTCCTCATCATCGGTGCATCGCGCGGCATTGGACTGGAACTTGCCAAGCAGTATCGCGCCGAGAATCACGCTGTTCTGGGCACGGTACGCAGCGAAGAGGCAAGCCGATATCTCCACGACACGGGCGCCGCTGCACTCCGGCTGGACGTCACCAGTGCAGAGAGTTGTGGCCAGCTCACGGCAACACTCGATGGCGAGCGATTCGACCTGGTCTACCTGAACGCCGGTGTCTTCGGACCCCGCTTGAGAGAGTTCGAGACGCCCACGCAAAGCGACTTCGACCATGTGATGCACACCAATGTGCTCGGCCCCATGCGCCTGTTGCCGCTGATTCCCGATCTGCTCGCACCCGGTGCGCGGGTCGTGATCGTATCGTCGCGCATGGGTTCCATGGCCTTGCGCACCGAGGGCCATGCCTGGCTGTACCGAGCGTCGAAGGCCGCACTGAACTCGGTGATGAAGGATGCGTCCTTGATTCTCGGTGCCCGTGCCGTCTGCGTGGCGCTGCACCCAGGGTGGGTTCGAACCGACATGGGCGGCGCGCAGGCCGATTTGTCCGTGCAGCAAAGTGTCACAGACATCCGACGAACCGTTTCGCGATTGGGCGCAGCCGACAATGGCAGCTTCCTCAACCACGACGGGACTCCGCTTGCCTGGTAAACGCGCAACTGTCGCTTCACCTCTGCAAACCGCCAGCATCAGGACACGTTGACATGATCCTCACCGAAGACTACCTGGCCATCCAGGATGCGGTACGTGCTTACGTCAGCCAGGAGATCGGACCCCATGCGGCGCGATGGGACAAGGAACATCACTTCCCCGCGCAACAGCTCCAGGGGCTCGCGGCCTTGGGATGCTGGGGCGTTGCCGTGCCAGAAGCCTACGGCGGAGCCGGCCTGGACTACCTCGCACTCTCCATCATGCTGGAAGAGATTGCGGCCGGCGACGGCGGCACGAGCACGGTGATCAGCGTCAACAACTGTCCCGTGTGTTCGATCCTGATGGCCTATGGCACCGAGGCACAGAAGCAACGCTTTCTGGTGCCACTCGCACGCGGCGAGATGCTTGGCGCGTTCTGCCTGACAGAGCCCCACGTTGGCTCCGAAGCCAGTGGCCTGCGCACGACGGCTCGCCGTGACGCAGACAGCTACGTCCTCGATGGCGTGAAGCAGTTCATCACCAGTGGGAAGCATGGTGATCTCGCCATTGTCATGGCCGTGACCGACAAGGCCGCAGGCAAGAAGGGCATCAGCGCCTTTCTGGTCCCCACCCATACACCCGGCTATGTTGTGGCTCGGTTGGAAGAAAAAATGGGACAGCACAGCAGCGACACCGCACAGATCGTCTTTGACAACTGCCGCATTCCCGTCGAGAACCGTATCGGCGACGAAGGCATGGGCCTGAAGATCGCGCTGTCTGGCCTCGAGGGTGGGCGTATTGGCATCGCAAGCCAGGCCGTAGGAATGGCGCGCGCGGCCTTCGACGCGGCCCTGACGTATGCCCATCAGCGGCACTCCTTCGGCACGGCGATCTTCAACCACCAGGCCGTCCAGTTCAAGCTGGCCGAGATGGCTACCCGCATCGAAGCCGCTCGCCAGTTGGTGCATCATGCTGCCGCCCTGAAGGACGCCGGACAGCCCTGCCTCAAGGAGGCCGCCATGGCCAAGCTGATGGCCAGCGAAATGGCGGAGCGTGTGTGCTCCGATGCCATCCAGGTGCACGGCGGCTATGGTTACCTGAGTGACTTTCCGGTCGAACGCATCTACCGGGATGTCAGGGTCTGCCAGATCTACGAGGGGACCAGCGAGGTTCAGAAGATCCTCATTGCCAGGGCCTTGGCTGCATGAACGAGCAGGAGGCCCGCCAGGTGTTGCTGGTGCAGGCCTACGACGCGGCGCCTGGGCCGCTGTGGACGGCCGATGACGCTCGCTGGGCCTCGCGCCTGGCCGACGAGACCGCCGCGAACGAGACCTCTGCCGAGCGCTGGGCGGTGGCCCGAGCGCAGCATGCGCTGGAGCGCCTGAAGCCGCGCAACCCCGCCGTTGACACCTGGCTGGCACATCGCTGGTGGCGCCGGCGCTGGCTGGTGGTGGCCTCGACACTGGGCCTGATCGCGGGCCTCGCTGCCAACCTGCTCGGCCCCGGCCAGCGAGTCGACGTGCTGGCGCCCATGCTGTGGGCCGTGGTCCTCTGGAACCTTGGCATCTATGCGCTGCTGCTGCTGAACATCCTTCGGGTTGCGCCCGGTCTGATGGGCGGCCACATTCGCCAACTGGTGGCGCGCCTTTGGCACCGCGGCGTGGTGGCTGGCCCCTTGGCCGTGGCGGCGTTGCGCTGGTCGGAGGTGGCTCGCCCGATGCACGCTGTTCGAGCGGCTGCCCTGCTGCATGGTGCAGCGGGCGGTTTTGGGTTGGGCTTGCTCGGTGGTCTGTACTGGCGCGGGCTGGCCCTTGACTACCGTGCGGGCTGGGAAAGCACGTTCATTGAGCCCACGATGGTGCATGCCTTGCTCGGCGTGTTGCTTGCACCAGCGCTGGCACTCACCGGCCTGACCCTGCCCGATGAGTCCATGCTGGGCGCGATGCGGCTGACGCCGCAGAATCCGCAGGCTCACGCGTCTGCAGCGATCTGGATTCACCTGTATGCGGCCACGCTGATGGCGTTTATCGTCTTGCCGCGTGCTGTCCTGACAGTGCTGGCCCTGTTTCGCGCGAATTGGCTGTCACAGCGCATTCGTCTTGACCAGGGGCCCTCTGCGGCGATGTGGCACCTTGACCAAGCACGCCGAAGCGGCCGCGAACCAAGGGTTCAGGTGATGCCCTATGCGCAGACGCCCGCCGCCAACACCGCGCTGGGCTTGCGCCAGTTGCTCGCACAGGCCCTCGGCGATGAGGTCGTCATGAAAATGGGTGACACCACGCTGGTGGGCCAGGAAGACGCCGTGGCGGCGCGTGCAGGCACTGCCCAGACGAGCCTGCGGATTGCGTTGGCCGACATGTCGGCCACGCCAGAGCGGGAGCATCACGGCCGTTGGTGCTCCGCCCTGGACGCCCTGGGTTCCGATACGCCCTGGTTGCTGCTGGTTGACGAGGCGGCCTACCGGACACGCTTCGGCAGCCTGCCCGGCCGGCTGCCCGAGCGGCGCCAAGCCTGGCAAGCGTTTGCCGATGCCCAGGGAGCACGCCTGGCGATGGTCAATCTCGATCAACCCGAGCTGCCGGACAACCTGATCGCCTTGCGTGCTGCGCTGCAGGCCTCGGCCGGCGGCGCGTCAGGCGGAGCTTCGTCATGAAGGCTGAGCCGCAACGCATCACGCTGAGCCTGATCTCGCACACCAACGCTGGCAAGACGACACTGGCCCGTACCTTGCTGCAGCAGGACATCGGTGAAGTCAGGGATGCGCCGCATGTGACGGAATTTGTGGAGGCCCACCGCCTGGTGCGCAGCGAGACGGGTGACGAACTCGTACTCTGGGACACCCCCGGATTCGGCGACAGTGTGCGCCTGCTGAATCGGGTTCAGCGTGACGGTACGGCCCTGGGGTGGTTTCTGACCGCCGTGTGGGACCGCTGGCAAGACCGTCCGTTCTGGGCGAGCCAGCAGGCCCTGCGGCATGTCCGTGACCAGACCGATGTGGTGCTGTACCTGGTCAACGCCGCTGAAGCACCGGAAGCAGCGCCCCACGTCGATGCAGAAATGCGGCTCCTCGGCTGGATGGGACGCCCGGTGGTGGTGGTGCTCAATCAGCTCGGTGTGGACCACGATGCTGCACGCGATCGCGCAGACCTGGAACGTTGGCGCATGCATCTCGCGCGCCACCCGGGTGTGGGCGCCTTGCTCCCCCTGGACGCCTTTGCCCGCTGCTGGGTGCAGGAAGGCGTACTGTGGCAGGTCATCGCCCAGGCACTCAAGTCCCCTCAGAGTGACGCCATGCTGCGACTGGCCCAGGCCTGGTGGCTGCCCCGGCACCAATGCTTCGTGGCCGCGTCGCAGGTGCTGGCGGATTCGCTGGCCGACATGGCGTTGCTGCGTGTGCCGTTGGAAGGCCAGGGCTCGCTGGCGCAGGCCTGGCGCGGTTTGGCCGGTGGTGTTGCGCGGCGTGCGCTGGCCAAGTGGGAGCCGGCGAACGCAGAGACCCGCTCGGAGGACCGTGACGATCAACAGGCGCAACGCCAACTCATTCAAGCCGTGGAGCAGCGTCTGGACAGCGAGCTTTCGGCCATGCTGGGCCTTCACGCCTTGCAGGCAGATGCTGAGACCCGCGCTGCCATCACACTGCGTGTGGACGGCCTGCTGGACCTGCATACCCGCCTCAACGAGCGAAAGTCAGCGGCCTGGGGCGGCGTGATCACGGGGGCACTGGCAGGTCTGAAAGCTGACGTGGCCAGCGGTGGCCTGACGCTTGGTGGCGGCATGCTCGTTGGTGGGGTGCTCGGTGCCTTGGCCGGGATGGGTGTGGCCAAGGGTCTGAACACGGTGCGCGGCGGCGGTGTCCCCTGGGCTGGACTCAGCACCGCAGCGTTGGACGCACTGGTCGAGGCCGCGCTCCTTCGTTACCTGGCCGTGGCTCACTTTGGGCGTGGCCGTGGTTCGTGGCAACACGACCCTGTGCCCCAGCACTGGTTGGCTACCGTGCAGGCCACGCTGGAACTGCAGCGCGCAGCATGGGCGGCTGCCTGGGACGCTCGCCCTCGTGCCGGCCCCGCACCGGGGACTGCCGCCGAGCGTGAGAGACTGGCCCGCGCACTGCAGCCGTTGCTGGCTGCATCGATGCGCGACACGTTGCTGCGCCTGTACCCCGAAGCCGCAGCACAATGGGCGTCATGAGCAGCGCCACCAAGCCCCACGATCCGCAGGCCCACCGTCGGCCGTTCCATCTGGCCTTTCCGGTACACGATCTGGCAGCGGCCCGTGCCTTCTACGGTGGGCTTCTCGGCTGCCCGGAAGGGCGCAGTTCACCCGAATGGATCGATTTCGATCTCTACGGCCACCAGGTGGTCGCCCATCTGGCGCCCGAGGAATGCCGCAAGGCCGCCACCAATGCCGTGGACGGCGATGCGGTTCCCGTCAGCCACTTTGGGGTCGTACTGCCGATGGCTGAGTGGGAAGCGCTGGCTGCCAAGCTTCAGGCCGTAGGCACTCGGTTCATCATCGAGCCCCACATTCGTTTCAAGGGTCTGCCCGGCGAGCAGGCCACGCTCTTCTTCCTGGACCCGTCGGGCAATGCGCTTGAATTCAAGGCCTTTGCCGACTTGAACCAGTTGTTTGCCAAGCAGTAGACCTCGGTATCTGCGGATGCCCTGGCCTGCGCTCACGCGAGGTCTGTCATGAACATAGTCATCGTCGGTGCGGGACGTGTCGGCGAAAGTGTGGCCGAAAGCCTGCTGAGCGAGAAGAACGACATCACGCTGGTCGACACCGACCCCTTGCGCCTGCGCCAGCTTCAGGAGCGCTTGGACTTGCGCAGCGTCGTCGGCAATGCGATCCAGCCCAGTGTGCTGGCCGATGCCGGCCTGCGAGACGCCGACATGCTGATCGCCTGTGCACCGCAGGACGAGACCAACCTGGTTGTCTGCAAGGTGGCGCACGAGATCTTCAATGTGCCCACCACGATTGCCCGCTTGCGCAGCCCGGAGTTCGAGAACGGCTCGCCGCTCCTGGGCAAGTCGGGCTTCGCGATCGACCAGGTGATCTGTCCTGAGCAGACCGTCACTGCCTACGTGCGCAAGCTGATCGAATACCCGGAAGCGCTGCAGGTGCTGGAATTCGCGCACGGCCTGGTCAGCCTCATCGCTGTCCGCGCAGTGGAGGGTGGCCCACTGGTTTTGCACAGCCTCTCGGAGATACCCAGCCTGGTGCCGGGGGTCGACATGCGCATCGTGGCGATCTATCGCCGGGATTCGGCCTTGACTGAGCTGGACGGGTCAACGCGCATCGAGCCGGGTGACGAGGTTTTTGTGCTCGCGGCCACCGAACACATCCGCACAGTGCTGGGTGCCTTGCGCAAGATGGACCGTGTCGTCAGGCGCATCATGGTGGCCGGTGGCGGCAAGGTGGGCTTGCGCCTGGCGCGCGAGCTGGGTACGCAGTACCAGCTGAAGATTATCGAGTCCAACCGCCTGCGCTGCGAATACCTGGCCACGCAGTTGCCCCCTGAGGTGCTCGTGCTCCAGGGCGACAGCACCGATGAAGACCTGCTCGGTGACGAAAACGTCGACGGCATGGACCTGTTCCTGGCGCTGACCAGCGACGACGAGGACAACATCCTGAGCTGCCTGCTGGCCAAGCGGCTCGGTGCCAAGCGTGTGCTGGCGGTCATCAACCGCCGCGCGTATGCCGATCTGGTGCAGGGCACGCAGATCGACATCGCGATCTCACCGAGCCACACCGTGATCGGCGAGCTGCTGGCCTTTGTCCGGCGCGGCGATGTGGAGGCCGTGCATTCGCTTCGGCGCGGCGCGGCAGAGGCCCTGGAAGCGATCGTGCGAGGCGACCACAAGACCTGCAAGTTGGCCGGTCGGCGCATTGAAGAGGTCTCGATGCCCAAGGGTGCGCAGGTCGGGGCGATCGTTCGCGGCCTGCACGATGCCGAGGGCCGCGCTGCAGGCTCGGACGCCAAGCCGCAGGTCATCATTGCGCACCACGACACGATGGTGCTCCCGCACGACCACGTGATCATCTTTGTGCCGCGCAAGCGAATGGTGCGTGACATCGAGAAGCTGTTCCAGGTGAGCGCGACCTTCTTCTGAGGTCACGAAACACCCGCAGCCCAAAGCACCACCAGCGCCATGGGAATCTTCGCTGTAGTTGCGCTTGTCGGGCGCATGGTGGTGATTTTCTCGGGTCTGATGATGGTCCCCATGGGCTTTGCCATCTGGGACCACGATGACGCCGAGCAGCCTTTCATCCTGGCCACCGCCCTGACCTTGACCAGTGGCTTGGCCATGAGCCTGTTGACCCGTCGATTCCGGCGTGAGCTTCAGCCAAGAGATGGTTTTGTCCTGGTGGGGCTCACCTGGCTGGTTCTGCCGTTGTTTGGAGCGCTGCCACTGGTTCTGGCGCTGCCTGGGCTGGCTTTCACGGACGCCTACTTCGAAGCCATGTCTGCCTTCACGGCGACGGGCGCCACCGTGCTCACAGGGCTTGATCGCCTGCCGCTGTCTGTGAACGTCTGGCGCTGCTTCATGATGTGGGCAGGTGGCCTGGGCATCATCGTGCTGGCCGTTGCGGTGCTGCCGTTGCTTGGGGTGGGCGGTGCGCAGTTGTTCAAGGCAGAAACCGCCGGCCCCATGAAGGACCAGAAGCTGACCCCTCGCATGGCTGATACGGCGCGTGCCATCTGGGGCACCTATGGCCTGCTGTCGTTGGCCTGCTGGTTGTCATACCGCGCAGCCGGCATGTCGTCCATCGACGCATTTCTGCACATGTGCACGACGGTCAGCCTGGGGGGCTTCTCCAACTACGACGCGAGCATCGGCCATTTCCAGTCGCAGTCCATCGAAGCCGTTGCCATCGTGTTCATGATGCTCTGCGGCGTCAACCTGCTGCTTTACTTTGCGGCTTGGCAACGGCGCACTCTGGGAGTCCTGTGGCGCAATGCCGAGGTCAGGGCGTTTGTCGGGGCTGTGCTCGGCGTGACGCTTTTGATCAGCGCCTTCCTGACCGTCAACCAGGAGTACCCTGACTTCATCTCTGCCTTGCGGCACACGGCCTTCCACGTGGTGTCGATCGCCACCACCACCGGGTATGCGTCGCACGACTACGCGCAGTGGCCGCTGTTTGCCCCCTTGCTGATGATTCTGCTGGGCTGTTTTGCAACTTGCGCCGGCTCCACGGGAGGTGGCATCAAGATGGTTCGCATGATCCTGCTGGCCAAACAATCTTCCCGCGAACTGGTTCGCATCGTCCACCCGCGCGCGGTCAACCCCGTCACCCTCGCCGGGCAGGCAGTGGGTGACAGGGTCATGCAGGGTGTGATTGCCTTCATGATGATGTACGGGGCAACCATCGTGGGCTTGACGATGGCCTTGCTGTTTACCGGGCTGGAGCCGATCACAGCGTTCACGGCAGTGGTTGCCTGCGTCAACAACATCGGCCCGGGTTTGGGCGAGGTTGGCCCAGCGGTCAACTATGGCGGACTGAGCGCCGTGCAGACCTGGATTTGCACGGCGGCCATGCTGCTCGGCCGTCTCGAACTGCTGTCGGTGCTCGTGCTCATGACACCGCGCTTCTGGCGCAACTGAGCGGGTTGCCAGGGTCCGCCGCGGCACGCATCACCCTGGGTTGGCATGAGCGGTGGTGGCTGTCCGAGGACGGCCCCGTAAACTGAGCACAGGAGATCGCACCTCATGCCCACTCTGTTGTCGACACTCGCTGTACGCAGCGAAGACTTCAAGCAATCGGCCGCCGCGATGCGCGCGCTGGTTGAAGACCTTCACGCCCGCCTTGCACTCGTTGCTCAGGGCGGCGGCGATGGCCCGCGTGCCAAGCACCTGGCGCGCGGCAAGCTCTTGCCACGCGACCGTGTGGAATGGCTGCTGGACCCCGGTACTGCGTTCCTCGAGATAGCGCCGCTGGCCGCCATGGGCCTCTACCCGGAACCGGATGGGCGCGATGCGGCACCCGGCGCGGGCATCATCACCGGCATCGGCCGGGTCAGTGGTGTCGAGTGCGTGATCGTGTGCAACGACGCGACCGTCAAGGGCGGGACGTACTACCCGATGACGGTCAAGAAGCACCTGCGTGCCCAGGAAATTGCCCAGGCCAACCGCCTGCCCTGCCTGTATCTGGTGGATTCGGGCGGTGCCAACTTGCCCAACCAGGACGAGGTGTTTCCAGACCGCGATCACTTCGGCCGCATCTTCTACAACCAGGCCAACCTGTCGGCGCAGGGCATTCCTCAGGTCGCGGTGGTGATGGGTTCGTGCACCGCGGGCGGCGCCTACGTGCCCGCCATGAGCGACGAGACCATCATCGTCAGGAACCAGGGCACGATCTTCCTGGGCGGGCCGCCGCTGGTGAAGGCGGCCACGGGCGAGGTGGTGAGCGCCGAAGATCTGGGTGGTGGCGATGTGCACACGCGGCTGTCGGGCGTGGCAGACCATCTCGCCGAAGACGATCGTCACGCCTTGGCGCTGGCCCGGCAGGTGGTGGCCAACCTGAACTGGCGCAAGCCCGAACAACTGCGTCTGCAGGACCCCAGGCCGCCGCGGTTCGACCCGATCGAGCTGCATGGCGTGATACCGACTGACCCTCGCAAGCCGTTTGATGTCCGGGAAATCATCGCCCGTGTCGTGGACGACTCGGCGTTCGATGAGTTCAAGGCACGTTTCGGCGCCACGCTGGTGACGGGCTTTGCGCACCTCGAAGGAATGCCCGTGGGCATCATCGCCAACAACGGCATCCTGTTTGGCGACAGCGCACTGAAGGGCGCGCACTTCATCGAGCTGTGTTGTCAGCGTCGCATACCGCTGGTGTTCCTGCAGAACATCACGGGTTTCATGGTCGGCCGCAAGGCCGAAAACGAAGGCATCGCCAAGCACGGGGCCAAGCTGGTCACCGCCGTGGCCACGGCGACGGTTCCTAAGTTCACCGTCATCATCGGGGGCAGTTTTGGGGCCGGCAATTACGGCATGTGCGGCCGTGCCTATTCACCCCGGTTCCTGTGGATGTGGCCGAATGCACGCATCAGCGTCATGGGTGGCGAACAAGCGGCCAGTGTCCTGGCAACGGTCAGGCGGGATGGCATTGAGGCGCGGGGTGGACAGTGGTCTGCCGACGAGGAGGCGCGTTTCCGGCAGCCGATCCTCGAGCAGTTCCAGCAGCAGTCACACCCTTATTACGCGTCGGCACGACTCTGGGACGACGGCATCATTGACCCAGCCGATACACGCCGCGTGCTCGCACTGGGCTTGTCGGCCAGTCTGAATGCGCCGATCCCCGACGCTCCGAAATTTGGCATCTTTCGCATGTGACGCGGCGGTGGCCGCTGTGTTGGCCTTGCTGCCAGCGGCTGCCGTTGCGCTGTTTGACACCGGTAGGACACGTCCCTGGACTACCGCTTGCCGGAGGAAGTCTTTCGTGTGTGGGCCGATGCGCTGGAGCTGGAGGTCACGGTCTTCAGGCCGTCATCACCCGGCCCACACTCGGTGGTCGTGGTGAACCACGGCCGCGCACCTTCGCCACCACGCTTGCAACCACGTTACCGCCCCGGCCACCGTGGTGGTGATGGGCCCTTCACACGGCGGCCTGGCCACGCTGGCCTACGGCGCAACACCATTGCGTGGAGCGCGATTGCTGGTCAATCTCCGGTGGATTGCGTGTCCCGGCATGCCCTGACTGGGAGCACCGTCTGGTGAACGCGATGGCCAGCCTGGCGCGGAGCCTTTGATCGCTACGTGGCTCTCGGGGGCCTGGCTGCCCTGCATGAAGTGGGGCCTTTCGGCGATGACGGCCACCTCCTGTTTGCGTCGCGGACGGGTGTGCCGCGCTGGCCGCCGCCGGTGCTTCAACAGATGGCTGCCCAGGGTTTGCCCACAGCGTTGCAGACGCGACTGGACACCTTGCTCCACGCGGCAGAGGCGCCCGCGTCGCCACTTCACGAGCCCGCCACCGAGGCCGATGTCAGCCACGTGGCGACCCTCAGGCCATCGGCGCGCCGCGCCTACCGCGAGTGGCTGCGGGACCTGCCCCCCACGGCATTTGCCTTGAGCGCCGACGGGCGCCACTGGTCGGTCGTCTGGGGCGAAGCCCAGCCGATCGGCAAGGCCTTGCAGGAGTGCAGACGGCAGGCGGCTGCGCGCTGCAGGCTGTTGTCGGTCGATGGCTTCCTGGTGGCAGGTTCGGCACTGCCCCCGCACTGACCGTCGTCGTTGACCAGCCCCTGTCGGGCGGTCATGGGTGCACCACCACAAGGGTGCACTGACTCGAAGGGGCACCCAGCATGTGCAGGGATTCGATCGGCGGACCGAGGCAGGTAACGTCACGCCTGCTGTGAGAACCCGCGATGACTGACCCTGCTGCCCTTGCTCACCTGTCCGTGTCCGCCTTGCCTGATGCCGCCGCCTGGTTGGCTCTGGCGGTCCTGGCGTCGTTCCTGTGTGGGTTCAGGCCCTTTGCGGTAGTCCTTTGTCTGTCGCTGGCCGGTGCGCATGGCTGGCTTGAGCTGCCAGGGGGTCTGCCGCTCACATCACCGTTTGCACTGACCGTGTGTGCCGTGCTCGCAGCTGCCGAGCGCTGGGCTGATACGCGCGCGCTGGCTGGCCACCCTGAAGACCTGCTGCTGTCTGCCATGCGTGTTCCTTGTGGCGCCTTGGTGCTCGGCGCGGTGGCCATCGAGTCCTGGGGCGCGTGGGGTTGGTGGCTCTTGCCGCTGGGCGCCGCATTGGCCCTGTCGGGCCAGGCACTCAAGGCGGCGCTGCGAAGCCTGGGCACGCTGCTGGGCTGGCGTCGGACGGTGCACTTGGTCGCTCTGGCCCTTGACGTGAGCGTTCCGCTGCTGATGGTTCTGGCCTGGCATCGGCCAGCGCTTGGGCTGGCGCTGTTGGCACTGCTGCTGCTGGTGGCGTTGCCCACGGCCGTGTGGTGGGTTCGCGAGCTGCGCAGCCGTTGGCGGCGATGGGCATTGCTGATCGGACAGCCCTGAGGCCCTCAGGGACCTGCCCAGACACGCCCAATGGGGCAGTGCGTTTGGTGGCCTGCGGGTCTGCGAGCGTGGGCTGACCCGGGCAAGCCACTACCATCGCTGAATCTGTCATCCGCCCCGTGCCCGCAGCGGCACGTTGTCCGGTTCCTCGCGATGTTCAAGAAGATTCTCATTGCCAATCGGGGCGAGATTGCCTGCCGTGTTGCCGCGACCGCCAGACGCCTGGGCGTGCGCACAGTGGCTGTCTGCTCCGAAACCGACCGGCACGCCCGGCATGTCCAGGCCTGCGATGAACGGGTGCTGTTGGGCGGACACAGCGCCCGAGACAGCTACTTGCGCTGGGAGCGCATCATCGAGGCGGCTCGCTCAACCGGCGCACAGGCCATCCACCCAGGCTACGGTTTCCTGTCGGAGAACGCAGACTTTGCCCAGGCCTGTGCCGACGCGGGCATCGTCTTCATCGGTCCGCCGGCTTCCGCCATCCGTGACATGGGCAGCAAGGCGGCAGCCAAGACGCTGATGGAGCGCGCCGGGGTGCCGCTGGTGCCGGGCTACCACGGCACCGACAACAGCCCTGATCGCTTGGCATCGGAGGCCGAGCGGATGGGGTACCCCGTGCTGATCAAGGCCAGCGCGGGGGGGGGTGGGCGTGGTATGCGCCGGGTGGATCACCCCGCTGACTTTTCCGAGGCACTGTTGAGCTGCCAGCGCGAAGCCAAGGCCAGTTTCGGTGACGACCACGTGCTGGTGGAGCGTTATGTGACGCGGCCGCGACACATTGAGATCCAGGTGTTTTGCGACACCCACGGTCAGGCGTTGTACCTGTTCGAGCGGGACTGCTCTGTGCAGCGTCGTCATCAGAAGGTGCTGGAAGAGGCGCCGGCCCCAGGGCTGAGCACACAGCGACGTGCCGAGATGGGCGCTGCAGCCGTGGCGGCCGCTCGGGCCGTGGGGTACGTGGGGGCTGGTACGGTGGAGTTCATCGCCGAAGAGCGAGACGACGGCGACCTGCACTTCTACTTCATGGAAATGAACACCCGGCTGCAGGTCGAGCACCCGGTTACCGAGGCCATCACCGGGCTTGACCTCGTGGAATGGCAGTTCAGGGTAGCCAGTGGCGAAGCCTTGCCTCTGACGCAGGAGCAGCTGCAGATTCACGGCCATGCCATCGAGGCGCGCATCTGTGCCGAAAACCCGGAAGCCGGTTTCCTGCCGGCCACGGGGCCGTTGTCGGTGATGCGCTGGCCCGCGCACGTGGCATTCCAGCGCAGCCACGAGTCGACGCGCGTGGATACCGGCTTTGCCGAGGGCGACGAGATCAGCCCCTTCTACGACTCGATGATCGCCAAGGTCATCGTGTGGGGCGCCGACCGCCAGCAGGCCTTGGCGCGACTGGACGATGCCTTGCGGGATACCCACATCGTGGGCCTGCACACCAATGTGGCCTTCCTCAGGCGTGTGGTGCAGTCCCGTGCATTTGCCACCGCTGACCTGGATACGGCGCTCATTGAACGAGCGCGCGCGGTGGTCTTCGGCCCGAGCCTGCTGGGCTCCGAATGGGTGGTGGCCGCCTTGGTGGCGCATACCCTGGCGCAGGAGCAACAGTGCGAACGCAACGACACCCGCCACGACCCCTTCAGCCGGCGTGATGGTTGGCGCCTGTCGGGTGGGTCCAGACGGCGGCTGGACCTGCGTGTGGAAGGAGCGTCATGCAGCGTTGTGCTGGAGCGGCAACGCGACGGCGCGCTGCAGATGCACCTTGAGACCGCCTCCTGGCCTTTCCAGTGCCAGAGCCGGGGTGCTTGCCAGCATCTGGTGATGCTGGGTGAAGAGCAGCGTCTCCTGACGGTGTATGCGGTGGGTGACGAGCTCACCGTCTTTGGCCAGGCAGGCCGCGCGACGGTCAGCGTCGTTGACGCGCTGGCCCAGTTGTCCCAGAGCCCTGCCCAGGACGGTGGCCTTTGCGCGCCCATGCCGGGCAAGCTCGTGTCCTACCTCGTCCGTGAAGGTGAGGCCGTCAAGCGTGGCCAGGCGTTGGCGGTCATGGAGGCGATGAAGATGGAACACACGCTGCATGCGCCCCGCGATGGGGTCATCGAGCAGTGTCTCTATGCCGTGGCGGACCAGGTCCCTGAAGGGGCGGCTGTGATTCGCCTGAGCCAGGAGGCCGCGGCATGACGCCGGTTTACCCACTGCCGTCTGCCGTCACGCTGGTGGACGTCGGCCCGCGCGACGGCCTGCAGAACGAAGCCACAGTGGTGCCAGCCGAGGCCAAGGTCGAACTGGTGCACCGGCTGCAGGCGGCGGGTCTGCGGGAGATCGAGGTCACGAGTTATGTGAGCCCCAAGTGGGTGCCGCAGATGGCGGATAACCATTCGGTCATGGCAGGAATACAGCGCGCCGCCGGCGTTCGCTACGCCGTGCTGACCCCCAACCTCCGCGGCTTCGAGGATGCCTTGTCAGACAAGCCCGATGAGATCGTGGTGTTCGGCGCAGCCAGTGAAGCCTTCAGCCAGCGCAACATCAACTGCAGCATTGACGTCAGCATGGAGCGCTTCCGCCCTGTGGTGGCCGCTGCCCGTGATCACGGCATCAAGGTTCGGGGTGCGATCTCGTGCGCGCTGGGCTGCCCCTACCAGGGCGAGGTCACGGCCGACGAGGTGGAGCATGTGGTGCGCCTGATGAAGGACATCGGGGTGCAGCACTGTGGAGTGGCCGACACCATTGGCGTTGGCACCCCCGCGAAGGTTCAGGCGGCCCTGGAGAGGGCCCTGAAGCATTACCCGGTGGAAGAGGTCAGCGGGCACTTTCACGACACCTATGGCCAGGCGTTGGCCAACATCTACGCGTCGCTCCAACTGGGGGTGCACGTCTTTGATGCCAGTGTCGGTGGCTTGGGAGGTTGCCCCTACGCCAAGGGTGCCACGGGCAACGTGGCGACCGAGGATGTCGTCTACATGCTGCATGGGCTGGGCATCCACACGGGCATCGACCTGGACGCCCTGGTGGATGCCGGTGCCTACATCTCCGGCGTCATCGGGCGTCCGACCGCCTCTCGCGTCGCGCGGGCGCTGATGGCCCGGCGAGGAGCCGCCGCATGACCGTCCAGGACACCGGCCAACGGCCCGAGGCGTTCTGGCGGGTGAGCCGTGCCCTGCAGGACGCGGGCCATGCGCACGAGCCGCGCTGGCTGGAACACACGGCGCGCACGGCGCAGGAGGCTGCCGATGCCTTGGGCGTTCTCGTGGGCCAGATCGCCAAGAGCGTGATCTTTCGGCGCAAGGCCGATGACCGCACGGTCCTGGTGGTGACCTCGGGAGATCACCGCGTGGACGAGGCCAGGGTTGCCGAGATCGTCGGGCCCATCGGCCGCGCCGACGCGGAGTTTGTCAAGCGCATGACGGGCTTCGTGATCGGTGGCGTGGCGCCCGTGGCGCACCTGAACGCACCGGTCACCCTGATCGACCGAGAGCTTCAGCGGTTCGATGTCCTCTGGGCGGCTGCAGGTCATCCACACGGCGTCTTCATGCTGAGCCTGGCTGACCTCCAGCGTCTGACGGGCGCGTCCTTGCACGATGTCGTGCGTCTGCCGCCACCGGCCACTTCCGACTGAACGGCCCTTCATGCCACTGCCTTCGCCCTGTATCAACGTCTGCCGGATGCATGCACGTGCGCCGTGGTGCGAGGGCTGCGGGCGCAGCTTGGACGAGATCGCGGGATGGTCGCGCCTGGACGACACAGCGCGTGCCCGAGTCTGGTCTGAACTGGCGGGGCGATTGCACGAGATGGGCGCTGCGGCGGCAGATCAGTCTGCCGCCAGCGCCCGTGATCCAGCCTGCCGGTAGGTCGCACGGCCCATGCAGACGATCGATTTCTGGTTCGACCCGATTTCGCCCTATGCATGGCTGGCGTTTGATGCCTTGCCCGATGCGCTTGAGGGCTTGTCGGTGCAGGTGCGGTACCGCCCTGTTCTGTTGGCGGGCTTGTTGTCGCGGTGGGGCCAGAAAGGCCCCGCCGAGGTGCCACCCAAGCGCGACTGGACCTACCGTGACGTGATGTGGTGCGCGCACCGACAAGGCCTGAGACTGGACCTGCCTCAGCGGCACCCGTTCAACCCGCTGCCGCTGTTGAGGCTGCTGCTGGCGGCCTCTCCGCCAGGGGGTACCCCGTCGCGTCATGCGGTTGAACAGGTGTTCAGGCACGTGTGGGAAGGGGGGCTGGACCCGCTGGATGCTGAGCGCCTGGAGGCTCTGCAGTCGGCCGTCAAGCCTGTGCGCGACCCGTCAGATCCCGCTGTTAAGGCAGAACTTAGGGAAAGTACTGAGCAGTCGATTGCACATGGGGTCTTTGGTGTTCCCAGTGTGGTGGTGTCCGGCAAGTGCTTCTGGGGTGCGAGTGCCCTGGACGCCGTAAGCGCTTGTTTACGTGGAGATTTGTGGTTTGACGGCCCCCAGTGGGCGGAGGCTGCGCGGCCCAGGGCCGCGACCTGGCGCTGATCCGCGTCAGTTTCGCGGCAGTCTGTTGTCAGCCCAGGTTGGCTGAGCGTCAGAGGGAGGTCAGAGCCGGGGACAACCATTCTCGGGTCGGCACAAGGGTCTTCATCCCGAGTGCCCCAACCTGACTGGAGAAACCATGGACGCAGCTCTCGCTTCCAAGATCGCCGGCCACCCGAAATACCAGGAACTGAAGAGCAAGCGCTCCAGTTTCGGTTGGTGGCTAACGGCCGCAATGATGATCGTCTACTACGGCTTCATCTTGCTCGTGGCATTCAACAAGCCGTTCCTGGCTTCGCGCCTGGGCGAGGGTGTGATGACCATGGGCATCCCCGTGGGCCTGGGCGTCATCCTGTTCACGATTGTCATCACGGCCATCTATGTGCGCCGAGCCAACAGCGAATTTGATTCGCTGGCCGAAGAACTCAACAAGGCGGTGCTGAAATGACGCCCAAGCACTTTTTCATCGCCGCTGGTCTGTCGTGCGCCACCGCAGCGGCCATGGCCGCTGGGGCTGACCTCGGTCAGGCCGAAAAGCAGGCCACCAACTGGACGGCGATCGCCATGTTCGGCATCTTCGTGGCGTTCACCCTGTGGATCACCAAGTGGGCTGCAGCCAAGACCAAGAGCGCTGCCGACTTCTACACCGGCGGCGGCGGCATCACCGGCTTCCAGAATGGCCTGGCCATCGCGGGCGACTACATGTCGGCTGCGTCGTTCCTGGGCATTTCGGCGGCCGTGATGGCCAGTGGCTTTGACGGTTTGATCTACTCGATCGGCTTCCTGGTGGGCTGGCCGGTGGTCACCTTCCTGCTCGCCGAACGCCTGCGCAACCTCGGCAAGTTCACCTTTGCCGACGTGGCCGCCTTCCGCTTCGAGCAAGCCCCGGTTCGGGTGTTTGCCGCGTCAGGGACGCTGGTGGTGGTGGCGTTCTACCTGATCGCGCAGATGGTGGGTGCTGGGCAGCTGATCAAGCTGCTGTTCGGCCTGGAGTATTGGATCGCGGTGGTCATCGTGGGTGGCCTGATGATGGTCTATGTGCTCTTTGGTGGCATGACGGCCACCACCTGGGTGCAGATCATCAAGGCCATCATGCTGCTGTGCGGTGCGTCCTTCATGGCGTTCATGGTGCTGCTGCAGTTTGGCTTCAGCCCTGAGGCGATGTTTGCCAAGGCGGTCGAGATCAAGACCGGTCTGGCCACCAACGCCGGCAAGACACCCGAGGAAGCAGCCAAGGCGGGCTTCTCCATCATGGGCCCCGGTGGCTTCGTGAAGGACCCGATCTCCGCCATCAGCTTCGGCATGGCCTTGATGTTCGGCACGGCGGGACTGCCCCACATCCTGATGCGCTTCTTCACGGTGCCCAACGCCAAGGAAGCGCGCAAGTCGGTGCTGTGGGCGACCACCTGGATCGGCTACTTCTACATTCTGACCTTCATCATCGGCTTTGGCGCCATCACCTTCGTGCTGACCAACCCGCAGTTCCTGGACGCCAAGGGCGCGCTGCTGGGTGGCAACAACATGGCGGCGGTGCACCTGGCCAACGCCGTGGGCGGCAACGTGTTCCTGGGCTTCATCTCGGCCGTGGCGTTTGCCACGATCCTGGCGGTGGTGGCAGGCCTGACGCTGTCGGGCGCTTCTGCCGTGTCGCATGACCTCTACGGCACCGTGCTCAAGAAGGGCAAGGCCGACAGCGCCAGCGAGCTGCGCGTCTCGAAGATCACCACCGTCGTGCTGGGCGTGGTTGCCGTGGTGCTGGGCATCGCCTTCGAGAAGCAGAACATCGCGTTCATGGTCTCGCTGGCCTTTGCGATTGCCGCGTCTGCCAACTTCCCGGTGCTCGTGATGAGCGTGCTCTGGAAGGGCTGCACCACCCGCGGCGCGGTGATCGGCGGTTTCCTGGGCCTGATCAGCTCGGTGGCGCTGACGGTGGTCTCACCAGCCGTGTGGGAAGCCACGCTGGGCAACCCCAAGGGCTCGGCCTGGTTCCCGTATGCCAGCCCTGCGTTGTTCTCGATGACCATCGGCTTTGTGGGTATCTGGTTGTTCTCCCTGTTGGACGGCAGCAAGCGTGCCGCCACCGACAAGGCGGGCTTCCTGGCACAGCAGGTTCGCTCAGAGACAGGCATCGGTGCAGCCGGCGCCTCTGGCCACTGAGTGCTTGACTGGCGGTGTCTGATGCAGATCAGGCACCCAGGCCGGGGCTGCGGGCACACTGCCCGCAGCCCTTTTTTGCGTCACAGGGACCTGCCATTGCGCAGGTTGTAGCCCTTGAACACCGTGGACGTCCGATCCAACCTTCTCCGCCATCCTGAGCCGCAGCGCGAAATGCTCGCGCTGATGACGGCGCGTGTGCGGGACGCTGTCCTCCTGCAACCGTTCTATGTGGATGGCTCGCAGGACCTCGTCAGTGTCTGCCGCGCGCTTTCAGAGCGAGGTTTGACCCATGCCCTGGTTCGCGACACGCTGGATGGCGAGCCACGTCTGGGCATCTTCACGACCACCGACCTGCGTGATGCGCTGCTGCGCCCGCAGCCGCCTGCAGAGCTCGCGGTGCGAGAGGTGGCGCATTTCGCGTTGCTGGACATCCAGGCTGACGCCGAAGTGTTCGAGGCCTTGTGGCTGATGGTCAAGCACCGTGTACACCGCCTGCTGGTTCGCGAAGGTGATGCGGTATTGGGTGTGCTGGGCCAGCTCGAGCTCGTCAGCCTGGTGGCCAACCATTCCCACATCATCGCGCTGCAGATCGACGAGGCCCGCAGTGTGGATGAACTTCAAGGCGCGGCCCAGCGCATTGACGAGGTGATTGCCTTGCTCCACGGCAGCGGCATCCGCATCGAACGCATCACCCGGCTGGTCAGTGAGCTCAACACGCGGTTGTTCGCGCGCGCCTGGGCCCTGATCGCGCCGCCGGAACTGGTGGCCAACAGCTGCCTCATCGTGATGGGCAGCGAAGGGCGCGGCGAGCAAATCCTCAAGACCGACCAGGACAACGCCCTGCTGCTGCGCCCCGGCGCCGAGTGGCCGGGTCTGGCTGAGGTGACCCAACGCTTCAGCGACGCCCTCAGTGCCTTTGGTTACCCGCCGTGCCCGGGCCAGATCATGCTGACCCATTCGCCCTGGTGCCAACCGCTGGATCGCTTTCAGGACACGATCCGAGGCTGGCTCTATGGGCATGGCCAGGGCCCCGAACCCGATGGCATGATGCACATGGCCATCTTCTTCGACGCGGCCCGCGTGGCAGGCGATGCCAGTCTGTTGGCCGATGCACGGGCCTACCTGGACAGGATCCTGTCGGGTCAGGATGCCTTGCTGGCCCGCTTTGCGGCAGCGGCAGACCAGTTCCAGGAGTCCGGCAACTGGTTCACGCGCCTGACAACCCGACGCGACGAACAGCTCATCGACTTGAAGAAGCTGGGCACCTTTCCCATCGTGCACGGCGTGCGGGCCTTGTCCCTGGCCCACGGGGTACGGGAGGCCGGCACCGCGGCTCGGCTGCAGCGGCTGGTGGCGCTTGACAAGCTCGACGCCGATCTGGCCCGTGACCTGGTGGATGCGCTGCACTACCTGATGGGGCTGCGCTTGTCGCATCAGCTGCGCCAGCGTGCCGGCGGCGCACGGCCGGGCAATGAGATCCGTGCCAACGAACTGGGCCCGCTGGAGCGCGAGCCGCTTCACGATGCCTTGGCCATCGTCAAGCGATTCCGCCAGCACCTGCGGCTGCACTTCAAGCTGGATGCGCTGTGAGCGGCGCGCGGGCCTCTTCACCATGTTGAACAAGCTGCTGACCCAACGGCTGCTGGCGCTGTTTGCCGTGGCCGCCCTGTTGTTCAACTTTCCGCTGCAGCAGTGGTGGACTGGTAGACCCTGGGCTGCGTTTGTGCTCTGGGGCGGCGTGATCGCCTGCCTGGCGTGGTTGATGGAGCGCTCGGCGCCTGCCGCTGACGTGGCGGATGACGACGCGTCGCCGCCCGAACGCGGGGCGCAGGACAGCGCAGGGACCTGACCGTGTCACCGGTGACTCCTGCGCTCAGCTTCAGTGTGCAGCCACTGCCCACGAGCTGGGTGCTGGGTGCGTCCTTTGCGTACCTGGCGCTGCTGTTTGGTGTGGCTGCATGGGCTGATCGCCGTGCGCAGCAGGGGAGGTCCGTCATCTCCAACGCCTGGGTCTATTCGCTGTCGATGGCCGTCTACTGCTCGGCGTGGACGTACTTCGGCAGTGTGGGGAGAGCCGCCGCCAGCGGTACCGGCTTCCTTCCGATCTACCTGGGGCCGACCTTGGCCATGGTGCTGGCCTGGGTGGTGCTGCGCAAGATGATCAGGATCGCGCGGCAGTACCGCATCACCTCCATTGCCGACTTCATCGCCAGCCGGTACGGCAAGAGCCGGGCGCTGGCGGGACTGGTGACGCTGATCGCGCTGGTGGGTGTGGTGCCCTACGTCGCGCTGCAGCTCAAGGGAATTGCGGTGGGGCTGTCGGTGATGACCGGGCAGGACATGGCCGGCACCACGGGCTGGTTTGGGGATGGCACCTTCTATGTGGCCCTGGTTCTGGCGGGTTTCATCATGGTCTTTGGCACACGCCACCTGGACAACGCCGAACGGCATGAGGGCATGGTGGCGGCGATTGCCGCAGAGTCGGTTGTGAAGCTGCTGGCATTCCTCGCGGTGGGCTGGTTTGTGGTGTTCGGGCTGTTCGGTGGGCCGGCGGACTTGATGAACCGCGCACAGGCCAACCCGGCCGTGGCGCGTGTGCTTCAACCTGAACCGGCGCTGGTTGGAGGATCCTGGTTTGCGCTGGTGCTGCTGGCCATGCTCTCGGTCCTGATGCTGCCGCGGCAGTTTCAGGTGATGGTGGTCGAGAACGTCGACGAGCGCCATGTCCGGCGTGCAGCCTGGGCGTTTCCGGCCTACCTGCTGGCCATCAACATCTTTGTGCTGCCGGTTGCCCTGGCCGGGCTGCTGCTGATGGGCGACGGCGCCAACCCCGAGATGTTTGTGCTGACGCTTCCGCTGGCCCACCAGCAGCCGATGCTGGCGCTGCTGACCTTTGTGGGTGGCCTTTCAGCTGCCACGGGCATGGTGATCGTGGAGGCCATTGCCGTGTCGACCATGGTGTCCAACGACCTGGTGCTGCCGTTGCTGATGCGTCGGCGCGGCTTCTTCCAGCGCCACGACATGACGGGTGTCCTGAAGGGCATTCGACGGGCGGTCATCGTGGCGCTGCTGATGCTTGGCTACGCCTATTACCGGATGGCCGGCGAGGCTTATGCCCTGGTCAGCATTGGCCTGATCAGCTTTGCCGCTGTCGCGCAGTTTGCTCCGGCGTTGCTGGGTGGCTTGTACTGGAAGGGCGGGACACGCGCTGGGGCGCTGGCGGGCCTGAGTGTGGGCGCGCTGTTGTGGGCCTACACGTTGATGCTGCCCTCACTGGCGAAATCGGGCTGGATAGCCAGTGCGTTCATCACGCAGGGCCCAGCCGGGATCGACTGGCTGCGGCCTGAGGCCTTGTTCGGCATTGAGGGGATGGATTCCCTCACGCATGCGCTGTTCTTCAGCTTGTTGGCGAACATCTCGCTGTATGTCTTCGTGTCGCTTGCCTGGCCTGCCGATGCCCGGGAGGCCGGCCAGGCGGTGCGTTTTGTCGATGTCTTTGACCGGGCAGCGGCTGGCCGGATCTTCTGGCGCGGCCGCGCACGTGTCGACGCGCTGCAGGCGCTGCTGGGACGGTTTGTCGGCGCCGAGCGGGCGCAGCAGGTGATGCTGGCGTATCGTGCCCGCCCGGGTGTGGCCGAGGCCGGGAGCGAGCTGGCCGATGCCGGGCTGGTTCACCACGTCGAGACGCAGCTGGCCGGCGCCATTGGCAGCGCATCGGCGCGGGTGATGGTGTCGTCCGTGACCGAGGAAGAACACCTGAGCCTGGACGATGTGCTGACGATCGTCGAAGAGGCCGGTGAGCTGCGGCAGCTGAACGAGAAGCTCAAGAGCCTGGACAGGCTCAAGGACGACTTCATGTCGTCGGTGACGCATGAACTGCGAACCCCCTTGACCAGCATCCGCGCCTTGGCCGAGCTGATGCGCGACGACCCTGACATGCCTGCCGAGCAGCGCGCGCAGTTTCTGGCCATCATCGTGGCCGAGAGCGAGCGGCTGTCACGCCTGGTGAACCAGGTGCTGGACATGGCCAAGATCGAGAGCGGCCACGCCGAATGGCGAACCGACTCCATCGACTTGCGTGACCTGCTGCAGCAAGCGGTGGCCGCGACCGGCGAGCTGTTCAGGGAGAAGGGCGCACGGGTGGCATTGGAGATACCCGACACCGTGGCGCACCTGCGCGCTGATGCTGACCGCCTGACCCAAGTGGTGGTGAACCTGCTGTCCAACGCCGCCAAGTTTGTGCCCGCAGGCCGCGGCCTTGTCCACGTGCAGCTGCAGTGCGACGCCGAGCGCGCGCTGATCACAGTGAGTGACAACGGCCCTGGCGTGGCAGCGGAGCAGCAGCACACCATCTTCGAGCGATTCAGACAAGGCGGCGATGACCGTCATCGACCACAGGGCACCGGGCTGGGCCTGCCGATCAGCCGGCAGATCGTCGAGCACTTCGGCGGCCGACTGTGGCTGGATTCCACACCTGGGCAGGGGTCGCGCTTCAGCTTCTCGCTGCCCTGGACACCGCAGAAGGAGACGCCCCCATGAACACCAAGACGGTCCTGATCGCCGACGACGAGCCCAACATCCTGATCTCCCTGGAGTTCCTGATGAAGCGCGAAGGCTGGCAGGTCAGTGTGGCCAGGGATGGCAACGAAGCGCTGGCAGCGATCCAGAAGCAACGCCCTGACCTTGTCCTGCTGGACGTGATGATGCCTGGTCGAAGTGGGTATGACGTGTGCCAGGCCGTGCGTGCCGACGAGAGCCTCAGTGGCGTCAAGATCCTGATGCTGACGGCCAAGGGGCGTGACACCGATGTTGCCCAGGGGCTGGGCGTGGGCGCCGATGCCTACATGACCAAGCCGTTTTCCACCAAGGACCTGGCGGCCAAGGTCCGGGAGATGCTGTCGTGAGTGTGGCATCGCGCGCCTCCTCGCGACGGCTGCCGGCCGCCTGGGCGGCCCGCATGGCCGCAGCGGCACCCGCGGTGGTGATGGCATGGCTGCTGCTGGCCTGTGCCGTCGCCCTGTGGGCACCCTTGCCGCCTGCGCAGCGCGACGAGCTCTGGCGCCTGCTCGAAGGCCGGCTGGCGCTGGTCTTGATGCTGTGGTGTGTGTCGGCATTGGCCCTGGGCGCATGGGTGCACAGTTGGTGGCTGCGGCACGCCGCTGCCCCGGGGCGAATGGCTGAACAGCTCACGGTGCTGCTCAACAGCAGCGGCAACGAGGAACTGCCTGCCGAGCGTTACCAGGGCAGTTCGGAGGTGGGTGAGCTTGCGCAGGCCGTCAACGCATTGATCAGACAACGCGCGGCCCTGAGGGCAGACTTTGACGCCCAGGTGCAGCAGGCCAGCAGGGAGATTGAGCAGGAGCGCAACCGCCTGGCGGCTTTGATGGCCGAGCTCACTCAGAGTGTGGTCGTGTGCAACCTCGATGGCCGCGTGCTGCTGTTCAATGCGCGCGCAAGGCTGCAGTTCCGAGCGCTGGCCGATGGCCCGAACCTGGGTGGGGCGCAGGCGTTGGCGCTGGGGCGCAGCATCCACGCTGTGCTTGACCGCAAGCTGGTGGCGCATGCGCTGGAAAGTGTGCAGGCGCGGCTCCTGCGCGGTGCGCCCAACCCCACCGCCCAGTTTGTGACCAGCACCCGTGGAGGCCAACTGCTCAGGGTTCAGCTGGCACCGGTGCGGGCCGTGCAGACCACCAGCGAGGACAGCACGCGCCCCCTGGAGCAGGGCGCCGCCGACGGGCTCGACCTGCCGCAGTCCCCAACGCCGCCGCGGTTGCCGACGACTGCGCTGGCGGGTTATGTGCTGATGCTCGACAACATCACGCGCGACTTTGCCGACGAGTCGGCGCGCGACCAACTCATCCACCAGTTCACCGAAGCCAGCAGAGCCTCTCTGGGTAGCCTGCAGGCGGCCGTCGAACTGCTGGAGGAGCCTGAGCTGGACTTGCCCACGCGGGAGCGCTTCCAAGGCGTGGTGCGGGAAGAGGCCGGTGCGATGGCCGAGCGGATCCAGCAGCTGGCCCAGCACACCACCCAGACGCTCAAGACCCGCTGGCCACTGGAGGAGATGCTCGGCGCCGATCTGGTGGCGGCTGCCGTGCGACGGATTGGCGCACAGGCCGGGTGCCGCGCCGATGTGGCCGAGGTGGATGCCAGCCTGTGGCTTAAGGTGGACAGCTTCTCGCTGATCCAGACCTTGGCCTACCTGGCACAGCGTCTGGCCGACGAATACGACATCAAGCGGGTGCAGTTGCGCCTGCAGGCCCAGGGTGCACGGGCACAGCTCGACCTGATCTGGTTTGGGCAGGCCATGAGCACAGAAACCGTGATGGGCTGGGAAACCGACGCGATTCGGGTGGGCCAGGAGAGCAGTGCGCTGACGGTGCGTGATGTGGTGCAGCGGCACGGCGGCGCGTTTTGGCTCGAACGCGAAAGGGTGAGGCAGGCTGCGTTCTTCAGGTTCCTGCTGCCCTTGTCGGCCGAGTCCACCGAGCCGCTGGACAGCGCCCTGGTGATGCACAGCGAAAGTCGCCCGGAGTTCTATGACTTCGACCTCTTCAAGGCAGGCCAGAGCCAGTCCCATGAGCTGGCCGACCGACTGCTGGCCGAGCTGGGCTACACCGTCTTCGACACCGAGACGACGGGCCTGGATCCGTCAGGTGGAGACGAGATCATCCAGATCGGTGCCACCCGCGTCGTGGCTGGCAAGTTGCGCCGGCAGGATTGTTTTGAACAGCTGATCGACCCGCAGCGAAGCCTGCCGGCGGCCAGCGTGGCCATCCACGGCATCCAGCCCGAGATGGTCAAGGGCCAGCCCACCATCGCCGTGGTGCTGCCCGCATTCCACGCATTTGCGGCCGACAGTGTCTTTGTGGCGCACAACGCCGCCTTTGACATGCGCTTTCTGCAGCTGAAGGAGCAGAGCACCGGTGTGCGCTTCGACCAGCCCGTGCTCGATACCCTCTTGCTGTCGGCCATCATCCACCCACAGCAGGAAAGCCACCGCCTGGAGGCCATTGCAGCGCGTCTGGGGGTGCAGGTGCTGGGCCGGCACACGGCCTTGGGTGATGCGCTGGTGACCGCCGAGGTCTTTCTGAAGATGCTGCCGCTGCTGCAGGAGAAGGGCATCCTGACGCTGGGCCAGGCCATGGAGGCCTCCCGACAGACGCGGTTTGCCAAGGTGACGTACTGAAGGCGGCCGGCGGGCCACCGACCGGCGGCTTGGCGCGTGCAGACCGGCCACCCGATGCGCGGGGGGGTGGGGGGTGTGACCGAAACCTTTGGATACCAAGCCTACGGAGGCGCCCGCTTCATCCAAGGGGCCTGTGGTCATCCCTGACGCAGGCCGACGCTACCATCGTGGCTTTGGGTCATTGGCGTGCCGGGTGTCATCGCCCGGTGCTCTGCATCATGATTTTGGTCACTGGCGGCGCCGGCTTCATCGGCAGCAATTTTGTGCTGGGCTGGCTGGCGCACCACGATGAGCCCGTCATCAACCTGGATGCGCTGACGTACGCAGGCAACCTGCGCAACCTCAGCTCGCTGCAGGGTGACACGCGCCATCGGTTTGTGCGGGGTGACATCACCGACAGAGCCCTGGTCGATGGCCTGCTGGCCGAGCACCGGCCCAGGGCCATCGTCCACTTCGCCGCCGAGAGCCACGTCGACCGCAGCATCCACGGACCATTGGCGTTCATCAAGACCAACGTCGACGGCACGTATACGCTTCTGGAGGCTGCCCGTGCGTTCTGGCAGGCCCTGCCCGCCGACGAGAAGGCGGGTTTCCGGTTCCACCACGTGAGCACCGACGAGGTGTACGGCAGCCTCCGGCCGGGTGACCCGGCCTTCACCGAGAGCCATCCGTACGAGCCAAACAGCCCCTATTCAGCCAGCAAGGCCGCCAGTGACCACCTGGTGCGTGCCTGGCACCACACCTATGGCCTTCCGGTGGTCACCACCAACTGCAGCAACAACTACGGGCCGTACCACTTTCCCGAGAAGCTGATCCCGCTGATGATCGTCAACGCCTTGGCCGGCAAGCCCCTGCCGGTGTACGGCGATGGCCAGCAGATCCGCGACTGGCTCTATGTGACTGACCATTGCAGCGCCATCCGTGCCGTATTGGCCCGTGGCCGGTTGGGCGAGACCTACAACATCGGGGGCTGGAACGAGAAGCCCAATATCGAGATCGTGCACACGATCTGCGCCTTGCTCGATGAGTTGCGGCCCCATGCCGAGGGCAGCTACCAGCGGCTTGTCACCTACGTCGCCGACAGGCCAGGCCATGACCGGCGCTACGCCATCGATGCCCGCAAGATCGAGCGCGAACTGGGTTGGCGCCCGGCAGAGACCTTTGAGACCGGCATCCGCAAGACGGTGCAGTGGTACCTGGACCACGCCGACTGGGTGGCTGACGTGCAAAGTGGCGGCTACCGCGAGTGGGTTGACCGCAATTACGCCCAACGGTGAACACGATGAGACTGCTGCTGCTCGGCTGCACAGGCCAGGTTGGTTGGGAGTTGCAGCGCGCGCTGGCGCCCTTGGGCGATGTGGTCGCCTGTGACTTCACGGAAACCGGTGATCGCCATGCGGACTTCGCCCAGCCGGCACAGCTGGCCGCGCTGGTGGCCCGGTTTGCGCCGCAGGCCATCGTGAACGCCGCCGCCCATACGGCCGTGGACAAGGCCGAAACCGAGCCGGGCCTGGCGCAGGCGCTCAATGCCGACGCACCCGGCGTGCTGGCCAGGGAGGCTGCCGCGCGGGGCATTCCGATCGTGCACTACAGCACCGACTACGTCTTTGACGGCAGCGGCAGCCACTTCCGGCGCGAGGACGAGGCGCTGTCGCCGATGTCCGTCTACGGGCGTACCAAGGCCGACGGTGAACGGCAGGTGGCTGCGGCCGGGGGCGCCCACCTCATCCTGCGCACGAGCTGGGTCTATGCAGCCCGGGGCGGCAACTTTGCCAAGAGCATGCTCCGCCTGGCCGCTGAGCGCGAAGTGCTCAAGGTGGTCGACGACCAGATCGGCGCGCCGACCGGCGCGGAGCTGCTGGCCGACGTCACCGCCCATGCATTGCAGCGCTTGCGGGCCGACCCATCGGTGTCGGGGCTCTACCACTGCGTGGCCGGTGGCCAGACCAGCTGGTTCCACTATGCCCAACGGGTCATCGAACGGGCGCGCGTGGCGGGCAAGGCGCTGAAACTTCCACCCGACGGCCTGAAGGCCATCCCCAGCGCAGATTACCCGCTGCCCGCGCCGCGCCCCTTGAACAGCCGGCTCGACACCCGCAAACTCCACGACACCTTTGGCCTTCGCCTGCCACCCTGGGAAGCCGGTGTCGACCGCATGCTCCACGAGATCCTCTGAGACCATGAGCCCTACACCCGCCCGCAAGGGCATCATCCTGGCTGGCGGTGCCGGTACGCGGCTTCACCCGGCCACGCTGGCCGTCAGCAAGCAGTTGCTGCCGGTCTACGACAAGCCGATGGTGTACTACCCCTTGTCCACCTTGATGCTGGCCGGCATCCGGGAGGTGCTGGTCATCAGCACACCCCAGGACACGCCACGGTTCGAGGCCTTGCTGGGTGATGGTTCTGCCTGGGGCATGGACATCCAGTACTGCGTGCAGCCCAGCCCCGACGGCCTGGCGCAGGCCTTCATCCTCGGCCGGCAGTTTGTGGGCGGCTCGCCCAGCGCCCTGGTGCTGGGCGATAACATCTTCTACGGCCACGACCTGGCGCGGCTGCTGGACCAGGCGGCCCAGCGCACCCGTGGTGCGACGGTGTTTGCTTACCACGTGCATGACCCGGAACGTTACGGCGTGGTCGAGTTTGACGGACACCAGCGCGCCCTGAGCATCGAGGAAAAGCCGTCGCAGCCTAAGAGCAACTATGCGGTCACCGGGCTGTACTTCTACGACAACCAGGTCTGTGACATTGCGGCCGGCATCCGCCCCAGTGCACGTGGCGAACTCGAGATCACGGCCGTGAACGCCCAGTACCTGGCACAGAACCAGCTGCAGGTGGAGATCATGGGCCGGGGTTATGCCTGGCTCGACACCGGCACACACGACAGCCTGCTGGATGCCGGCCAGTTCATCGCCACCCTGGAGCGGCGTCAGGGTCTGAAGGTGGCCTGTCCGGAGGAAGTGGCCTGGCGGCGCGGCTGGATCGACGACGAGCAGCTGCAGCGGCTGGCCAAGCCGCTGTCGAAGAATGCCTACGGGCAGTATCTGCAAAACGTGCTGCGCGACAAGGCCTGGTGATGAAGCTGGTCCAGACCGAGCTTCCAGGGGTGCTGATCGTTGAGCCTGCGGTCTTTGCCGATGACCGTGGCTGGTTCATGGAGAGCTTCAACGAGACCCGGTGGGCTGATGCCCTCAGCGCCTTGGATGAGCCTGTTCCACGCCGCTTTGTGCAGGACAACCATTCGTGCAGCCATGCGGGCGTGCTGCGCGGCCTGCACTATCAGCTTCCACCCCACGCGCAGGGCAAACTCGTCAGGGTGGTCAAGGGTTCGGCATTTGATGTCGCGGTGGACCTGCGCAGGGCTTCGCCGCATTTCGGCCGTTGGTTCGGCGTCGAGTTGAGCGCCACCAATCGCCGACAGCTGTGGGTGCCCGAGGGCTTCGGGCATGGTTTTGTGGCGCTCGAGGATGACACCCACTTCCTCTACAAGACCACCGACGTCTACGACAAGGCCAGCGAGCGAGCGATTCGCTGGGATGACCCTCAGTTGGCCATCGCCTGGCCGCTCCAGGGAGGCTCGCTGCCGCTGCGGGTGTCTGACAAGGACCAGGCGGCGCCTGCTTTCGCGCAGGCCGATACCTATTGATGAGGCGGCGAGCCGAACGGCGCTGCTCGCAGGCCAGGCGAGGCGATGGCCCCCCGATGTCGCGGGCCCGCATTTGCGGGCAAGTGCGTCGGCAAGGTCGCGCGGATTTGGCAGTGGAAGTAGCATTCGCGCCACGGGCTGTGACAAGAGTTTTCCGGCCCGAAGCCAGGGAAGGTTCCATGTCAGTCCATTCAGTCGTAAGCACCCGACGCTGCACACTGCGCATCACAGCGACACCCGCCGGCGCGCGCCTCGCGCCTGCTGCTGGTGTGGCCCTTTCCGCCTGAGCGCCAGATGGCTCACCGCGCTGTGCCGCCTGACTTCTCTCGCGATGTCCATTGCGTGTTTGGCCTGCCGTTGGATGCCGTCACGGAAGATCAGGCCTTGTACCAGCTGCAGCACGCCGCACGCTCGGGCACCCGCTGCTTCCTGTCGACACCCAACCTCAGCTTTGCAGCGGGCTGCATGGCTGATGTCGACTTTCGCCAGTCGGTGGTCAACAGTGACCTGAGCACCGCCGATGGCGCGCCCATCGTCTGGCTGGCGCGCCTCATGGGCGCGCCTTTGCCAGAGCGGGTCACTGGCTCCAACCTCTTTGACAGGCTGTCCGAGACCTCTTCACCGCCGGTGTCGGTCTATCTGTTTGGCGGCCCTGATGGCACCGCCGAGCGCGCTGCGCAGCAGTTGCGTGCCCGCCACAAGGCGGGCGTCGACGTGGTGGGCTGGTGCTCGCCTGGCTTTGCGCCGCTGGAAGCCATCAGCGGTCCTGCGTTCACCGACCCGATCAACGCCGCCGCCCCGCAGTTTGTGGTGGTGGCGCTGGGTGCCCGCAAGGGTCAGGCCTGGATCGAACGCAATTGGCCGCAGTTGCAGGCACCCGTCATCAGCCATCTTGGCGCCGTCATCAACTTTGTGGCTGGCACCGTCACCCGCGCACCGCGCTGGGTTCAGCGTACTGGGATGGAGTGGTTGTGGCGCATCAAGGAAGAGCCTGAGCTCTGGCGCCGCTACTGGAATGATGGTCGGACTTTTCTGAAGTACCTGTTCACCGGTGCGCTGCCCTGGGCGGTGGTGCGTGTGACGGGGCGGCTGGGTGGCGCGGGGCCGAATACGCCCTTGGTGATCACACAGGTGTCTGGCACTCAGCAGTACGTGCTGGAGGGGGCAGCCATTAACGGTGACGCGTTGTTGCCGCTGCGCCAGTTGTTTGCCCGCAGCTGCCAGGATGACGCTGCGTTGTCGCTGGACTTGCGGGGCCTGACACAGCTGGGCACAGGCTTCATCGCGTTGCTGCAGCTGATGGACGCCTGGCACCGGGCACGGTTTGGCCGTGGCACCGTGGTTCACGCGTCGGCGCACGTGCGCCGGGCCTTGCGGTGGGCTGGAGCGCATCACCTGTTGGACAGCACCGCGGCCGACCAGGGTGCAGACCCGACAACTGGTGCACGTGCCGTTGCCCTGCCGGCAGCGGGCGCTTACAGTCGGAGCCCCACCCCGAGCAGGAACGGCCATGGAGATGACCAACCCCAACTTGCTGAGCCGCGAGCCGCGTACCGACGCTGACTGGCTCGCTGCCCACTGGATGCCCTTCACGGGTAACCGAGACTTCAAGGCCCACCCGCGGCTGTTCACATCCGCCTCTGGCGCCTACCTGACCACCCACGATGGCCGGCGCGTGTTCGACACGCTGTCGTCTCTGTGGTGCGTGGGTCTCGGCCACGGCCGCAAGGAGCTGGTCGACGCCGTGGCACGCCAGATGGCCACGCTCGACTACTCCCCCGCGTTCCAGTTTGGCCACCCAGTGTCGTTTGAGCTGGCCAACAAGATCGTGGAGCACATGCCGCCAGGGCTCAACCGGGTGTTCTTCACCGGTTCAGGTTCAGAGGCCGCCGACACGTCCATGAAGATGGCGCGTGCCTACTGGCGGCTGAAGGGCCAAGCTGGCAAGACACGCTTCATCGGCCGCGTGAAGGGCTACCACGGCGTCAACTTCGGTGGCATCTCCGTGGGTGGCATGGTGGCCAACCGCAAGATGTTTGGCCAAGGTGTCGAAGCCGATCATCTGGCCCATACGCAGCCGCCCAATGGCAGCTTCTACCGCGGCATGCCGCCCAAGGGCGCCGAGATGGCCGATGAGCTGCTGGGGCTGATCGGCCTCCAGGATGCCTCCACCATCGCGGCCGTCATCGTCGAGCCGTTCTCAGGCTCGGGTGGCGTGGTGGTTCCGCCCCAGGGCTACCTGCAACGCCTGCGCGAGATCTGCACGGCACACAACATCCTGCTGATCTTCGATGAGGTGATCACCGGGTTTGGTCGTTGTGGTGCGTGGACAGGCGCTGAAGCCTTTGGTGTCACACCCGACATCCTCAACATTGCCAAGCAGGTGACCAACGGGGTTCAGCCGCTTGGCGCCGTGGTGGCCAAGCAGGAGATCTACGACACGTTCATGGCCAACGGCGGCCCTGACTACATGCTGGAGTTTGCCCACGGCTACACCTACTCCGCCCACCCCGTGGCCTGTGCGGCGGGCGTGGCGGGCATTGCGCTGCTCGAGCAGGAAAATGCGATCGACCGCGTGCGTGAACTGGCGCCGTACTTCGAGAAGGCGGTGCACAGCCTGTGCACCGCCAAGCATGTGGGCGATATCCGCAACTTTGGTCTGGCCGCAGGGATCACGCTCCTGCCTGCACCGGGTGAACCTGCTCGGCGGCCCTACGAGTTGTCCATGGCCATGCTGAAGAAGGGCTTCTACCTGCGTTTCAGTGGCGACACCGTGGCACTGGCGCCGCCGTTCATCAGCACCCGTGAAGAACTCGACAGCACCGTCAATGCGCTGGGCGAGTGCCTGAACAGCGTGGACTGAGCACCTTCGCCGTCAACGCGACACAAGAAAGGGCTGGTGCCTGCACCAGCCCCTTTTTTTGCGTCTGGCTGCCCGGCTGGTGCGTGATCAGACGCAGCCCGGGAACGCGCAGGTCATGATGCGACCATCGCCCAGCATGTGCGAGCCACCCGACAGCCCGGGGTTGATCACGCGGCGCACCCATGTCTCCATGATGGCCGGGTTCCAGCCATCCATCCAGTCGGCGTGGCCGGAGGAGCCCGGGGGCGAGCCGTTGATGTCGCTCGATAGGCGCCACGTGGAGCTGTCGCCAAAGGTGGTCTCGTAATGCACGTGGATGGACAGCTCGGGCGTGGGCACCGGGTGGGAGGCTGGGCAGCGGCCACCCGACGGATAGGCCACGTGGCTCTTGTGATCGGGGGAGGTCAGGTTCACGCCGTCCCAACACTGCGGGAACTCCACATCCATCGTCACGGTGCCAGAGCAGCTGGGAATGAAGGGCTGGCGACCGCCCCCGTTGCAGGTGTACCAGACCTGCGGCTGCGGCCCGGTGCTGGAACCGGTGCCCGCAATCATCCGGAAGCCTGCCGGCCAGGGTTTGACCGCGGCGTCGGCGATGCCGGCATAACCCGTCTTGTAGTAGACGTGGATCAGCTTGGGTGCCAGCGGCCTGCCGTTGCGGGTGTCGATCATCGAGGGCACCCAATACGCCGAGCGGTTGGCCATGCCACCGCGGCACGTGCCGTTGCCCGAGTTGGCGATCGACTGCGGCGTGCTGTCGAACCGTGCACCCGTGTTGCCGAAGTAGGTATGCAGATGCGTGGCGTTCTGCCGGCCAGGGAATATCAGTGCGTCGTCGAAATTCATATGGCTGTATTGGCAGACATTCCGGAAGGCACCCACTGCATTGCCAGAGTCGCGCTTGGGCATCTCACCCGTGAAGGTGATGTCCAGCGTGCCTGACCCTGCTCGCGCAGGTGGGATCAGCGCCGCGTTCACCGTGGGCAGATGCCCAAAGCTGGGCGGAGGCGGCGGCGGCGGCGGCGGCGGCGGAGGCGGAGGCGGAGGCGGAGGCGGCGGCGGAGGAGGAGGCGGCGGAGGCGGCGGCGGCGGCGGAGCGGCCCCGTCCGTGCGCACGAAGCGGAACTTGTCCACGTCGGCCGACGGAAGGTCGCTGGCGTCGCGCTGGATCCTGATCACCGAGACCCCAACGGGCAGCTTCAGCCGAGCCACCGCACCCTCGTTGAACTTGTCCCAGCCGCCCGTGTTGGCCAGCGACAACTGAGCTGCCCGCACACCATTGACGTAGACGCTGAGGTTGCGGGCAGACTCGTTGCCATTGGCGTAACGCAGGTTGAGGTCAAACGCTGACGCTCTGGACGATCTGACTTGCAGCTCGACAAAGGCGCCCTGGACATGGAACCAGCCCACGCTCTTCTTGCCGGAGGCGTTGCTGACATCCATGACCCGGGCGCCGCCCCCAAGACGTCCTTTTTCTGCTTCAAACCAGAACGACGCCCAGGTGGTGGGCGCGGCACTCTGCGCGATGAGCATCCCATTGCTGTCGGCGGCCAGCGGATCGGCGAGGTCCAGGTCCAGGATCTCGCCGCCACTGCCGACCTCTCCCGGATTCAGCGTTCCGTCGGACGGTGGCGCTCCGACAGCCGTGACGTCACCCGTTCCGGGGCCGGGCGCCGGGCCGGTGGCCACCGGGCCAGGTGCGTCGGCCGCGGGTCCGCTGCTGGTGCTGGCACCGGGGTCCGATGCACCACCGCAACCCGCGATCAGGGCACAAGCCAACGCAACCGGAGCCATTGGAAGCCGCCACTTGGCGGCGGTCAAAGTCGGCAGGGAGAGGCGTTTTGCCATGGGGTACTCCGTTCTCAACGACGATCCTGGGCCTGAGCCCGTGTTGTGTGGGCGCCTGTTTCGGCGCCCGCTCGTAGCCCTGTTCAAGAGCTGGTGTCGAGACGGTAAGTCGGTTTGGATGGAGTGTCCGTAAACCGATGTGAGCACCCGCAAAGGTTCTGTAGCCCGCCGTTACGGTGAGCTTTGCCAATTGCGTCACGAAGACCGCGCGTTGACCCGCCCCGTTTGTGAGGCATCACACGCAGGCAGAGGCGGTGTCGCAGCCCCGGCGCGTTACGGCTTCTGAAGACCGTTTCGGCTGCTGCAGCGTGTCGCAGGCTTGTCGCAATATTGATCCGTGACTTACAGCACAAGCCCCCCCTGAACGAGTGGGTCTAGCCCCTCCACCGAGGCCGGGGTTACCGCGCCCGTGGGCCGAGCATGAGGTGCAACCCGGGGATGACTCCCCCTTTGGCGGGTAACATAGCAGCGCCTTTGACGGTTTTTGTGTGTCCGCCGACTGCCCCTCGCCCCACCTTGACCTCCTCGTTTAAGGCCCTGCCCGTGACCCATCCCGCGCGTGTCGCGTACCTCATCAACCAGTACCCCGGCATCAGCCACACCTTCATTCGCCGGGAGATCCTGGCGTTGGAAGCGGTTGGTCTGCCCATCGCCCGGTTTTCACTGCGCGGTTGGAGCGATTCACTCACGGACCCAACCGACGAAGCAGAACGTCGGAAGACGCGCTATGTTCTGCGCGGTGGTGCGTGGGGCTTGTTGACCGGAGTGGTCCGCGCCTGCGCGCGCAGCCCGGCGCGCGCCTGGTCGGCGTGGCAGACCATGTGGGCCATGCGTGCAGGTCATGACCGTTCGCTCCCTTATTACTTCGCCTACTGGGCTGAAGGGGCTGTCTTGGCCAACTGGCTTGTCGATGCCGGCATCGGCCATCTGCATGCGCACTTCGGGACGAACTCAGCGACGGTAGCGCTGCTGGCCAGTCGTTTCAGCGGGGTTGGTTACAGCTTTACCGTGCATGGTCCCGAAGAGTTTGACCGGCCAGCCGCCGTCAGCCTGCCGCTGAAGATCGCGCAGTCGCGGTTTGTCGTGGGCATCAGTTCCTTTGGCCGCTCGCAGCTCTACCGCTGGACTGACCGACAGGCCTGGTCGAAGGTGCACGTGGTGCACTGTGGGCTGGAAGCGGACTTCTCTGCGGTGATTACGGCTCCGCCGGCGGGCACGTCACCGTCGGGCGACTTTGTCTGTGTCGGCCGGCTGTGTGAACAAAAGGGCCAGCTTCTGCTGGTCGAAGCGCTGGCGCGGCTGCGCGATCGAGGCTGTCGTGCGAGCCTGGTGCTGGCTGGCGATGGCCCGATGCGGGCCGACGTGGAGGCCCTTGCCAGCGAACGCGGTGTCAGCGACCAGATCCGCATCACGGGGTGGATCAGCAGTTCTCAGGTGCGCGAAGAGCTGTTGGCCGCACGCTGCATGGTCCTGCCCAGCTTTGCCGAAGGGCTTCCCGTGGTGATCATGGAGGCGATGGCGGTGGCGCGGCCGGTCATCTCCACCTACGTGGCGGGTATCCCAGAGCTCGTCCAGCCGGGGCAGACGGGCTGGCTGGTCGCCGCAGGCGATGTCGAACAACTGGCAGACGCCATGGAACACAGCTTCCGGCAGGGCACAGACGAGTGGTACCTGATGGGTGAAGCGGGCCGTGCGCGCGTGGCGCAGCGGCACGCCATCGGCACCGAGGCTGCCAAGCTGCGGCGGCTGTTCGAGGCTGCGTTGCTGGATGTCAAGGGCTCGCAGCCCGCTCCCTCGCCCAACCATGTGGGTTGATGGCACCCTGGGCCTGATGGCCGTGGCAGCCGGTGTGCCGGCGACAATCTTCTCGCTGCAGGTGCTCGCGTCGCGGCCCTTGCCACGGACGCCGGACGATGCAGATTCGCCCGCTGTGCAGCGCGGGTCCGAGACCCTGCGTGACCCGGTGGTGGTCTTGATCCCGGCGCACAACGAGGCCGCGGGTATCAGCCGAACCCTCGCCAGTGTCATGCCGCAGCTGGGTCCGCGCGACAGGGTCGTGGTGGTGGCCGACAACTGCAGCGACGACACCGCCCAGAAAGCGCGACAGGCCGGTGCCTGGGTGACCGAGCGTGAGCACGCCGGCTTGCGGGGCAAGGGCTATGCGCTGGACCACGGTGTCCGTTGGCTGGAGCAGCAGCCACAGCCGCCGGCCGTCGTGGTGTTCCTCGACGCCGATTGCCGCCTGATGCCCGGTTCGCTGGAGCGGCTGGCCCTGGAGGTGAGCCACCGCGCGACGGCGGTTCAGGCACTGGACCTGATGCATGCGCCGCCCGGTGCGCCGTTGCGGACCCGCGTGGCCGAGTTCGCCTGGCTGGTGAAGAACCAGGTCCGACCGATGGGCGTGCGCCGCATGGGCCTGCCGTGCCAGTTGATGGGCACTGGCATGGCCATCCCCTGGGATGTCGTGAAGGACGCGCCGTTGGCTTCGGGTGCACTGGCCGAAGACGTCGAGCTCGGGCTGACGCTGGCCGAGAGTGGCCGTGCACCGGTGTTTTGCCCGCAAGCGGCCGTGCACAGCTTCTTTCCGACGGCCGCCGCCAGTACCCAGGCTCAACGAAAGCGTTGGGAGCACGGCCACTTGTCGATGATTGCCACGCGGGGCCTGCCCTTGCTGGGCCGGGGTCTGTTGCGCGCCAACAAGCCGCTGCTGGCGATGGCGCTGGACATCTGTGTGCCGCCGCTGGCCTCCCTGGTGATGGTCCTGACGGCGCTGACCGCACTCACGGGTGCTGCGTCGCTGCTGCTGAGCAGCAGCCTGTGGCCCTTTGTCTTGGCGGCGGCCAGCCTGGCCAGCGTGGCGACAGCGGTGCTCTGGGCGTGGCACCGCGACGCCCGCCACGTGATCAGTGCGGCAGAATTGTCGTCCATTCCCGCCTACGTGCTGCGCAAGCTGCCGCTCTACCTGGATGCGCTGCGGGGCCGCAAGGCCACCTGGCAGCGGACCAAGCGGGATGACGACTGAGAACTGCTGCGCGGTGGCTGGCTGCTGAATCGCGCTGCCACGCGCGAGATCCGCAGCGCCGTGTGCCTCAGCGCCGCAGCTTCAGCGCATCACCACGGCCCGGCTGGCGCTGGGACCAGAGGGCTTCAGCGGCATGTCGGTCGCCGTGGTGGGCACGGGTTGCTTGCCCAGCCTGACCATCACCACCAACGTGGCCGCCAGCGCGGTGTAGACCAGGGGAACCGACAGGTAGTTGGAGATGGCCACGAGCAGCACCATCGAGCCAATCAGGCCGAGCGACGCGGCGCCCGTCATCAGGAACATCTCGCGGTCTTTCTTGCGGCTGCGCCAACACAGTGCCAATCCATGGCCCAGCGCACTGAGGAGGAAGGTCAGGAACAGGCCCAGCCCGATCAGTCCGAAGGTCATGGCCATCTCGGCATAGACATTGACCAGGTCGATGATGCCCTGGCCCTGGCGAAGGTGCTCCAGGTTCTCCAGCACGTGCACATCGCCGAACAGTGGCTTCTGCTGAACCATCATGATGGCGGTTTCGAGGATCTGCTCCCGGTAATCAATGGTCTCCGAGTCAGTCTTGCCGATGAACGGCAGCAGGTTGATGAATTTTTCCGACCACGGTGAGGCCAGGGCTGCGGCGGAGCCGATCGCGGCTGTGGTGGTCACCAGCGCGTAGAAGCGGATGGCGCGGCCGGTGAACAGGCCCATCAGCAGCACCACCAGTGCCGCGGCCAGCCAGGGGCTGCGGGACACCGTGGAATACATCGCCAGGCTGAGCAGTGCCCAGACCACCACCAGCCGGAAGCGCTTGAACTGCACGCGGAACAGCGTCAGCAGGCCGAAACACACCACCAGGTAATGGCCCCAGACGAGCGGGTGCCCGGAAGACACCGTGGCGCGCAAGGAGGCGTCTCTGAATACGTACAGCGACAGGAAGTGGTTCGGCACGCCCCACCATTCGGCGGCTGTCCCCCACAGCAGCCAGCCCTTGAAGTGTTCAAAGAGCGAGATGGGGGCCAGGAAAATGGCAGTCACCAGCAACGCGGCCAGGGCGTCCTTCACATCGGCTCGGGTCTTCAGCCAGCGCGTGACCACGAAGTACGGCAGCAGCAGATCGAGTGACATGTGCAGACCGCGCCGCATGATCTGCGTGATGCTCTCGTGCGGGAAGTACAGCAGCAGCAGGTAGACCACATACATGACCACGGCGATGTCTGGCAGACGCGGCCCTGCGGGAGGCTGGGCCCCCTTGGGCTTGGGCGTCGTGAACAGCCGCCAGGCCAGCGGCAGCAGGATGGTGAGCGACAGCAGGCGGAAGTTGTTGATCGAAAACAGGGCGTTGATGGGGCCGAAGCCTTCGAGGTCGCGCGAGATGGGCGGCACTGCCAGCAGGCACATCAGGTACAGGCCGATGGGCTGAGGGTCCCGGCGCTGGGCCCACAGGTACAGCGCGCCCAGCATCACCATTGCCAGATAGAAGCTCGGGATGCCGAAGCTGATCAGGGTGGCGGCCAGCCATACCGTGCGGCGGCGCTCGAACGACTCATAGAGCTCCGTGCCCTTCAACAGCCAGCGCATGACCAGCATCGTGGTCATGGCCAGCACGATCAGGACAATCAGCGCGCGCAGGTGAGGGGAGGACAACATGGATCAGCTTGGTCGCCAAGGCACGGGACATACAGCCGGAGATCGGCCGCTGCAGCAGGCCTGTCCGGCTGGGGAAATCGGCCATGACAGAGTATCCCCCAGTGGGTGGACCGGCTCTACACTGGGGCCCCCTTGATGGAGGTCTGGCCGCGCAGTCTCCTAGGGATGTGGACAGGCCAGCAGGCCTGCGCAGAGCAACACACCCTGGATCAGCCCGAGCCGTGCCGTCGCGCCCAGTTCGCCATTGAGCCAGGCGCCGGGTTCACGGCTGCGCAACGCGCGCACCCGCTGCCAAGCCAGGGGCAGGCTCAGGCAGGCCAACGCGACCCCGGGTTGGGAGAACAGCGCCAGGCAGACCACCAGGGCGCAGGGGCCCATCAGCAGCCACGCATGCAACTGACGCGTGCGCCGCAGCCCCAGGTGCCACACCAGGGTTCTGCGTCCGGCCCGTGTGTCGCTGTCCAGGTCTCGCAGGTTGTTCAGCAGCAGCACGGCCGCCGCAGGAAGGCCCACGATGGCACCGGCCAGCCACGCGGCGGCGGTGGTGTGGCCCGCCTGCAGCCAGTGGCTGCCAGCCACCGCCACCCCGCCGAAGAACACGAGCACAAAGGCTTCGCCCAGCGGACCATGTGAGACCGGCCTGGGCCCACCGGAGTACCACCAGCCTGCAGCCAGTGAGGCCAGTCCGATCCCCATCACCACCCAACCCCCGATCCACACCAGGGCCGCGCCGAACAGCAGTGCGGCCGTGGCACACAGCCGGGCCGCCCACAGGACGGCCCTGGCACTGGCCCAGCCTGACGCCGTCACGCGCGCTGGCCCGAGGCGGTCGGGACCGTCAGTACCTCGTACGCCATCCATCGCGTCGTTGTGCAGGTTGGTCGCAACCTGGATGAGCAGCGCGCAGAGCACGGCCAGGGTCAAGGGCACCGTCAGCAGCGGGTGTCCTTCGGCGACTGCCAGTGCCGTGCCGACGGCGACCGGTGTCACCGACAGGCTCAGTGTCTTGGGTCGGATGGCCAGCCAGGCGACGTGCCAGCGCCCTGGCGGCTGCGCGGTGCCCTCATCGCCAGGCTCAGCGGCCGCCACGGCGCAGGGCCTGCAGGTCAGAGGCCAACATGCGGCGGTGGTATTCCCGGGGCAGGCTGTCGCTGCGGCCGGCCGCACCCAGCCCCAGCCACTTGCGTGGCAGGAACAACGCACGTCCGGCGAGGCTGCACAGGTCAGCCAGCACCAGGCCGGCCCAGCCATGGTGGTTGACGAGGTAACGGCGGCGGGAGTCGTACCAGTAGGCTGGCCGGGGCCGGCGGGTGTCCTGGATGCCGGTGGACGAGCCCTCGTGGTGCACGATGCCAGGGGCGTTGGCCACGACGACCTGCCAGCCAAGGGTGTGCGCGCGCCGGCAGTAGTCCACCTCTTCGAAGTACAGAAAGTAGCCTTCGTCCATCTCTGGCAGCTCGGCCAGCAGGTCGCGGTGGATCAGGAAGAAGGCGCCAGAGACCCACTGGCAGACAAAGGGCTCACCGGGCTGGCCTTGTGATGGCGCAAACTGGGCCGAGGGGGTCACATCCAGCTGCGGCCAGTGGCGTTGCAGCACGGCCAGCTTGGCCTGGCTCAGCAGCTCAGAGGCTGGGCTCGGCCAATGGTGGGCCGAACCCTCGCGTTCACCGTTGCTGCCATAGACCGGCACGCCGACGATGCCGGTGCGGGGCCGTTGTACCAGCGTCTTCAGGGCTGCCGAGAGGCATCCCTCCTTCAGCTGGGCATCCGGATTGAGCAGCAGCACGTGCGCGTTGCCCATCAAGCCGCGTTCGCGCAGCCAGCGCAGTCCTTGGTTGTTGCCATAGGCAAAGCCGCCATTTCGCGGCTGCGGCACCACGTGAACAGTGTCGGGCCACCCCTGGGCCAGCGCCGCAGCACGCAATGCCTCGACCGAGCCATCACCCGAGCGGTTGTCGATCACCAGCACCTGGGCACTCGCGCCCAGGTTGTCGCGCTGGGCGAGCACCGAGCCCACCGCCTGCGCCGCCAGTGCGGCTGTGCGGTAGTTGACGATCAGCACATGGGTGCAGGGGGTGTCAGTCACGGGGCCGGCTGTCACTTGTACTCGATCAGACGGGAACGCTGCCCCATGAAACGGTGCCACCGGTAGCGCAGAACACCCTTGAACTCGGCAAACCGCGCGATGACCACAAACACCGAATACAGCCAGCGCAGATTCCAGGGGTCCTGCCCCGAGGGCCTGAACGACAACCTCAGTGCCTGTAAAGGGTAGATCAGCAGCAGTGCCAGGGCCTTCCAGCCCAATGAGAGTGCCGCGGCTACTGTGAGTGCGGGTACCACGCCGCCCCACAACCAGGCACGCCGTACGTTCGCGCGACAGTGGTGGAAAGGCGGCCCGCCGTGCATCGCATAACCCTCCGCAAACGCGTGGCCGGAGCGCTCGACGCGCCGCCACCACTGCGAAAAGCGTGTCATGCCGGCATCGTGCAGGCACATGGGAACGGCAAGCCGCCAGATCTTCCAGCCCTTGGCTCGCAATCGGAGGCACAGTTCCGGCTCTTCGCCGGCGATCAGAGCGGCGTCAAAGCCCTCCACGGCCCGAAACGCATCCACCCGCATCAGCACGATCCCGCCGCATCCCTCGACCTCACCAAAACGGCCTTGTGCGTCCCAGTCGTACTGGCAGAGTTGGTTGTAGATGGATGCCTCGGGGTGGCGTTCGAAGACACGCCCTGCGACGGCCGCCACCTGGGGGTTCGCATCCAGAAACCTGCGCGCCTGATCCAGCCAGCCGGGAAGGATCTCGCAGTCGCCGTCGATGAAGTGCACATACCGCAGGTTCGGACACCGTTCGGTCAAGGCGGCAAAGCCGGCGTTGCGCGAACGTGCTGCCGTGAAGGGGATGCTCATGTCGAGCGCCACGGGTTCGGCGCCGATCCCGCGGGCAAAGGCCACCGAACCGTCGGTGGAGCCGGAATCCACATAGGCGATGGGCCCGCCGCCATGCGCCTGCAGCGCCCGCAGGCAGGTCACCAGCCGCTGACCTTCGTTGCGGCCTATCGCCACCCAGCCTACTGCATCTGACTCACTCACCGAAAGAGGCACACGCCCACCTGCAAGACAACCACGTGGTCAGTATCGCCCATGCCCCGGGATCAGCGGCTGAACAGGTGGCGGTGTGTGTCGCGCAGCACGTTTTTCTGGACCTTGCCCATCGCATTGCGCGGCAAGTCGGCCACCACCAGCACCCGCTTGGGAACCTTGAAGTTGGCAATCTGGCCCTTGAGGGCTTCCACGGCCGCCTGTGGCTCCAGCGAAACCCCTGGCTTGGCCACCAATACTGCGACCACCGCTTCGCCGAAGTCGGGGTGCGGCACGCCGATCACGGCACTTTCAGCCACCCCGGGCCACTCGTTCAGGTAGCCCTCCACCTCCGCCGGGTAGACGTTGTAGCCGCCGGAGATGATCAAGTCCTTGCTGCGGCCGACGATGGTGACCCGTCCGGTTTCGTCGATCTTGCCGACGTCGCCGGTCTTGAAGAACAGGTCGGTGGTGAATTCCTCGGCCGTCTTTTCGGGCATGCGCCAGTAGCCCTTGAAGACATTGGGCCCCTTGACCTCGATACCGCCGATCTCGCCGGCACGCATCGGGTCGCCCTTCTCGTCGCGGATGCGCACCTGGATGCCGGGCAGCGCAAAGCCGACGGTCCCGCCGACCCGTTCACCGCCGGCCGCGAAGTAGGGGTTGGAGGTGATCATCGTGGTTTCGCTCATGCCATAGCGCTCCAGGATGGTGTGGCCGGTGCGCTCGCGCCACGCGTCGTGGGTTTCTTTGAGCAGCGGGGCCGAGCCGCTGATGAACAGCCGCATGCCAGCAGCCGACGCAGGGTTGAGCGAGGCATCGGCCAGCATGCGGGTGTACAACGTGGGCACACCCATGAAGACGGTCGCGTCCTGGAGCCGGGCGATGGTTGCCTTGGCATCAAACCGGTTGAACCAGATCATCCGGCTGCCGTTGAGCAGTGCGCCGTGGCTGGCCACGAACAGGCCGTGCACATGGAAGATGGGCAGGGCGTGGATGAGTACATCACCGCCGTCGGCCGCGCTTCGCCAGCCCCAGTACGCTTTCAGAGTGAGCGCGTTGCTCAGCAGGTTGCCGTGCGACAGCATCGCGCCCTTGCTGCGCCCGGTGGTGCCGCTGGTGTAGAGGATGGCGGCGAGGTCGTCGGCGTGGCGGTGCACCGGCGTGTGCTGGTCGCTGTGGGCGGCAGCACGCTCGAGCAGGCTGCCATCGATGGTGTCGCCCAGGGTGAACACATGCCCCGTGCCGGCCTTGAAGGCGATCGTGCTGAGCTTGGCAAACTGGCCCGGCGTGCAGACGAAGACTGCAGGCTCTGCGTTGCCGATGAAGTACTCGACTTCACCCGCCTGATAGGCCGTGTTGAGCGGCAGGAAGACATGCCCGCTGCGCAGCACAGCCAGGTACAGCATCAGGGCTTCGACACTCTTGTCGACCTGAACCGCCACCCGCGAGGCAGGAGGGAGGTCCAGCGAAGCCAGCAGATTGGCCATCATCGCCGAGGCACGGTCAAGGTCGCGCCAGGTGTAGTGGCGCGGCGCGCCAGGACCGTCGGCGGTTTCGATGGCCGTGGTGTCCAGGTCGACCGGAAATGCGTTGCGCAACGCAACAAAGAGGTTGTCGTTCAAGGGTCGTCTCTCGATGGCGGATAGGCGGCCACTCATGCACGAGGCCGGCACCACCGTGTAGCGGCGCCCAGCCCCGACAGTGTGCCGCGGCGCAGAGGGTTGTGCTGCTCAGTCGAGCTTGGCGCCCGAGCTCTTCACCACCTCGGCCCAGCGCTTGACTTCGGCGCTCACAAAGCGCCCGAAATCGTCGCCCCACAGGTTGGGCATGTCGGTACCCAGGCCCGTCCAGGTGGCTTTCAGGTCGTCCTGGGCGAGGGTCTTGCGCATGGCGTCCTGCATGGCGGCGACGGCTTCGCGGGGCGTTCCCTTGGGTGCCCAGATACCGTACCAGGTGGACACCTGGTAGGTGGGTACGCCGCCCTCGCGGGAGCTGGGTACGTCGGGGAAACCGGGTGCGCGCTTGTCGCTGGCCACGGCGATGGCCCGGATGCGCCCACCCTTGATGTGCGCCGCGCTCGAGCCCAGCCCGTCAAACATCATGTCGACCTGACCGGCGATCAGGTCCTGCAACGCAGGCCCGGCCCCGCGGTAGGGGATGTGCGTGATGAAGGTCTTGGTCTGGAGCTTGAAGAGTTCGCCCGCCAGGTGGTGCGAGGTGCCGTTGCCGGCGGAGCCGTAGTTCAGGCGGCCTGGGTTCTTGCGGATGAATTCCAGCAACTGTGGCAGCGTGGTGGCCTGCACCTTCTGTGGGTTCACCACAATCACCTGCGGCACGCTGGAGACCAACCCCACCGGGACAAAGTCAGTCTCGATGTTGTAGTCGAGCTTGGGGTACATGGACGGCGCAATGGCGTGGTGCACGGCGCCCATGAAGAAGTTGTAGCCGTCGGGGGCCGCCTTGGCAGCCAACCCGGCGCCCAGGGTGCCACCCGCGCCGCCCTTGTTGTCGATCACAAACTGCCGGCCCAGGTTGCGGGTCATGGCCGCAAACAGCGGGCGGGCAAAGGCGTCGGTGCCGCCGCCCGGGGGGAAGGGCACGACGATGTTGACGGGCTTGGATGGCCAGGCGCTTGCCTGGGCCCAGGCGCCGGTGCTGGCGGCCAGACCGAGCGACGCGCCAGCGCCCAGTACGGTGCGTCGGCGGATCGCAAGGGGGGAGTCGGGGGCGGTGGCAGGGGTGTGCCGAATCGGTTGCGTCAAGGTCTTCTCCGCGGTCTTGGTCTGAATGCCCCCGGTTCTACCTCAGCCCGCTTGTCCCGCGGGAGCGGGCAACCTCTGGTTGAACCCGCCTTTCAGCGCTGGCCTCAGGGCAGCAGGACCAGCCGAAGCTCCACACGCCGTGCCTCGGCGGCAGGGCCGTCGGCGGCGGTCTGCTCGGGCTTGCGCAGCACGATGCGTTCTGCGGCGACGCCGCGGGCGATCAAGGCGTCGCGCACAGCCTTGGCGCGGTTCTTGGCCAGTTCGGCATTGATGGCGGGGTCGCCTGTGGGGTCATGGAAGCCCGACAGCATCAGCTTGCGGTCGCGGTCGGCCGTCACCGCGGCCAGCGCGTCGGCCAGGGGCTGGGCCACATCGGCCGGCAATTCAGCCTTGCCGGTGTCAAAGTACACCTTACCGATGATGTCGCCTGACAGCGGTACATCCAGCAGTGCATCCGCCACGGCCGGTGCGGCGGGCATGGCTGATGGCGCCGCAACCGCTGCCGGCTTGGCCGCGGGCTTGGGTGCCTGAATGCTGCGCCAAGCCAGGCCGAAGATCAGCCCGAACAGCAGCATCGCCACCACACCGAGCGCCACCCACACGCCGATGCGTGCGCCTTCGTCCTGGTCATCCAACATGTCTCGTCCTTTTCAAACGTTCTGAAGCTGGTGCCGGGAGGCCTGAACCCGCATCCCGGCAAAGCCCGCTATTCTGCCCGGCCTGGGGGTTGATACATTCGACAGCATGCAGATGACGGCTCCACCCGCGCCTGACCTCGCGTCACCCGATGGTGAGCGGACGCCGGGTTGTGCCATGCCGGCCTGTCCCGCCCATGACCGCTCCGCTGCCGCTGTAGCCCCTGTGCAACGGGTGCTGGCCGGTTTCCCGGGGGATGCCCAGGGGCTGCTGAAGCTGGCCGCCGACAGCATGTTCGATGCGTTTGCCCAGGCTGCGATGGGCATGCTGGTGGTGGACCGCGAGCACCGCATCGTCTGGGTCAGTGAGGGCTACAAGAACTTTCTGCCGGCCCTGGGCTTTGATGACGCAGCCCAGTTTGTCGGCCGGCGGGTCGAGGAAGTGGTGCCAAATACGCTGATGGCCCAGGTCATCGAAACCGGCCGGCCCATCCTGGTGGACCTTCTGACCAACCAGGCGGGCACCTTTCTTGTCAGCCGCCTGCCCTTGCGGGACCCTTCGGGCCATGTGATCGGCGCACTCGGGCTGGTGCTGCTGGATCACCCGGAATCCACCATGCAGCCGCTGATCACGCAGTTCAGCCGCCTGCAGGCCCAGCTGGACCAGGCGCGACAGCAACTGGCGGCCCAGCGTCGGCCCAAGTACAGCATCGCCAGTTTCATCGGCAGCAGCTCGGCGGCGCTGGAGGTCAAGCGCCAGGCCCGGCGCGTGGCCGCTGCCGATGCCACGGTGCTCCTGCTGGGCGAGACAGGCACCGGCAAGGAAGTGCTGGCCCAGGCCATCCACGCCGCCAGCGCCCGCTCGGCCCGACCCTTCATCGCGCTGAACGTGGCGGCGGTTCCGGAGAACCTGCTGGAAGCCGAGTGTTTTGGTGTCGCGCCGGGCGCCTATACCGGCGCCGACCGCCGGGGCCGCGAGGGCAAGTTCAAGCTGGCCGACGGCAGCACCCTGTTTCTGGATGAGATCGGTGACCTGCCCCTGTCCTTGCAGTCCAAGCTGCTGCGCGTCCTGCAGGAACAGGAAGTGGAGCCCATCGGCTCCAACCGGCTTGAACGCATCAATGTGCGGGTCATCGCGGCGACCAGCCGAGACCTTCCGGCGATGTTGGCCGACGGCCGCTTCCGGGCCGACCTGTACTACCGGCTGAATGTCCTGCCCATCCATGTGCCACCGCTGCGTGAGCGCCTGGACGACATCGAAGCGCTCGCCGAGACGCTGCTGGAAGACATCGCGCGCCGCAGCGGCTTGGCGACGCGTGCGCTGGCGCCCGATGGGTTGGAGCGGCTGATGTCCCACGATTGGCCGGGCAATATCCGTGAGCTGCGCAACACCCTGGAGCAGGCGGCGCTGATGACCGACGATCTGCTGCTACATGCCTTTCATTTCGAGCGTTTGCCGTCCAAGCTGGCCGCGGGTGCGGTTCCGCCGGGTTTGGGGCCGCCACTGCCTACCGCGGTGCCCGCATCGCCCCCGATGCCGGCCGCTGAACGCCCTCTGCACGAGCAGGTGGCCGAACTGGAGCAGGGCGCCATGGCCCGCGCCTTGCAGGCCAGCCATGGCAACCGGGCGGCCGCCGCTCGCCTGCTGGGCTTGTCGCGGGCTGCGTTCTATGACCGTCTGGAGCGGTATCCCGCCCTGCAGGCCATGAACAAGGGCTGAGACACTGCGCCATGGCGCAGGCAGTCTGTTGGCCACCACGGTAGACCCATCAACCCACCGAAAGCCCGTTGACATGCCATCACCCATCGTTCTGGTGCATGGTGCCTGGGGTGGCGCCTGGATCTGGCGCCGCGTGCTGGCGCCGCTGCGTGCCGCCGGGCACGAGGTTCATGCCGCCACGCTCACGGGTGATGGCGACCGGGCCCATCTGCGCCACCCCGGCATCAGCCTGCACGACCATGTCCAGGACGTCCTGGCGTTGATCGATGCGGAAGAGCTCTCTGACATCACCCTGGTGGGACACAGCTACGGCGGGATGGTCATCACGGGGGTGGCCGATGCACTGCTGCAGCGCGGTCCCGGCCGGCTTGGGCACCTGGTGTACGTGGATGCCATGGTGCCTGTGCCTGGCGAAGGCTGGGGTGCCGGTCACCCGCCAGAAGTGGTGCAGGCGCGCCTGGCGGCCGCGGCCGCCCACGACAACGCCTTGCCACCGCCCGACCCCGATGGCTTCGGGCTCGCCGGCGAAGACCGCGATTGGCTGCTGCGTCGGCAGGTGCCCCACCCCTTTGGCATGTACCGCGTACCGCTGCACTTCGACGGTGACGCCTGGGCGCGCGTGCCGCGCAGCTTCGTGGACTGCACGGCACCCGCCTACCCCACCATCGACGCCATGCGACAACGGGTTCGGCAGCAACCTGGTTGGACCGTTCACGAACTGCCCACAGGGCACTGCCCGATGGTCAGCATGCCTGAGGCCCTGGTGGCGATCGTGTGTGAAGCGGCGGCCCGCTGATGTGTCTGATGTTCCGGCACCTGTCGGAATCGCAGTCGCCACATGCGGCGTTTCGAGGGCCGACGATGGCCTGGTGCTGCGCGTAAACCCGGACGTTTGGTGCGGCAGCTGACACGGTGAGCGCCTGGCGGGTGTCTCCCACGGCCTGGCACGCCGATTGCACCGTACAGCCCAGCAGTCCACCGTGTGACTGCAGATCCGACACAACCCTCCTTCCACGGAGACAGGCCCATGACGCATTTGCACAAGACAACCCGCCGACCCTTGCTGGCTGCCGGCCTGGCCGCTGGCCTGGGCTTTGCCGCACTGGGCGCTTCCCCGGCCTTCGCACAGGCCAAGGGCAATGAGATCCGCATCGCCCACATCCACAGCAAGACCGGCCCGCTGGAGGCCTACGGCAAGCAGACAGCCACCGGTTTCATGATGGGCCTGGACTACGCAACCGGCGGCACCATGATGGTCGGCGGCAAGAAGCTGGTGGTCATCGAGAAGGACGACCAGGGCAAGCCTGACCTGGGCAAGAACCTGCTGGCCCAGGCCTACGGTGACGACAAGGCCGACATCGCCGTCGGCCCGACCAGCAGCGGCGTGGCATTGGCCATGCTGCCGGTGGCCGAGGAGTACAAGAAGATCCTGCTGGTGGAGCCCGCGGTGGCCGACAGCATCACCGGCGACAAGTGGAACAAGTACATCTTCCGCACCGGCCGCAATTCCAGCCAGGACGCCATCAGCAACGCGGTGGCGCTGGACAAGCCGGGTGTGACCATCGCCACACTGGCCCAGGATTACGCCTTCGGCCGCGATGGTGTGAAGGCCTTCAAGGAAAGCGTGAAGACGGCCAAGATCGTCCACGAGGAATACCTGCCCGTGGCGACGAGCGACTTCACCGCCGCCGCGCAGCGCCTGATCGACAAGCTGAAGGACCAGCCTGGCCGCAAGGTGATCTGGATCATCTGGGCCGGCGGCGGTGGCAACCCCTTCAAGATCGCCGACCTCGACCTCAAGCGCTTCGGCATCGAGATCGCCACCGGCGGCAACATCCTGCCGGCGATGGCCGCCTACAAGCAGTTCCCGGGCATGGAAGGCGCCACCTACTACTACTTCGCCATTCCCAAGAACCCGGTCAACGAGTGGCTGGTGGCCAACCACTACACCAAGTTCAAGAGCCCGCCCGACTTCTTCACCGCAGGTGGCATGAGCGCGGCCATTGCGGTGGTGGAAGCGCTGAAGAAGACCAAGGGCGATACCGACACCAACAAGCTCATCGCCACCATGGAGGGCATGAGCTTCGAGACGCCCAAGGGCAAGATGACCTTCCGCAAGGAAGACCACCAGGCCATGCAGGACATGTTCCATTTCCGCATCAAGGTCGACCCCGCCTTTGCCTGGGGCGTGCCTGAACTGGTCCAGGTGATCAAGGCCGAGCAGATGAACGTGCCGATCCGCAACAAGCGCTGAGCTGCACCGACTGCACGTCCAGCCCTGCCTGCCTGCGCCCATGCTCGAAACCCGTGAGCTGACGGTCCGCTTCGGCGGACACGTCGCGGTGGACCATGTCTCCTGCCGCTTTGATGCGGGCACGCTGACGTCCATCGTGGGGCCTAACGGCGCTGGCAAGACGACGTACTTCAACTTGGTGTCGGGGCAGCTCGCGGCCAGCGAGGGCCGTGTGCTGCTCCAGGGGCGTGACATCACCGCCTTGCCGGCCCCGCTGCGCACACGCCAGGGCTTGGGCCGGGCCTTCCAGCTGACCCAGCTGTTTCCCAACCTCACGGTGCAGGAAAACGTTCGGCTGGCCGTGCAGGCCCGGGAGCAGGGCCGCGGCAAGGCCGGGCTTGACCTGCTGCGCATCTGGCTGGACCGCCGCGAGTGGATCGACGAGGCCCAGTCACTGCTGGCCAGCGTCCGCCTGCAGGACAAGGCCGGCAGCCTGGCCGCGGCACTGCCGCATGGCGACCAGCGCAAGCTGGAGGTGGCCGTTCTGATGGCGCTGGACCCGCTGGTCTACATGTTCGACGAACCCACGGCCGGCATGAGCGTGGATGAGGTGCCAGTGGTGCTGGAACTGATCCGTTCGCTGAAGGCCCGCAAGGACCGCTGCATCCTGCTGGTGGAGCACAAGATGGATGTGGTGCGCGAGCTGAGTGACCGCATCGTGGTGCTGGTCAACGGCCAGCTGGTGGCCGATGGCGAGCCCTCGGCGGTGATTGCATCGCCGGTGGTGCAGCAGGCCTACCTGGGCACCGCACTGGACGCCGTGCCTGGCGACGCGTTGCCCGCTGGATCATCAGCATGACCACGCCGCTGCTCGAACTGGAGGGGGTCCACACGCACGTGGGCTCGTACCACATCCTGCATGGCGTGGCCTTCTCGGTGCCCGCTGGTGAGGTCACGGTGCTGCTGGGCCGCAATGGCGCGGGCAAGACCTCGACCCTGCGCACCATCATGGGCCTGTGGAGCGCCAGCCGCGGCACCATCCGGCTGGGCGGGCAGGACATCCAGCGCTGGGCCACCCCTGACATTGCTGCCGCGGGTGTGGCCTACGTGCCCGAGAGCATGGGCATCTTTGCCGACCTCACCGTCAAGGACAACCTGCTCCTGGCCGCGCGTTCGGCGCCCCGGGTGGAGGCGATGGACAACCAGCGGCTGGACAGAATCTTCCGCTTCTTCCCGCCGATGAAGACCTTCTGGCTGCACCCGGCCGGCAAGCTGTCGGGTGGCCAGAAGCAGATGCTGGCGGTGGCCCGCGCCATCATCGAGCCACGGCGGCTGATCCTGATCGACGAGCCCAGCAAGGGGCTGGCGCCGTCCATCATCAACAACCTGGTGCAGTGCCTGCGCGAACTGAAGGCCGAATCCACGACCATCCTGCTGGTGGAGCAGAACTTCAGCATGGCGCGGGCGCTGGGTGACTCCGTGGCGGTGATGGATGATGGCCGCATCGTGCACCGTGGCCGCATGGCCGATCTGGCCGCCGACGACGCCTTGCAGCAGAAACTGCTGGGCCTTTCGCTGGGAGCGCACCAATGAACACCGTTCCGGCCAAGGCCGCCGCGCCCACCGGAGGGGTGGCCGCCGTTCCGAAGAGCCCGTTTGATGCCAGACCGCTGTGGGTGCTGGTGGCGCTGGCCCTGCTGGCGCTGCCCCTGGTCGGCAGCCCGTCGACCTGGCTCACGCTGACCGCCGCCGGCCTGGCGATGGGCCTGATCATCTTCATCATCGCGTCGGGCCTGACGCTGGTCTTCGGGCTGATGGACGTGCTCAATTTCGGGCATGGCGTGTTCATTGCCACCGGCGCGTTCATCGCGGTGACGGTGATGACCGGCGTGCCGGCGGTGACAGCCTGGGCCGTGGCGCCCTCCTTTGCGCTGAACCTGTCGGCCATCCTCACGGCGATGCTCGCGGCCATGCTGGTGGCGGCCCTGGTGGGGGTGGTGTTCGAGCGCTGGATGGTGCGGCCGGTGTACGGCCAGCACCTGAAGCAGATCCTCATCACCATGGGCGGCGCCATCATCGGCGAGGAGCTGATCAAGGTCATCTGGGGGCCTGACCAGAAGCCGTTGCCGCTGCCCGAGACCCTGCGTGGCTCGTTCCTGCTGGGCGACGCGGCCATCGAGAAGTACCGCGTCCTGGCGGTGGTGGTGGGCTTGCTGGTGTTTGCGGTGCTGCTGTGGACACTCAACCGCACGAAAGTCGGCCTGCTGATCCGCGCGGGTGTGGAAAACCGCGAGATGGTGGAAAGCCTGGGCTACCGCATCAAGCGCCTGTTTGTGGGCGTGTTTGTGGCCGGTTCGGCACTGGCCGGGCTGGGCGGCGTGCTCTGGGGCCTGTACCAGCAGACGGTGACCCCGCTGATTGGCGCGCAGGTCAACGTGCTGATCTTCATCGTCATCATCATCGGCGGGCTGGGCAGCACCCTGGGCTGTTTTGTCGGCGCACTGCTGGTGGGCCTGATGGCCAACTACACCGGCTTCCTGGTGCCCAAGGTGGCGCTGTTCTCGAACATCGCGCTCATGGTGGCTGTGCTGCTGTGGCGCCCGCGGGGCCTGTACCCGGTCACCAACCGCTGAACCCTGCCAACCATGATGCTGCGCCTGCTGTCCCATGACCTCCCGCGCAACCGGCTGCTGGCGCTGGCTCTGGTGCTGATCGTGCTGGCGCTGGCGCTGGCGCCGCTGCTGTTCCCCGGCAGCAAGGCCTTGGGTGTCGCCGCCAAGATGCTGATCTTCATCCTATTGGTGGCCAGCTATGACCTGCTGCTGGGCTACACGGGGATCGTCAGCTTTGCGCACACCATGTTCTTTGGCATCGGTGCCTATGGCGTGGCCATTGCCAGCAGCAAGCTCGGCCCGGGGTTTGCCAGCGTCGGCATCGGCCTGGTGCTGGCGCTGGTGGCCTCCCTGCTGCTGAGCCTGCTGATTGGGCTGTTCAGCCTGCGGGTGAAGGCCATCTTCTTTGCCATGATCACGCTGGCGGTGGCGTCCGCCTTCCAGACGCTGGCCTCGCAGCTCTCGGAGTTCACGGGTGGCGAAGACGGGCTGACCTTCAAGAACCCGCAGTGGCTCTCGCCCAGCTTCGAGTGGTCGCAGATGCTGGGCCTGCCCTGGGAGCTCGACGGCCGCCACCTGACGTATTGGCTGCTGTTCGTCGCCGTCGCCGTGACGTTCCTGTGCCTGCTGCGGGTGGTCAACTCACCCTTCGGGCGGGTGCTTCAGGCCATCCGCGAGAACGACTTCCGCGCCGAGGCCATCGGCTACCGGCTGGTGGTCTACCGCACCCTGAGCAACGTCATCAGCGCGGCCGTGGCGACATTGGCCGGTGCTCTGCTGGCGCTGTGGCTGCGCTACACCGGGCCCGACACCACGCTGAGCTTCGAAATCATGCTGGATGTGCTGCTGATCGTCGTGATCGGCGGCATGGGCACCTTGTACGGAGCGATCGTGGGCAGCGTGCTGTTTGTGCTGGCCCAGAACTACCTGCAGGACCTGCTCAAGCTGGCCAACACACTGGTGGACGGCCTGCCGTTGCTGCCCGCCGTGATGACGCCCGACCGCTGGCTGTTGTGGCTGGGCGTGCTGTTTGTGCTCTCGGTCTACCATTTCCCGACAGGCATCGTCGGGCGCCTGCGTGCCTGGAGCCTGGCCCGGCGCATGGGCCAAAGGGGGGCATCATGATGGCGGTGGCCAACCGCTCAGGGCGCTCCTGCTACCTCCGCGTGCTGGACCGTGAACTGCACTACACCGAATGGGGTGCGCCTGATGCACCGGTGGTGGTGGCCTGGCATGGCCTGGCGCGCACGGGGCGCGACATGGACGACATTGCCCAGCACCTGAGTACCCGCTGGCGCGTCCTGTGCCCTGACACGCTGGGCCGCGGGCTCAGCCAATGGAGCCCGGACCCGCCGTCCGAATACAACCTGGCGTTCTATGTCCGGCAGGCCACCGCCTGGCTGGACGCCCTGCGGATTGAACGCTGCCACTGGCTGGGCACGTCCATGGGCGGGGCCATCGGCATGGTGGCGGCGGCCGGGCCTCTGCGTGGACGCATCCAGCGCCTGGTCCTGAATGACAACGGCCCGAGCCTGGCTCTGGCTGCCATCGAGCGAATTCGCAGCTACGCCGGGCAGCCGGCCTCGTTTGCCACCGTCAGTGAACTCGAGGCCTACTTCCGTCAGGTCTACAAGCCCTACGGCTGGCTCAGTGACGACCAGTGGCGCCGCCTGACCGAGACCTCCGTGCGGCGTCTGCCCGACGGCCGGGTGACGCCGCACTACGACCCGGCCATGGTGCAACAGTTCATCCACGAGCCGGCGGACTATGAGCGCTGGGCGGAGTGGGATTCGCTAGACCTTCCCGTGCTGTGCCTGCGGGGTGAACACTCTGACTTGCTGCTGCGCGAGACCACCGAAGCCATGCGCCAGCGTGGCCCGCGCGCGCTGGTGGTGGAGGTCAGCGGCTGCGGGCATGCGCCGGCGCTGAACACCCCTGAGCAATTTGCCATCGTCGAACGGTTCTTGCAGGGGTCTTGATCCGCGCCCGCTTGCGGGCAGAATCGACGGATGCAAGCGCCCAAGCGCCATTGGTTTTTTCTGGGAGCCGCGTGGCTGGCCGTGACGGCCGCCGGCTGCGCGGTGGTCTTGCAGACGGAGCTGGAGCACGAGCGTGTGGAGTTTGTGCTGGAGGCCCAGGGCCTGCACCGCCTCATCGCTCAGCAGTTGCGGCAGCATGAATTTTTGGCCGATGCCCTGGCCAGCTCGCCAGGCATGGTGGTGGCGCCCAAGTCGCCGGAGGAGTCACCGCTGCAGTGGCTGCGGCGTGACGCCCAGAACCCCTGGCCGGCCGAGCTCCGCGATGCCCTTGGAGCGGCGGATGCTCGCTCGCTGCGCAGCGGGCGGGCCGTGGCCACCGCCCTCGATCTCCCCGGCGGGCACTACTGGATGGTGCGCCAGCAAGGTAACGCCAGCGTGGCCGTGCAGTTTGGCCTGCGCGTGGCACCGGTCAAAGGCGCCACGGAACCCTTTGCCGGCCGAGGCGACGTCTGGGCACGCCTGGAACACGACGGACAGCAGCTGCCGCTGGTGCGCGCCGCAGCCGGCCTGGCCGACGAAACCGGTGGCTGGCGCTTTGGCTACCGCCAGCGCCTGGCCCAGGAAGAACTCGGGCTGGACCTGGTGGCCGTTCGGCGCCTGGGTTGGACTGCATTGCCGTGGCGTGAACTGGCCAGCTGGAGCCTGCTGACCACCCTGCTGACCCTTGGCGCGGCCGCGCTGATGGTGCTGCGCCGTGGCACGTCCCGCCGAGGCTTGCCCGGGGACACGCTGACCCTCAGCACCAACTTCCTCGATTCCGACCTGCCCGAACCCAGCGCCGGCCGCGCCCGCGCAGGCGGGTTCCCGGCGACCGGCGGGGGCCGAAGCCTCACCACCCCGCTGATGGTGACCCTGCGCGAGCTGGACATCGAACCGCCTGAGCTGACCGTGGCCCGCGGCGCCATCCGCGATGCGTCCCGGCAGGCGCGCCGCACCTCGGCGGTGATCGACGGCATGCGCCGCAAGCTGGAAGACGGGCAGGGCAGTGACACGCATATCCAGCCCGTGGCGCTGGATGACCTGCTGCTGGACGCGGTGGACCTCCTCAAGCTGGGCGCTGACAGGCTGGGTGTCCATTGCCAGTTGCGCATTGAGCCTGAGCCCTGCCAGGTGCTGGCTGACCCTCTGGTGCTCGAGCAGCTGCTGCACCGCCTGTTTGGGCAGGCCTTGCAGGCGCTGCAGGCCGAATCTCCCAGCCGGCGTCAGATCCACATCGCGCTGGAACGCGATGACGGTCATGCCTTGCTCAGCATCAGCGATTCCGGCCAAGACGAGTCCTCGCGCCAGCGCGACGAAGCGGGTAACCAGCGGCTCGCCCAGAGCATCGGCGTGACCCTGGTTTGCACCGGTTCGCCAGAGCTCGGCTGTACCCAGCGGCTGATGGTCCCACTGGCGGCCTGATCATCGGCGGGTGCCTATACTGGCCGGTTCCTCTGGCCAACCTGCACTGCTGAGCACCTGATGTCTCAAGGCTTGATTCGTATCCGTGGCGCGCGTCAGCACAACCTGAAGAACCTGGACCTGGACATCCGCACCGGGGAACTCACGGTCTTCACCGGGCCCAGCGGTTCCGGCAAATCCAGCCTGGTCTTTGACACCTTGTACGCCGAGGGCCAGCGCCGCTACGTCGAGACCTTCAGCGCCTACGCGCGGCAGTTCCTTGAGCGGATGGACCGCCCGGCGGTTGACAAGGTGGACGGTGTGCCCCCGGCCATCGCCATCGACCAGACCAACCCGGTGCGCACCAGCCGCAGCACGGTGGGCACCATGACGGAGCTCAACGACCACCTCAAGCTGCTGTTTGCACGGGCCGCGAACCTCTTCGACGCCCAGACGGCGCTGCCCGTGCGGCACGACACCCCGCAGAGCATCTTCGACGACCTCCAACAGCGCGCCTCAGCCGCACAGGACCCTCGCCTTGTCCTGACCTTCCCGGTCGAGCTGCCCGCCGACACCAGCGCCGAACAGCAGGAACAGTGGTTGGCGGCCAGCGGCTTCACCCGGGTCCAGGCAGAACACGTCGAAGGCAACCGCAAGCGCCTGGAGGTGGTGGCCGACCGCTTCCGCTTCAGCAGCGCCGAACCGGTGCGTGTGATGGAGGCCATCGAGATGGCGCTCAAGCGCGGCAGCGGCCGGCTGAACGTATTTGTCGGCGATGAACCGACCCCTTGGCGCTGGTCGACTGGCCTGCACTGCCCGGAATCCGACCGCCGCTATGCCGATCCGCAACCTGCCTTGTTCAGCTTCAACTCGGCCTTCGGCGCGTGTGACACCTGCCGGGGCTTCGGCCGGGTCATCGGCGTGGACCTGGGCCTGGTCATCCCTGACCACCGCAAGACCCTGCGCAATGGCGCCATCAAGCCGCTGCAGACGCCGGCCTGGGCCGAGTGCCAGGACGACCTGATGCGACATGCCGGCGACGCCGGCATTCCCCGCGACACCCCCTGGAGCCAGCTCACGCCGGTCCAGCGTGAGTGGGTTGTCGAAGGCTCTCCCCACTGGAGCGGGCAGTGGAACAAGCAGTGGTATGGCGTGCGGCGCTTCTTCGGCTACCTGGAGAGCAAGGCCTACAAGATGCACATCCGCGTGCTCTTGTCCAAGTACCGCAGCTACACACCCTGCACCGCGTGCGGTGGTGCGCGCCTGAAGACCGAAGCGCTGCTGTGGCGCATCGGCAGCCGCGAGTGTGCCGATGCCGTGCTGGCGACCACCAGCCGCTTCATGCCGGTGGGTGTGGGCTGGAGCCGCGAGCAGCTGCAATCGCTGCCCGGTCTCAGCCTGCATGACCTGATGCAGCTGTCCATCGAGCGGCTGCGCCGCTTCTTCGATACCCTGCAGCTGTCGGCCAGTGCGGCCGACGAGGCACTGAAGCTGCTGCTGGACGAAGTTCGCACGCGCCTGAGATACCTCTGCGATGTCGGCCTGGGCTACCTCACCCTCGACCGCCAGAGCCGCACCCTCAGCGGCGGCGAGGTGCAGCGCATCAACCTGACCACCGCACTCGGTACCTCGCTGGTCAACACGATGTTTGTGCTGGACGAGCCCAGCATCGGCCTGCACCCGCGCGACATGAACCGCATCGTGCAGGCCATGCACCGGCTGCGCGATGCCGGCAACACGCTGGTGGTGGTCGAACACGACCCGGCCGTTATGCTGGCCGCCGACCGACTCATCGACATGGGTCCCGGCCCTGGCGAACGGGGTGGGCAGATCGTCTTTGACGGCACGCCCGACGCCGCGCGCAGTGCCGACACGCTCACGGGTGCCTACCTGGGTGCGCGCAAGACCGTGGGCCTGGGTTTCAGGCGCCTGGTCGAGGCCAACACGCCCCGTCTCATCATCCAGAACGTCAGCGAACACAACCTGCGCGGTGTCACGGTGGAGCTGCCGCTGCAGCGCCTGGTGTGTGTGACCGGGGTCTCCGGCTCCGGCAAGAGCACCTTGATCCAGGACGTGCTGTACCCTGCGCTGGCCCGCCATTTCGGCAAGGCCACGGAGTCTCCCGGCGCCTTTGAGACGCTGCTGGGCGCCGACTGGCTGGCCGATGCCGTCTTTGTGGACCAGAGCCCCATCGGCAAGACGGCCCGCAGCAACCCTGCCAGCTATGTGGGCGCCTTTGACGACATCCGCAAGCTGTTTGCCGGGGCGCCGCTGGCGCTGGAGCGCAGCTATGGCGCGGGCATGTTCAGCTTCAACGCCGGTGACGGGCGCTGCCCGACCTGCGGTGGCTCGGGTTTCGAGCATGTGGAGATGCAGTTCCTCTCCGACGTGTACCTGCGTTGCCCGGATTGCGACGGCAAACGCTTCCGCGCCGAGATCCTCGAGGTCAGGATCGTGCGCGGCCCGCGCCAGCTCAATGTGGCCGATGTGCTGGAGCTGACCGTCAGCGAGGCCGTCAACCTGTTTGCCGCCGACCGCGAGGTGATTGCCAAGCTCCAACCCATCGTGGACGTCGGCCTGGACTACGTCCGGCTGGGGCAGCCGGTGCCCACCCTCAGCGGTGGTGAGGCCCAGCGCCTGAAGCTGGCCGGCTTTCTGGCGGAGGCCGCCTCGTCGCCGCTGCAGCGCGTGGCCCGCAAGGGCACCTTGTTCCTGTTTGACGAGCCCACCACCGGGCTTCACTTCGACGACATCGCCAAGCTGATGCGCGCCTTGCGCAAGCTGCTGGACGCCGGCCATTCGCTGCTGGTGATTGAGCACAACCTGGACGTCATCCGGGCGGCCGACTGGATCATCGACCTCGGCCCGGAAGGCGGCGAGGCCGGGGGTGAGCTGGTGGCGGTGGGCACGCCGGAGGCGCTGCGCGCGCACCCCACCTCCTACACCGGCGCTGCGCTGCGCGACTATGACCTCAGCCTGGGGCAGCAGGCCACCGAGCGCGTGGTGCCGTATCGGGCACAGCCGCTGCAGCCCGGTGCGTCTGATGAGTGCATCCAGATCGTCAATGCGCGCGAGCACAACCTGAAGTCGCTGAACGTGGACATCCCCCGCGGGCGCTTCAACGTGGTGACCGGCGTGTCGGGTTCGGGCAAGAGCACGTTGGCCTTCGACATCCTCTTCAACGAGGGCCAGCGCCGTTACCTGGAGAGCCTGAACGCCTACGCGCGCAGCATCGTCCAGCCGGCCGGGCGGCCCGAAGTGGATGCCGTGCGGGGCATTCCGCCCACGGTGGCCATTGAGCAGCGCCTGTCGCGCGGCGGGCGCAAGAGCACGGTGGCCACCACCACCGAGGTCTGGCACTTCCTGCGCCTGCTGTGGGTCAAGCTGGGTCTGCAGCACTGCATCCACGACGGTGCCGAGGTCAGGCCGCAAAGCGTGGAGAGCATTGCCGCGCAGCTGCTGCGTGAGCACAAGGGCCAGCATGTGGGGCTGCTGGCGCCGCTGGTGGTCAACCGCAAGGGTGTGTACACCGATCTGGCCAAGTGGGCCAAGGCCCGCGGCCACAGCCACCTGCGGGTGGACGGCGAGTTCCTCAAGCTCGACCCATTCCCCCGCCTGGACCGCTTCAAGGAGCACACGCTGGAGCTGCCTGTGGCCGACATGGTGGTCGACCCGCAGAACGAGGCTGCACTGCGTCTTGCGTTGAGCAAGGCGCTGGAGCTGGGCAAGGGCGTGCTGCACCTGCTTCAGCCGCTGGACGGCTTGGCCCAGGCGATGGACAGCGGCGACACCACGGCTCACATTGGCAGCGTGAAGGTGTTTTCCACCAAGCGCGCCTGCCCAGAATGCGGCACCAGTTACCCCGAGCTGGACCCTCGCATGTTCAGCTACAACAGCAAGCATGGCTGGTGCCCCAGCTGCGTGGGCACCGGCCTGAGCTTGACCCGTGACCAACGCAAGGCCTACGACGACAGCGTGCGCAACGACGAGGACAAGGGCCGCGAGATGAGCTTCCCCGCCGAGGAGGCGGAGGTCGAAGGTTTGACGGACGAGACCTGCCCGGATTGCGGTGGTTCACGGCTGAACGCATCATCGCGGGCGGTGACCTTCGCCGGTGTTCCCATCAGCGACATCGCCGAGCGCTCGGTGAGCGAGGCGCGTAGCTGGGTCGAGTCGTTGGCGCTGGAAGGCCGTGAAGCCGGCATCGCCCGTGATGTCTTGACGGAGATCGGCAACCGCCTGCAGTTTCTCGAGGAGGTGGGTCTGGGCTACCTCACGCTGGACCGCGCTGCGCCCACGCTCTCCGGTGGTGAGGCCCAGCGCATCCGGCTGGCCGCGCAGCTGGGCAGCAACCTGCAGGGCGTGTGCTACGTGCTGGACGAGCCCACCATCGGCCTGCACCCGCGGGACAACGGCATCCTGCTGAACGCCCTGAAACGCCTCGGGGACAAGGGCAACACGCTGGTGGTCGTCGAACACGACGAAGACACCATCCGCCGTGCAGACCACATCATCGACATCGGCCCGGGCGCCGGCAAGCGAGGTGGCCGACTGGTGGCCACTGGCAGCGCGGCCGACCTCTCGGCGGCGCCCGATTCGCTCACCGGGCGCTGCCTGGCGCACCCGATGCAGCATCCCGTTCAGCCACGTCGCCCGGTGGGCACGGCGCTGGAGGAACCCGCACTGCACCTGGACGGTGCCCGGCTGCACAACCTGCAGGCTGTGGACGTGAGCGTCCCGCTGCGCCGCCTGGTGGTGGTGACGGGGGTGTCGGGTTCTGGCAAGAGCACCTTGGCGCGTGATGTGCTGCTGACCAATGTCGCTGCAGCGGTGGCGCAGCGCGCCAGCAAGGCGGGCCGCGATGCGCAGGCAGCCGGGCGGTTTCCTGCCTGGGTAGGCTGCGCAGGCTTGGCGGGGTTCGAGACCATCGACCGGGTGCTCGAAGTTGACCAGACACCGATCGGCAAGACGCCTCGCTCCTGCCCGGCCACCTACATCGGTTTTTGGGACACCATCCGCAAGCTGTTTGCCGAAACGCTGGAAGCCAAAGCCCGGGGCTATGCGGCGGGGCGCTTCAGCTTCAACACCGGCGACGGCCGCTGCCCGGCTTGCGAAGGGCAGGGCCTGCGCACCATCGAGATGAGCTTCCTGCCGGACGTCAAGGTTTCCTGCGACCAGTGCCATGGTGCCCGCTTCAACCCCGAGACGCTGGCCGTCACCTGGCGCGGCAAGAGCATCGGGGACGTCCTGCAGATGGAAGTCGACGAGGCCGTGGAGTTCTTTGCCAGCATGCCCGCGGTGTCGCACCCGCTGCAGCTGTTGAAGGATGTCGGGCTCGGTTATCTCACGCTCGGGCAGCCTTCACCCACCTTGTCAGGCGGTGAGGCCCAGCGCATCAAGCTGGTGACCGAACTGAGCAAGGTGCGCGACGATGTGACGCGCCGCGGCAACAAGGCCCCGCACACGCTCTACGTGCTGGACGAGCCCACGGTGGGCCTGCACATGGCCGATGTCGAACGGCTGATCAAGGTCTTGCACCGCCTGGTCGATGCCGGACACAGCGTGGTGGTGATCGAACACGACCTGGACCTGATTGCCGAGGCCGATTGGGTGCTGGACCTGGGACCGGAAGGCGGCCAGGCTGGCGGACGTGTCGTGGCCGAGGGCACGCCCGAATATGTCGTCTCGCGTGACACCCATACCGGCAAGGCGCTGGCGCCGGTGTTGGCGCGCTGAGTGCGTGCCCAGAGGGTGCTTGAACGGCTGCTGAGCCACTGCTGAGGGCGTGACGCCCTCAGCGTCAGGGCCTCAGTGTTCAGCCGGGCAGGTGGCCATCCACCCGATGGCCCGTGCCTGCAGCACGGTGGCGTCGTCGTGGTCGCCACAGCGGTTGAGCACGTCGCTCAGGCGCAGCAGCGTGTGGGCGGCGTCGGCACTGGCCTCGCCCCGCAGCAACCAGGTGCTGGCCTCGAACACCTCGTCGCGCGCCTTGTCGCGCGACATCCTGAGCCACTCGGGTGATGGCTCTGGCTGTGCGTCGGCCAGGTCGCAGGTGTTTTCGGCCATCTCGCACAGCACCTGCACCAGCTCATGCCCGCGCCGGGTGGTACGTGCCTCGCGCAAGGCGTTGCGCAGGCTGTTGTGGGCCTCTTGTGGTGCGTGCATGACACGCCAGCACTGGCCCACCCGCAGCCACGCATGGCACAACGCGTGAGACGACGCCGAGGCTTCTGCCTTTTCCACCGCCTGAAGTGCCGTGCGCAGCGCGGCGACGTCCGGCGTCTCGTGCGGGTTGTCGGGTTCGGTCATCCGCCTCAGGTTGTCTTGCATCGGCGCCTCTGCCTGCGGGTTGTTCATGCGGTGTGCTCCCTGTTCTCACGCTGCTGCCAGCCCTTGGCCGGGCGGGCATGTGTCAGCGGGATGGGATTGATGCTAGGCCAGGCACCACAGGCTGCGGATGGGTGTGCCCCGCAAAGCGGGGGCGGCGTGGACCATGCCCCCCCACGTTTGTGGCGAGGTCGCAGCCGCGCCACGCGTCACAAGTGATGGCCACCGCAGTGCGCTTGCGCGAGAAACCGCATCAAGGAAAACCAGCAGCTTGGCATGCGTGGTGCGCCGGGAAAATCGAAGGGTTGCGCTGATCTTGGCGCTGTATTCCCTGGAGGCCTGAGTCATGTCCCGTTCCCTTGCTGCCGTCGTGGCGCGCCTGTCGGTGGTGGGTGCCGTGCTGATGAGCGCCGGCGGCGTTGCCAGCGCGCAAACCACGCTGACGCTGTCGGCCTGGGTGCCGCCCTCGCACATCCTGACCACCACACAACGTGAGTGGTGCGAAATGCTCGAGCAGAAGGTGCCGGGCAAGATCAAGTGCAATGCCCTGCCGCGTGCCGTGTCGGCGCCGCCGGCGACGTTCGACGCGGTTCGCAACGGTCTGGCCGACATCTCCTTTACCGTGCACGGCTACACGCCGGGCCGGTTTGTTACCACCCAGATGGCCGAGATGCCCTTCATGGGCGACAGCGCTGAAGCCGCCTCGGTGGCCTTCCAGCGCATGTATGCACGCACCCCCGCCATCGCCGAGGAACACAAGGGCGTGAAGGTGCTGGCGGTCTTCACCCACGGCCCGGGCCTGGTGCTGAATACCAAGCGGCCCATCAGCAAGGTGGCTGACCTTGACGGCCTGAAGTTCCGCGTGGGCGGTGGCATGGTCAACGAGATCAGCAAGTCGCTGGGCATGAATGTCACGCTGAAGCCGGCGCCCGAGAGTTATGAACTGCTCTCCACGGGTGTCATGGACGGCACGCTGTTCCCTGCCGAGAGTGTCGAGAGCTTCAAGCTCGAGAAGACCATCAAGCACGCGACGATCTTCCCGGGTGGGCTCTACAACACCAGCTTTGTCTTCATGATGAACCAGGCCCGTTACGACAGCCTGCCGGCTGACGTGAAGAAGGCCATCGACGAGATGAGCGGCGAGTTTGCGGCGCGCATGTTCGGCAAGGGCTGGGACAAGGTGGACCGCCGCGGCATGGCCTTCATGCAGGCCAACGGGGTGCAGTTCACCCGTGCCGACCCGGCCTTCGTGAAGGCGATCACCGAGCGCACCGCCGGCCTGACCGACAAGTGGGTCAAGGACGCCGAAGCCAAGGGCCTGAAGAATGCCCGCAAGGTGCTGACTGACCTGCGCGCGGAAGTCGCCAAGCTGCAGTAAGCCCGCCCCCGGTGCCTTTTTCTGCTGAAGCTCCCGGCCTGCGCAGGGCCCTGAGCGCTGTGTGCGGCCTGATGGCCGCCACGGCGCTGTTTGCCATCATGCTGTTGACGCTGGTGGACGTCAGCGGCCGCAAGCTGCTGAGCCATTCCGTGCCCGGTTCGCTGGAGCTGACGGAACTCTTGATGGTGGCCGTCATCTTTGCGGGCTTGCCCCTGGTCTCGCTCAGGGGTGAGCATGTGGTGTTCGACTCGCTGGACAGCTTTCTGCCCCGCTGGCTGCAACGCACCCAACAAGCCCTGGTCGATGTGTTTTGCGTGTTGGCCCTGGGCGGCCTGGCTTACCTGATGTGGCAGAAGGCCGGGCAGATGGCGGAGTACGGCGACACGACCGCGCAGCTGAAGATCGGCCTGGGGCCCTTTGTCTACCTGATGAGCGTGCTGTGTGCCACGACCGCCTTTGTCCACGGCTTGTTGCTGTTCAAGCCCGTGTCCCACCACGTGGTCGGCCTGGATGATGGCAGGGCTGAGCCATGACCGAAGCGCTGCTGGGTTTTGGCGCAGTCTTTGTGCTGGCACTGTTGCGGGTGCCGCTGGCCTTTGCGATGGGCTTTGTGGGCTTTGTGGGGCTGGGCCTGGTGCGCGGCTGGCCGGCGTCGATGGCCAGTGCTGCCCAGGTCGTCTACGACACCGGTTTTGCCTACACGCTCAGCGTGGTGCCGCTGTTTGTGCTGATGGGCAACTTTGTGGCGCGCGCCGGCCTGGCCCAGGAACTGTTCCGGGCCGCGAATGCCTTCATCGGCCACCTGCGGGGTGGCCTGGCCCACGCCACGGTGCTGGCCTGCGCCGGTTTTGGCGCCATCTGCGGCAGCTCCATCGCCACGGCCGCGACCATGTCCAAGGTGGCCTACCCGCAGATGAAGCGCCTGGGTTATGCCGATTACCTCAGCACCGGCGTCATCGCCTCGGCGGGCACGCTGGGCATCATGATCCCGCCGTCGACCATCATGGTCATCTACGGCATCGTGACGGAAACCAACATCGGCAAGCTGTTTGCCGCCGGCATCCTGCCGGGCCTGGTGTGTGTGGCGCTGCTGATGCTGTGCATTGCCTGGATCACCTGGCGAGACCCTGATGCCGGCCCGGCGGGCAGCCGCTCCACCTGGCCCGAGCGCCTGCGCGCCCTGCGCGACATCTGGGGTGTGGTGCTGCTGGTGGTGGTGGTGCTGGGTGGTATCTACGGCGGGGTGTTCACCGCCACGGAAGGGGCCGGCATCGGGGCGTCTGGCGCGTTTTTCTTCGCGCTCGCCCGCCGTGCGCTGACGCTCAAGCTGCTGGTGGAGGTGCTGATCGAGAGTGCACGCACCACGGCGATGCTGTTCACCATCCTGATCGCCGCCACCATCTTCTCCAGCTTCATCAACTTCACGTCGATGCCCAACGACCTGAAAGAGTGGATCTTGCACCAGGGCTTCTCGCCACTGATGGTGGTGGCCGCGATGATGGTCATCTACGTGCTGCTGGGCACCATCATGGAAGAACTCTCCATGGTGCTGCTGACGATTCCGGTGTTCTTCCCGATCGTCACGGGCCTGGGCTTTGACCCTGTGTGGTTCGGTGTGCTGATCGTGCTGGTGGTGCAGATCGGGCTGATCTCACCCCCGGTGGGCATGAACCTGTTTGTGATCAACACGCTGCTCAAGGGTGTGGGCCTGCGGCAGATCTTCCGCGGGGTGTGGCTGTTTGTCGGCGCGCTGGTGGTGGCCCTGTTCCTCATGCTCGAGTTCCAGCCACTGGCCTTGTGGTTGCCATCGTTGATGCCTTGACGCACGCAGCCTGCTGAAAACTCTGCTGCTCACGCTGCGGCAGGTTTCACAGGTCGGCGTAGGAGCCCACCAGCGCATGCAGGTGCGTCCGCGATTCGGCGTCGAGGTAGGGCAGCAGAAGGCTCAGGCTGTGGTAGGCCCCGCGCGCCAGCGCAGCGCCTGCTGAGCCGGCTTCCAGCGCGTGGCGCGGGTCGCGCACGTATTCGTAGCTCAGCCAGTAGGTCAGCACCACCACCATCGCCTGCGACACCGGCAGTGCCTCGCGGATGTCCATCTTCAGCGCGCCACCCTGGCCCAGGCCGCTGAGCAGGTCTCGCACCGCGCGGTTCTTGTGCTTCAGCACAAACTGAAAGTGCGTCTCGAGCTTGCGGTTCTTGCTGAGCAAGTCGTTCAGGTCGCGGTAGAGAAACCGGTACTGCCAGATCAGCTCGAAGAGCATGTGGAAGAACAGCCAGGCGTCCTCGATGTTGCGCACACCGTCGGCGGCCCGCAGCAGCTCGTCCAGCGAACGTTCATAGCGCGTGAACAGCGCGTTGATCAGTTCATCCTTGGCAGGGTAGTGGTAGTACAGGTTGCCAGGGCTGATGTTCAGTTCGGCCGAGATCAGCGTGGTGCTGACGTTGGGTTCACCGAAGCGGTTGAACAGGTCCAGCGTCACTTCCAGGATGCGCTCGGCGGTGCGGCGGGGGCGTTTCTTCTCGGCGGCCATGCGCAGCATTCTGAGGCCGCAACCCCCCTGCCTACAATGAGCCGATGCCCGCAATCGTTTTTTCGCAGGTCGGCAAGACCTACCGCGGTGCGCGAGGCCCTCTCCGTGCGCTCGACGCCGTCAGCTTCACCCTCGCGGAAGGCGAGTTCTTTGGTCTGCTGGGCCCGAATGGGGCCGGCAAGACCAGCCTGATCAGCATCCTGGCCGGGCTGTCGCGGGCCAGTGAGGGCACCGTCACGGTGATGGGCCACGACGTGGTGGCCGATTACGCCGCCGCCCGCCGCGCCTTGGGCATCGTTCCCCAGGAACTGGTGTTCGACCCCTTCTTCTCGGTGCGCGAGACGCTGCGCAACCAGAGTGGCTACTTCGGCGTCCAGCGCAACGACGCCTGGATCGATGAACTGCTGGCCGAGCTTGGCCTGGCCGACAAGGCCGACGCCAACATGCGCCAGCTGTCCGGCGGCATGAAGCGCCGCGTGCTGGTGGCCCAGGCGCTGGTGCACCGCCCGCCGGTGATCGTGCTCGACGAGCCGACAGCGGGTGTGGACGTGGAGCTGCGCCAGACCCTGTGGAAATTCATCTCGCGGCTCAACCGCGAAGGCCACACGGTGCTGCTGACCACGCACTACCTGGAGGAAGCCGAGGCCCTGTGCAGCCGCATCGGCATGCTCAAGCAGGGCAAGCTGGTGGCGCTGGACACTACATCGGCTCTGCTGGCCGGCACCGCCAGCACCATGCTGCGCTTCAAGAGCGATGATCCGCTGCCCGCTGAGCTGGCCGGTGCCGCCCGGGTAACCGGCCGCATCGTGCAGTTGGCCGCGCGTGACGCCGCGGAGGTGGAGCGTTTGCTCTCCAGGCTGCGTACGGCGCAGGTCCGGGTAGAAGACCTGGAAATCGGCCGGGCTGACCTGGAGGACGTGTTCATCAACATCATGCATGGCGGGGGCAAGGCCTCATGACAGCCACCACCACCACGCCCACGAATACCGCCCCGCGCAGCGGCGCCCTGACAGGCGCGTGGCCGCTGTTCCGCAAGGAAGTCCTGCGCTTCTGGAAGGTGGCTTTCCAGACGGTGGCTGCGCCGGTGCTGACGGCCGTGCTCTACCTGCTGATCTTCGGCCACGTGCTCGAGGAGCATGTGCAGGTGTACCCCGGGGTGGGCTACACCAGCTTTCTCATCCCTGGCCTGGTGATGATGAGCGTGCTGCAGAACGCCTTTGCCAACAGCTCCAGCTCACTCATCCAGAGCAAGATCACGGGCAACCTGGTGTTCCTGCTGGTCACGCCGCTGTCGCCCGTGGCCTGGTTTGTGGCCTATGTGGGTGCCGCCATGGTGCGTGGCCTGACAGTGGGTCTTGGCGTGATGCTGGTCACCCTCTGGTTTGCGCCGCTGTCGCTGCGTGAGCCGCTGTGGATCCTTGTCTTTGCGGCACTCGGGGCGGGCATGCTGGGCTCCTTGGGCCTGATCGCCGGCCTGTGGGCCGAGAAGTTCGACCAGCTGGCGGCTTTTCAGAACTTCATCATCATGCCCATGACCTTCTTGTCGGGGGTCTTCTATTCCGTGCACTCGCTGCCGGCGTTCTGGCAGACGGTGAGCCATATGAACCCATTTTTCTACATGATCGATGGCTTCCGGCGCGGCTTCTTCGGCGTGAGCGACACCTCGGCCTGGCTCAGCCTGGCGGTGGTGGGCACCAGCTTCCTGGTGGTGTCAGGCATTGCGTTGCAGCTGCTGCGCAGCGGCTACAAGATCCGCTCGTAGCCGCGCCACGGCCGCGCCTGCCACGGGGTCGGGCTGGCTGCACCGATAATGCGGGCATGTCTGATCCCACGCCCACGGATGTCCAGCGCTTCATCGCGGCTGGGCTGCCCTGTTCACACCTGCAGGTCGATGGCGACGGTCGCCACTTTTTTGCCACCATCGTGTCGGCCGAATTTGAAGGACTGTCGCGTGTGCGCCGCCACCAGCGGGTTTACGCGGCCTTGGGCGATAGAATGCGCGAAGAGATTCACGCGCTGTCCATGAAGACCCTCACCCCCGCCGAGTTTGCTGCCAGCCCCGAAGGCGCGGGCCAGGCTGCGTCGGGTGCTGCGCCTCATCACCACCATCACCGCTGAGCCCGCCCGCGGTGCGCTGTGGGTGGCCCGCAGCAAGCGCCGTGATGCAGCCCCACCAGCCTCTGACGTGCGCCCCCGCTGAGAGCCACCCGTTTCGAGCCGCAGTCCCCCACCCACACTGCCCCTCGAAACCATGACGCTGACCCCTCTCTCCATGCCGTCCTGGCCACGCCCGTGGACAGGCTCGCCCTGTGGTGCCTGCCGTGGGAGCGCACGATGATCACCCTTGCCCTGTCCAAAGGCCGCATCTTTGACGAGACCCTGCCGCTGCTGCGTGCAGCCGGCATCGAAGTCACCGAAGACCCTGAGAAGAGCCGCAAGCTGATCCTGCCCACCAACCGCCCGCAGGTGCGGGTGGTGCTGGTGCGGGCCACCGACGTGCCCACCTACGTGCAGTACGGCGGCGCTGACCTCGGCGTGGCCGGGCTCGACACCTTGCTGGAACACAGCGACGTCGGGCTGTACCGTCCACTTGATTTGCGCATCGCCCGCTGCCGCATGAGCGTGGCCGTGCGGGCTGACTTCGATTACGCCACCGCCGTGCGCCAGGGCTCGCGCATCCGGGTGGCCACGAAGTACACCGGCATTGCCCGCCAGCACTTCAGCGACAAGGGTGTGCACGTCGACATCATCAAGCTCTACGGCTCGATGGAACTGGCGCCGCTGACGGGCCTGGCCGACGCCATCGTCGACCTGGTCTCCACCGGCTCGACGCTCAAGGCCAACCAACTGGTGGAGGTCGAACGCATCATGGACATCAGCGCGCGCCTGGTCGTGAACCAGGCGGCCCTGAAGCTCAAGCGCGAACCGCTGGGGCAGCTGATGGCCGCGCTGGAGGCCGCCGTGGCCGCGGGAGAACCGGCATGAAGCCCGTGTCAGCTGAGGCCATCACCGTGCGCCAACTGTCGACCACCGACGCCGACTTCGACCGCCACCTCAGCGAGGCGCTGCTGTGGTCAGCCGACACCGATGCCGCCATCGAGCAGCGTGTCGCGGAGATCCTGGTTGACGTCCGCCAACGGGGCGATGCCGCCGTGCTCGATTACACCGCGCGCTTTGACCAGCTCCAGGCTGCCAGCGTGGCTGAACTGGAGATCTCGCAGGCGGAATTGCGGGCAGCCCTCTCGCGCATTCCTGAGGCGCAGCGCTCAGCGTTGCAGCAGGCCGCTGCCCGGGTGCGCCAGTATCACCAGCAGCAGTTCAAGGCCTGCGGCCAGAGCTGGCAGATGCGCGATGGTGAAGGCAGCCTGCTGGGCCAGAAGGTCACACCGCTGGACCGGGTGGGCATCTATGTGCCCGGCGGCAAGGCGGCCTACCCCTCGAGCGTGCTGATGAACGCCATCCCGGCCCAGGTGGCCGGGGTGGGTGAGATCGTGATGGTGGTGCCCACGCCCCGCGGTGAGCGCAACGACCTGGTCCTGGCCGCGGCCTGCGTGGCCGGTGCCCACCGCGTCTTCACCATCGGCGGCGCCCAGGCCGTGGCCGCCCTGGCCTTTGGCACGGCCACGGTGCCTCGGGTGGACAAGATCACCGGGCCGGGCAATGCCTATGTCGCCAGCGCCAAGCGCCGTGTGTTTGGGCAGGTAGGCATCGACATGATCGCCGGCCCGAGCGAGATCCTGGTGCTGGCCGACGGAAGCACACCGCCAGACTGGGTGGCGATGGACCTCTTCAGCCAGGCCGAACACGACGAGCTGGCCCAGAGCATCCTGCTGTCGCCCGATGCCGACTTCATCAGGGCAGTGCAGGCCGCCATCACGCGCCTGCTGCCACAGATGCCCCGGCGCGATGTCATCCGCGCCTCGCTGGAAGGGCGTGGCCTGCTGGTGCATACCCGGTCCATGGAAGAGGCCTGTGCCATCAGCAACCGCATCGCCCCGGAACACCTGGAGGTGAGCTCCACCCAGCCCCATCGCTGGGAGCCGCTGCTCAAGCATGCCGGCGCCATCTTCCTGGGCGCCTACACCAGTGAGAGCCTGGGCGACTACTGCGCTGGCCCCAACCACGTGCTGCCCACTTCGGGCACGGCGCGGTTCTCCTCGCCACTGGGGGTTTATGACTTTCAGAAGCGCAGCAGCCTGATCGAGGTCAGCGCCGCGGGCGCCCACGTGCTGGGGCCGATCGCGGCCGAGCTGGCCTACGGCGAGGGCTTGCAGGCCCACGCGCAGGCGGCAGAGATGCGGCTGGGCGCCAGGGCGTCTGACGCGCCGCGCGGCGAGACCGCGGCGCTGGCCGAGACCCTGTCCCGCGTGCTGCGCCAGGACGTCGCCTCGATGCACGCCTACGCCGTGCAGCCCAGCGCCGGCATGGTCAAGCTGGACACCATGGAGAACCCCCACCGCCTGCCCCTGCCGCTGCAGCGGCTGATGGGCGAGCGGCTGGCCGCGGTGGCCATCAACCGCTACCCGGCCGAACGCACTGACGACCTCCGCCTGGCGCTGGCCCGGCACGCGGGCCTGCCGGAGGGTTGTGCGCTGACCCTGGGCAACGGCAGCGACGAGCTCATCAGCATGCTCTCGATGGCCTGTGATGTGCCGGGCGCCGTGTTCATGGCGCCGGTGCCCAGCTTCGTGATGTACGCGATGTCGGCCCAGCTGCAGGGCATCCGCTTTGTCGGTGTGCCGCTGACAGCCGAGCTGGAGCTGGATGAACCCGCGATGCTGGCGGCGATTGCCGAACACCAGCCCACGCTGCTGTACCTGGCCTACCCCAACAACCCGACGGCTAACCTCTGGGACGAGGCGGTGGTCGAGCGCCTGGCCCAGGCCATGGCCGTGCACCGCGGCCTGCTGGTGATGGACGAGGCTTACCAGCCCTTCGCCGCGCGAGATTCGATGGGCCTGCTGCGCCGCCACCCGCATGTGCTGGTGATGCGCACCATGAGCAAGCTGGGTCTGGCCGGGGTGCGCATCGGCTACCTGATGGCCCGCAGCGCGCTGATCGCCGAAGTCGACAAGCTGCGCCCGCCCTTCAACATCAGCGTGCTGAATGCCGAGGCCGCGCTGTTTGCGCTGGAACACGCCGAGGTCTATGCCGAGCAGGCCCGCCTCATCGTGCAGGAACGGCAGCGCCTCTTCGAGGCTCTGCAGCAGCTGCCTGGCGCCCGGCCGTTCCGCAGCGATGCCAACATGGTGCTGGTTCGTCTGCCGGGTGCGGCACAGGTCTTTGCCGAGCTGAAGGCCCGCCGCATCCTGGTCAAACACGTGGCTGGCCTTCACCCCTTGCTGGCCGATTGTCTGCGCCTGACGGTGGGCACCGCCGAGGAAAATGCGCAGCTGATCGACGCGCTGCGCGACATCACCCGTTCTGCCTGAGGCTGGCATGCACACACCCTTGAACCGACGCGCCGACGTCAACCGCAACACCCAGGAAACCCAGATCCGGGTGGCTGTCAACCTGGACGGCACGGGCCAGGCCACGCTGTCCACCGGCATCGGCTTTTTCGACCACATGCTCGACCAGATCGCCCGCCACGGGCTGATTGACCTGCAGATCGAGGCCAAGGGTGACCTGCACATCGACGGGCACCACACCGTGGAAGACGTGGGCATCACGCTGGGCATGGCCGTCGCCGAGGCGGTGGGCGACAAGCGTGGCATCACCCGATATGGCCATGCCTATGTGCCGCTGGATGAAGCGCTGTCGCGCGTGGTGATCGACTTTTCCGGCCGCCCGGGGCTGCACATGCGTGTGCCATTCAAGGCCGGCATGATCGGCGCCTTCGACACGCAGCTCGCCTTCGAGTTTTTCCAGGGTTTTGCCAACCATGCGAAGGTGACGCTGCACATCGACAACCTGACGGGCGAGAACGCCCACCACCAGTGCGAGACGGTGTTCAAGGCCTTTGCCCGGGCATTGCGCATGGCGTTGACACCCGACCCTCGGGCGGCGGGCAGCATCCCGTCGACCAAGGGCTCGCTCTGAGCGCGGGCCGAAGGGGCTGACGATGCGTCGCACGGTGGCGGTGGTGGATTACGGGATGGGCAACCTGCGCTCGGTCTCGCAGGCCGTGCTGCACGTGGCCCAGGGCAGCGGGCTGGAGGTGGTGGTCACGGCCGACCCTCACGTGGTGGACGCCGCGGAGCGGGTGGTGTTGCCCGGCCAGGGCGCCATGCGCGACTGCATGCGCGAGCTGCGCAGCACGGGCCTGGAGGCCGCGGTGCTGCATGCTGCCCGCCACAAGCCGCTGATGGGTGTGTGTGTGGGCATGCAGATGCTGCTGGACCACAGCGAAGAACAGGACACCCCGGGCCTGGGCCTGATTCCGGGGCAGGTGAAACGCTTTCGCCTGGACGGCCAGCACCAGCCCGACGGCAGCCGATACAAGGTGCCGCAGATGGGCTGGAACCAGGTCTGGCAGAACACCGCATTGGCCCACCCGATGTGGGACGTCGTCCCCGATGGCGCCTGGTTCTACTTTGTGCACAGCTACTACGCGCAGCCCGACGACCGCGCACACACCGCGGCCGAGACCGAGTACGGCGCGCGCTTTACCTGTGCAGTGGCCAGGGGTAACATTTTTGCCACGCAGTTCCACCCCGAAAAGAGCGCCGAGCACGGCTTGGCGCTCTACCGCAACTTCCTCGCGTGGAAGCCCTGAGGCCCACCCATCGCTGGCCTCCCACACTGGAACCCATGTGCCATGCTGCTGATCCCTGCCATTGACCTGAAGGACGGCCACTGTGTTCGCCTGGAACAGGGCGACATGCAAGCCGCCACCACCTTCGGCACCGACCCGGCCGCCATGGCGCGCCGCTGGCTGGACGCCGGCGCACGCCGCCTGCACCTGGTCGACCTGAACGGTGCCTTTGCGGGCAAGCCCGTGAACGAAGGCGCGGTCAAGAGCATCCTGCGTGAAGTGGCCGGTGCCATACCGGTGCAGTTGGGCGGGGGCATCCGTGATCTGGACACCATCGAGCGGTATCTGGATGACGGCATCAGCACGGTCATCATCGGGACGGCGGCCGTCAAGAACCCCGGTTTCCTGAAGGATGCGTGCACGGCATTTGGTGGCCACATCATCGTCGGGCTTGACGCCAAGGACGGCAAGGTGGCCACCGACGGCTGGAGCAAGCTCACCGGGCATGAAGTGGTGGACCTGGCCAGGAAGTTCGAAGACTATGGCATTGAGGGCGTGATCTACACCGATATTGGGCGGGACGGCATGCTGACCGGCATCAACATCGACGCCACCGTGAAGCTGGCGCAGGCCCTGAACGTGCCGGTCATCGCTTCCGGTGGCTTGTCGGACCTGACCGACATCGAAAGGCTTTGCGCGGTGCAGGGCGAGGGTGTCGCAGGGGTGATCTGCGGGCGTTCCATCTACACCGGCGCGCTGGATTTCCGTGCCGCCCAGCGCCGGGCCGACGAGCTGGTCGAGGCCTGAGCACCGGCCCGCACCCCGCGGACAACGCTCCCTAACCACCCACTGCATGCTGGCCAAACGCATCATTCCCTGCCTGGACGTCACAGGCGGCCGCGTCGTCAAGGGCGTCAACTTTGTCGAGCTGCGCGATGCGGGTGACCCGGTCGAAATCGCCGCTCGCTACAACGAGCAGGGCGCTGACGAGCTGACGTTCCTGGACATCACCGCCACCAGCGACGGCCGGGACCTGATCCTGCCCATCATCGAGGCGGTGGCCTCGCAGGTCTTCATCCCGCTGACCGTGGGCGGGGGTGTGCGCACGGTGGACGATGTTCGTCGCCTGCTCAACGCCGGCGCCGACAAGGTGAGCTTCAATTCGGCGGCGGTCGCCAACCCGCAGGTGATCGCCGATGCGTCACAGAAATACGGCGCGCAGTGCATTGTGGTGGCCATCGACGCCAAGCGCCGCAGCGCAGAAGACGCCGAGCAGCGCGGCCCGGGCTGGGATGTCTACACCCACGGCGGCCGCAAGAATACCGGGTTGGATGCGGTGGCCTGGGCCTGCCAGGTGGTGCAGGCCGGGGCTGGGGAGATCCTGCTCACCAGCATGGACCGCGACGGCACCAAGATCGGCTTTGACCTGGCGCTGACCCGCGCGGTCAGCGACGCCGTCAGCGTGCCGGTGATCGCCTCGGGTGGCGTGGGTGCGCTGGAACACCTCAGCGAAGGCATCCGGCTGGGCGGCGCGGACGCCGTACTGGCGGCCAGCATCTTCCACTACGGCGAATTCACCGTCGGCCAGGCCAAGGCGATGATGGAAAGGGATGGCATTGCGGTACGCCGGTGAAATTCGCCTGATCGGCGGCCAGTGGAAACGCAGCAAGCTTGCGGTGGCTGACCGCCCTGGCCTGCGGCCCACGCCCGACCGGGTGCGCGAGACCCTGTTCAACTGGCTGGGACAGAGCCTCGAGGGCTGGCGTTGCCTGGACGCCTTTGCCGGAACGGGGGCACTGGGCCTGGAGGCGGCTTCCCGCGGTGCTCAGCCCGTCGATCTGATCGAACAGGACCCGATGCTGGTACGCGCCCTGCGCAGCAGCGTCGAAAAGCTCAAGGGTGAAGCACTGGTGCGCGTGCTGCAGGGCGATGGCCTGCAGGCCTTGTCCCGTGCCGCCGCCGCGCCGGTTCATCTGGTTTTTCTGGATCCTCCGTACAGCAGTGGCTTGCTCGCGCGGGCCTGGCCGCTGGTGGCCCGTGCGGTGGTGCCGGGTGGTTGGGTCTATACCGAGGGCTCGGCCACGTCGGCTGAGCCTGCCGTGGCGCCTGCGGAGGGCATCGAGCTCTACCGCAGCCTGCGTGCGGGGCAGGTGTTGGCGCAGCTGTGGCGGCGGCTGCCAGCGGCTGGTTGAGCGAGGTCTTCTGCCGGGCGGCGCGGGCCTACACTCGCCGTCCACGTGGAATCACAGCCGCCTGCCGAGCGGCACTGGAGCGAGAACCGTGAACGAGCGCACCCGTTTGACCGCCGTCTACCCTGGCACGTTTGACCCGATGACGCT
>JAJTDE010000213.1 GCA_021298085.1 Rubrivivax sp.
GCATCACCGGGGTGCTGTGCCAGGGCCAGGGCCTGTACCTGCAGGTGCTGGAAGGTGAACGCGCCGACGTCAACCGCCTGTACAAGCGCATCCTGAATGACCCGAGGCACGACGACGTGCAGCTGCTGGCGTTCGAGGAGATCACGCAGCGGCGCTACCCGAACTGGTCGATGGCGCATGTGCACCTGCCCGACGACAACAGCCTGCTGCTGATGCAGCACCCGGAATTCGACCCCTATTCCGCCACCGGCGCCTTTGTGCTGAAGTGGGTGGACGAGCTGGTGGCGGGCGGTCACCGCATCGGGTCGGCCACGGGCTGAGGGCGGCGTCAGGCGCCGTCGTCGCTGCCCAGCGGCGCCAGCAAGCCCCGCAAGTCGGCCTCGGTGAACTTGGCCGCGGCCGCGGTGTCGTGGCCCAGCACACCTTCGGCCAGCGCGGCCTTGCGGGCCTGCAGCGCCAGCATGCGTTCCTCGATGCTGCCTTCCACCACCAGCTGGTAGACAAACACCGGGCGGTCCTGGCCGAGCCGGTGCGCGCGGTCGGTGGCCTGGCGTTCCACGGCAGGGTTCCACCACGGGTCCAGGTGGATCACCGTGTCGGCCGCGGTCAGGTTCAGGCCTACACCGCCGGCCTTAAGGCTCAGCAGCATCACCGGCACCTCGTGCGCCTGGAAGCGCTGCACGATGTCCCCGCGCTGCGCCGCCGGTGTCTGGCCGGTGAACACCAGGTGCGGCAGCGCCAGCCGTGCCAGCTCGCGCTCGACGAGTGACAGCATCTCGGTGAACTGCGAGAACACCAGCACGCGGTGCCCTTCGGCCACCAGGCCGGTGAGCATCTCGCACAGCAGCGTCATCTTGGCGCGCTCGATGCCCGGGGGCGTGGCCGCGCCCTTGAGCAGCCAGGGGTCGCAGCAGACCTGCCGCAGCTTCAGCAGCGCGTCCAGGATGGCAATCTGCCCACCGGCAAAGCCCTGGCGCTTCAAGACCCGCCGCACCTGCTCGTCGGCGGCCAGGCGCACACTTTCGTAGAGCGCCCGCTGGGCCCCTTCCAGCACCACGCGGCGCAGCACCTCGGTCTTGGCCGGCAGCTCCGCGGCCACGTCCTGCTTGCGGCGGCGCAGGATGAAAGGCCGCACACGCTGGGCCAGCCGCTGCGCGCGCAGGCTGTGGCCCTGGCCCTCGATGGGGCGGCGCCACAGCCGCGTGAAGCTTCGGCTGTCGCCCAGGTAGCCCGGCAGCAGGAAATCCATGTGCGACCACAGTTCACCCAGGTGGTTTTCCAGCGGTGTGCCGGTGACACACAGCCGGTGGCGCGCCTGCAGCCGCCGCAGCGCACCCGCGGCGCGGCTGCCCGCGTTTTTCACCATCTGCGCCTCGTCCAGGATCAGCAGGTGCCAGGGCTGCGCGGCCAGCACGTCGATGTCACGCCACAGCAGCGGGTAGGTGGTGAAGACCACATCGTGCTGGGTGATGCGCCCGGCGTCGCGCATGCGCTCGCTGCCGTGCAGCGTCAGCACCCGCAGCGCCGGTGTGATGCGCTGGGCCTCGCTGCGCCAGTTGGCCACCAGGCTGGTGGGCAGCACCACCAGGCTGGGGCGGTCAGCGCGGCCGGCCTGCTGCTCCACCAGCAGGTGGGCCAGCACTTGCGCCGTCTTGCCCAGGCCCATGTCGTCGGCCAGGATGCCGGCCAGCCCGTGTTCTCGCAGGTACTGCAGCCAGTCCAGGCCCTGGCGCTGATAGGGCCTGAGCGTCAGGCCCAGGCCCTGGGGCACCGGCACCTCCGGCGGCGAGCCCACCTGCGCCAGGCGCTGCACCAGCGTGGCCAGGCCGGCGTCGCCCTGCAGCTGCCACAGCGCGTTCGGGCCCGCGGATTGCGCCCGCGCGGCGGGGCTGAGGCCTTGCGCCTGCAGCAGCAGCTCTTGCCGCAAGGCTTCCACCCGCTGGGCTTCCCAGCGCGACAGCTGCATCGGCAAGCCGGCACGCGCGTGGCGTGCGGGGTCCGTCAGCAAGTCCACCATGGCGCCAACGATGGCCTTCAGCGGAGCGGCCGGCGCCTCGATGCGGCGGCCGCCCGGTGCGCGCAGCACGATGAGGGCGTTGTCGTCGATGGCGGCCATGGCATGGGCATCTAGCCACCGGGCATCACGCCGCAGCAAATCGGCCAGCAGCGGCGTCAGGTCCAGCGTCTCGCCCTCCACCTCCACCCCCAGGCTCAGCAGCCAGGAGCCCTCGCCGTAGGGCTGGCGCAACGCCACCAGCGCCTGCTGACGCGGGCCCAGGGGCTCGGCCAGTTCGCGCAGGTCTGGCGCGCCGAGGGCAGCACCCTCAGCCGCCGCGGCACGGTCGATCGACAGCTTCCAGCGCTGCACCGGCACGCTCTGGTGTGCAAAGCCGGCCCGCACGACGATGCGCCAGCCGGCCTTCTGCAGGCGTGGCACCTGCTCGGCCCAGAAGTCGCCAAAGTTGGATTCTTCCGGCAGGCTCCAGAAGGGTTCATGGCCCTCGCCGGCCTCGGGGCTGCGCCACTGCAGCGCCTGCTCGGGGTAGGGCCGCAGGCCACTGCCCCACAGCGCGTCGCGCGCGTCGGCTTCGGCCAGGTGGTCCCGCTGCAGCCGCTCACGCTGGTGCCAGGCGCCCACCAGCAGCTCGGTCTTGGGCGGGCGGCTGTTGACGAGGCGGGTGGGCGCGGGTGTCTCCCAGCGCAGGCCCGAGGGGGTTTCGTAGGTCCAGCTGACGCTGGCCACGGTGAGCTGCGTGCTGCGCGGGCCGAAGCCCGGCATGGCCCGCGCGCCCAGCAGGCCGTCGCCCCGGGTGAGGGTCTGCAGCGTGAGGCGCGGGCGAAAGAGGCCGGGAACGGGGGTGTCACCGGAAGGAGCGGGCATGGGTGGCATTGTCCGGCGGCTCGGATGTGGGCTGCTTCGAGTTGGGAGGGTCTTGGCGACCGGCTTTGCGCCCCCCGTCAAACCCTGTGGCCAGCGCCGGACGTGGGCGGCAGAATCGGGCACCTGTCACCGCCATTGCCTGACCAAGGCCCCGCCCATGACGCAAGCCCCCTTCCGAGCCGATCACGTCGGCAGTTTGCTGAGGCCCGCCGAACTGGCCCAGATGCGCTTGGCCTGGAAGGCCGGCCAGGTAGATGCGGCCACGCTGAAGGCGGCTGAAGACGCCGCCATTGCCGAGGCCGTGCGCCAGCAGGAAGCCCTGGGGCTGCAGAGCATCACCGACGGCGAGTTCCGCCGCGACTGGTGGCACCTGGACTTTCTCGGCCAGCTGGATGGCGTCACGCTGAAGGCCAACGACGGGCCGCAGTTCAAGATTGCCGGGCAGTCAGAACAGCCGCCCATCGCGATGGTCACCGGCCCGGTGGCCTGCACCCAGCCCATCATGGCCGATCACTTCGCCTACCTGCGCAGCATCACGCAGCGCACAGCCAAGATGACCATTCCGTCGCCGTCGATGCTGCACCTGCGCGGCGGCCGCGCCGCCATCAGCCGCGAGGCCTACCCCGACCTGGACAACTTCTGGGCCGACGTCGCCCTGGCCTACCAGAAGGCCATTGCCCACCTGTACGACGCCGGCTGCCGCTACCTGCAGCTCGACGACATCACCTTCGCCTACCTCTGTGACCCGAAGATCCAGGCCAACTGCCGACTCAATGGTGACGACCCGGCCAGACTGCCCGCCACCTATGCCCAGGTCATCAACCACGCGCTGCAGGGCAAGCCGGCTGACCTGCGGGTGACCATCCACACCTGCCGCGGCAACTTCAAGAGCGCCTGGGTCGCCGAAGGCGGTTATGACCCGGTGGTGGACGCCATGTTCTCCACCGACGTCGACGGCTACTTCATGGAATTCGATTCCAGCCGGGCCGGCGGCTTCGAGCCCCTGCGCGGCCTGCCCGACGGCAAGCAGGTGGTGCTGGGGCTGGTGACCACCAAGCTCGGCGAACTGGAGGCGGCTGACGACCTGAAGCGCCGCATCGAGGAAGCGGCGGCCTTTGTGCCGCTGGAGCGGTTGTGCCTGTCACCGCAGTGCGGCTTTTCCAGCACGCACCATGGCAACGCGCTGTCTCAGGCCAGCCAGTGGGCCAAGCTGCGGCGGGTGGTGGCGGTGGCGAGGGACGTCTGGGGCGACGCCTGAGGCGTCAGGCGCCGCTGCCCGCCCTCACTCGCTGCCGGCCTGGCTGGAACGCATCCAGGTCCAGGACACACCCACCCCACCGGTCACGCCCTGTGTCTTCTTCACGAGCGGTGAAGCTTCATTGGCCGCCCCGCTGACGGAATCCATGCGCACAAAGCCAAAGAGGCGCCAGTCGCGCGACAGCGACTTGCTGAAGCTGGTGCCCAGGCGCCAGCCGATCAGGCCGGCGTCGGCGGTGTAGGCCGGGCGGGCGGTGGTGGCAAAGGCCGGGGCCACGCCGTAGAAGGTGTCCGTCAGCTTGCGGTTGCCGATGATGGCGCCGGCCGACACGCTGTAGCTCAGCCCACCGTCGCCACGGCGGCGGAACTGCAGCTCGGGCTCCATGCTGATGCCGCGGTTGGCCAGGCTGTCGCTCAGGTCGAAGACCCCGCGCACCGGTAGCTCCAGGCGCCAGGAACCGCCGGCAAAGGTCTCGCGGCCGGTGGTCAGGTTGATCTTCAGCCGTGGCCCGAATTCCACCAGGGTCCCCAGCTTGGGCATGCCCTGGCGGGCGGCCACCTCGTCGGCGCGCGAACCGAACGAGCCCGCGAAGCCGACATCCAGCTCCAGGCGGTCGGTCTTCAGTGCGCGCAGGCCGGCGGTGCCCTGGTCAGCGCGCAGGATGTCGCCGCGGTAGATCACGTAGGGCAGCACCAGGCCACGAGACAGCGTCTGGTCAGAGCCCGGATAGGCCTGCTGAGAGACACCCAGCGCAAAGGCGCCGATCTCCCAGCGCGGCAGGGGGCTGCGCTCGGGCTGCGCGGCGGGTGTGGTGGTCTGCGCCGCAGCCGGTGTTGCCAGCGCGGCCGTCAGTGCCATCAGTGCCATCAGAGCCGTCAGGCCGGCGGCCGTCAGCAGGTCCTGCAAGGGACGCGCAGGCACGAACGACCACTCGGGCCGCTCAGCGCGGGCTGTTGTGTCGCGCCCATGGCCCATCTGATTCAACATACCCAGCTCCAAAGTGTGGTTGACCGCGATTCTTGAACTGCGCGGTTCACTTTGCGTACCGAGGGTCAATTACCCGACTGCGCCGCCACCCGCGGGCATACTGGCCGGGAGCGGGCCCCCTTGGCGCCCGGATGGAGTGTGCCCATGCGATGGCCTCTGCGTGGCCTGCTGATCGTCGGGTGGGTGGGTGCCTTGAGCAGCCTGTGGGGCTGCAGCACGCCGCCCCCCGCGCCGGTGACAGCGCCGGTGACAACGCTGACACGCGCCGCGGCGGCTGCGCCCGCCGCCCCCACCGCCTGGGCCCTGCCCGAAGGCCACGCCGCCGGCAGCCAGCAGCAAAACCTGCTGGCGCAACGCCACATCGTCGCCACCGGCCACCCGCTGGCCAGCGACGCTGCGCTGGCCATGCTGCGCGCCGGCGGCAGTGCGGTGGACGCCGCCGTGGCCGCCCAGATGGTGCTGACGCTGGTCGAGCCGCAATCCAGCGGCATTGGCGGCGGCGCCCTGCTGATGCACTGGGACGGCCAGACAGTGCAGGCCTGGGACGGCCGCGAAACCGCCCCCGCCGCGGCCGATGAACGCCTGCTGCTGGGCCCCGACAGCAAGCCCCTGCCCTTCCTGACGGCCGCCGTGGGTGGCCGTGCCGTCGGCGCCCCGGGGGTGCTGCGCCTGCTGCAGGCGGCGCACCAGGCCCATGGGCGCCTGCCCTGGGCGCAGCT
>JAJTDE010000214.1 GCA_021298085.1 Rubrivivax sp.
GGGCAGTTCATCCACCTGGCGCGTGACCTCGTCCAGCCGGATCGTCAGGCTGGTGATGTCGACAAAACCTGCGCCGCGAACCTTTTCCAGGTCCTGTACGGCGGCGCGGCGCACACGCTCCAGGCGCGGCTGCTGCACCCGCATGAGCCGCTCCTCGGTCTGCTTCAGCACCGCGGCCAGTGGCTCGACACTGCCGGTGAGCGCAGCCTGCTGCTGGGCCACGCGCAGGGCGGCCTCGATGTCGGCCAGGATGTTCTCGTCGCGAGAGCGTGACAGCGACTGCATCAGCTCCTCGAGCTGCGAACGCTGCAGCGACGACTCCGACACACGGGCTTCGAGCAGTGAGAGCTTGGCCGCCATGTCGCGCGACACGGCCTCGGCCTGCCGCGCCAGGGTGCGTGACTCCACCGATTGCTGCTGGACGTCCTGCAGGCGGCGCGCCCACTCCTCGTGTTGCCGCTCCAGGCGCTGCTGCGAGGCCAGCGTCCAGGCCAGCGCAATCAGCGCCAGCACCACGGCCGCCACGGGCAGCGCTTCCCGCCAGCCCCAGACGCGGGCCACGGGGGGCGCTTCGGCAACCGTGTCGGCAGGGTCGTTCACGGCTCAGCCGAGACGGGGCATGTGCTGGATCTGGCGGATGGTGGCCACCACCGCCAGCGGCTGCGAATCCACCAGGTGCACATCGCCAAAGCCCGCTGCGCGTGCCGCCTGGGCAATCCGCAGGTGGGTGACCAGCGCGCGCGACAGCCGCCAATCGGCAGTAGGCGCCAGTTCCACCAGATGGCCCACGGCTTCAGCGCTGGTGAAGAACCAGCAGCACTGCGCTGGCTGGGCCACCGCCTGCGCCAGCACGGCCTTGGTCTCGGGCGGGTGCAGCGGGGCGACGCGGCGGTAGGCCGCAATGGCCTGCACCTCGGCGCCGGCGCCACGGAACTGGTCAGCCAGCCAATCACGGCCTTCTTCACCGCGAACGATCAGCACCCGCGATCCTGACCAATTCCGGTGGCTGAGCCGCGCCCACAGGGCTTCGCTGTCGTAGCCCGCGCCGGGCAGCGGCTCCACGATCATCGCGCCGCGCAGGCCCGCCTGCTGCAGGGCCGCCGAGGTGCCGGGGCCGGTGCTGGCCGCCAGCGCCGACAGCGGCCAATCGACGTCGTCAGGCTGCTGGGCAAAGAAATGCTGCACCGCATTCGCGCTGACAAACATCACCAGCGTGTACTGGAACAGCCGCCGCCAAGCGTCGCGCAAGGGCTTCACGTCGGCCACGGGCTCGATGTCGATCAACGGTACGGCATGGGCTTCGTGGCCATGGGCGCGCAACGCTTCCACCCAGGGTGTAGCCTGCGCCAGGGGCCGCGTGACGATCACCTGCAGACCACGCACGGTGGCCAGCGAGCTGAAGTCAGGCGTCAGGGGTTTGGGAAGGTTGGGCGAATCGCTCATGGGTGACCGGGTAGGTGGATCGGCAGGCGCCGCAACAGTATCAGCCCTGCGCCGCCGCGCCACCCTTGAGTGGGGAACCCAGGTAGGCGTGGGCACCGGCGTCCACCAGTGCGTGCACCACCGACGCGCCCATGGCCTCGGCCTGCTGGGCGGTGGCCACGGAGCCGCGGGCCTCGGCCCTGAGCAGGGGCTTGGTGGGGTCGTCCATCGCGCCCAGCGCGGCGCGCAGCCACAGCTGCTGCCCGCCGTCTGACGCGGTTTCCCAGGTGGCAAAGGCCGCCAGCGGCACGCTGCAGCTGCCCCCCAGGCCGCGCGAGACTGCGCGTTCAGCCAGCGCCGCCAGCCAGGTGGGCATGTGCGCCATGCTGGCCAAGTCAGCCACCAGGGCGGTGTCGGTCGCCACGACCTCCAGCCCCAGCGCGCCCTGCCCGGCCGCCGGCAGCATCTCTTCCGTGGCCAGGCAGGCCCGGATGCGGGAAGCCAGCCCCAGACGCTTGAGCCCGGCAGCCGCCAGCACGATGGCGTCGTAGCCGCCTTCGTCCAGCTTGCGCAGGCGGGTGTCCAGGTTGCCGCGCAGCGGCTGGATGTTCAGGTCAGGCCGCTTCGACAGCAGCTGGGCCACGCGACGCAGGCTGGACGTGCCGACGGTGGCACCCTGCGGCAGTTCCTGCAGGCTGGCGTAGCGCGGCGACACCCAGGCGTCCCGCGGGTCTTCGCGTTCCAGCACCGCGGCCAGCACAAAGCCTTCCGGGAGGTCCATCGGGACGTCCTTCAGCGAATGCACGGCCAGGTGCGCGCGGCCATCGGCCAGGGCGGTTTCCAGCTCCTTGACGAACAAGCCCTTGCCGCCGACCTTGGACAGGCTGCGATCAAGGATCTGGTCGCCCTGCGTCGTCATGCCGAGCAGTTCGACGCGGTGGCCGAACTGGTCTTTCAGCAACGCGCTGACGTGGTGGGCTTGCCAGAGGGCAAGGCGGCTTTCGCGCGTGGCGATGACGATGGCACGACTCATGCATGCAATTATGGGCCGGCGCGAACGGGCCACCGAGCGCCCTGTGTGGCGGCGCCGCTGCACTCGGGGCGGCTGACGAGGCCTTGGTTTTCCCCAAAACCCGGGCACAATTCGACGAATTGGTAACTTGGTTACATCAAATATGCCAGCCATGAAACAGACGGCGCGCAAGGCGCCTGACGCCGTCGACAAGAACGAAGCGCTCATCGACAACATCCGTCTGCTGGGGCGCATCCTGGGCGACACGCTGCGCGAACATGAGGGCCGGGAAGCCTTCGAACTGGTCGAACGGGTGCGCAAGCTGTCGGTGGCCTACCGGCTCAAGCAGGATGCCAGTGCCGGCCGTGTGCTCGACAGGCTGCTGAAGAACCTCAGCGGCGACCAGACCGTCAGCGTCATCCGCGCCTTCAGCTACTTCTCGCACCTGGCCAACATCGCCGAAGACCAGCACCATGTGCGCCGGCGCCTGCACCACGAACGCCTGGGCCACCGGCATGAAGGTTCGCTGGACGTGGCGATGGAGCGCCTGCACGACGCCGGGCTGCGCAACGCCGAGATCGCCCAGGCGCTGCGCAGCGCCTGCATCACCCCCGTGCTGACGGCCCACCCCACGGAAGTGCAGCGCAAGAGCATCCTCGACGCCCAGCGTGCCATTGCCGAACTCATCGCCCAGCGCGAACACCTGCAGACGCCCCGCGAACTCGACGAGAACGAGGCACTGCTGCGGGCACGCGTGACGCAGCTGTGGCAGACGCGCATGCTGCGCACGGCCAAGCTGACGGTGGCCGACGAGATTGAAAACGCGCTCAGCTACTACCCCGCCACGTTCCTGCGCCAGATACCGCGGCTCTACGCCGACATGGAACACGCGCTGGGCGGTGAGACCCTGGGCAGCTTTCTGCGCATGGGCCACTGGATGGGCGGCGACCGCGACGGCAACCCCAACGTCACGGCGCAAACGATGCGTCACGCGTTGTCCCGGCAGTGCGAGGTGGCCTTGCGCTACTACCTGACGGAAGTGCACCACCTGGGTGCAGAGCTGTCGATGTCGCAGATGCTGGCCGGCATCACACCGGCCATGGAGGCCCTGGCCAACCGCTCACCCGACCACAACGAACACCGCAGCGACGAGCCCTACCGGCGTGCACTGGTGGGGGTGTACGCCCGTCTGGCCGCGACCCTCACCGAACTCACGGGCACCGAGGCCTTGCGCCACGCGGTCGCACCGCAAGACCCTTACCCCAGCGCCGACGCCTTTGCCGCCGACCTGCAGGTCATCGCTGACAGCCTTCGCTCGCACCATGCCCAGGCCATGATCGCGCCGCGGCTGGCCCCGCTGCAGCGGGCCCTGCAGGTGTTTGGCTTTCACCTGGCCACGCTGGACATTCGCCAAAGCTCTGACCAGCACGAGGCCGTCATCGACGAGCTGCTGCGCACGGCACGTGTCGAGAACGACTACCGCTCGCTCAGCGAGGAGGCCCGGCGCGACACCCTGCTGCGCCTGCTCAATGACGCCCGGCCGCTGCGGGTGCGCAACGCCGCCTACAGCCCGCTGTGCCTGAGCGAGATGGCCATCTTCGAGACGGCCCGCGAGCTGCGCCAGCGTTACGGCACCATGGCCCTGCGCCACTGCATCATCAGCCACACCGAGGAGGTGAGCGACCTGCTGGAGGTGCTGCTGCTGCAGAAGGAAAGCGGCCTGCTGCATGGCACGCTGGACGGCGAGGCCGTGGCCGAGATGATCGTGGTGCCGCTCTTCGAGACCATCGCTGATCTGCGCCGCGCCGAGCCCATCATGCGGGAATGGATGGCCCTGCCCGGCATCCGCGAGATGGTCCAGCGCAGCGGTGGCGAGCAGGAGATCATGCTCGGCTACAGCGACAGCAACAAGGACGGCGGCTTTTTCACCAGCAACTGGGAGCTCTACCGCGCCGAGGTGGCGCTGGTGGGCCTGTTTGACAGCCTGAAGGCCAGCCACGGCATCTCGCTGCGGCTGTTCCACGGCCGCGGTGGCACCGTCGGGCGGGGCGGCGGGCCCAGCTACCAGGCCATCCTGGCGCAGCCGCCGGGCACGGTCAATGGGCAGATCCGGTTGACCGAACAAGGCGAAGTCATCGGCTCGAAGTATGCGCACCCGGAGATCGGCCGGCGCAACCTGGAAACGCTGGTGGCCGCGACGCTGGAGGCCACGCTGCTGAACCCGGCCAAGGGCCCGCCCAAGAGCTTTCTGGAGGCCGCCGAGCAGCTCAGCCAGGCCAGCTACGAGGCCTACCGCCAGGTGGTCTACGGCACCGAAGGCTTCACCGACTACTTCTTCAGCGCCACGCCCATCCGTGAGATTGCCGGGCTGAACATCGGCTCGCGGCCGGCGTCGCGCAAGGCCACCCAGGCCATTGAAGACCTGCGCGCCATCCCCTGGGGCTTCTCCTGGGGCCAGTGCCGCCTGAGCCTGCCGGGCTGGTGCGGGTTTGGCTCGGCCATCGCCGGCTTCATCGGCAGCCTGGACACACCCGACCCGCAGCGCCTGGAGCTGCTGCAGCGCATGCACCGCCAATGGCCCTTCTTCCGCACCCTGTTGTCCAACCTGGACATGGTGCTGGCCAAGAGCGACCTGCGCATCGCCGCGCGCTACACCGAGCTGGTGGAAGACAAGCGCCTGGCCAAGCGCATCTTCAGCGCGCTGAAGGCCGAATGGCTGCGCACCGAACAATCGCTGCAGCTGATCACCGGTGAGGCGACGCGGCTGCAGAGCAACCCGTCGCTGGCGCGTTCCATCGAGCACCGCTTTCCCTACCTGGACCCGCTGAACCACCTGCAGGTGGAGCTGCTGCGGCGCTACCGGCGCAGTTCAGCGGGCGACGACGGCATCGAGCGCATGCGTCGGGGCATCCACCTGTCCATCAACGGGCTGGCCACCGGGCTCAGGAATACGGGCTGAAGGGGCTCACCCGCGCGGGTGGTGCTGCTGGTGCAGCTGCTTCAGGCGTTCTCGGGCCACGTGGGTGTAGATGGTGGTGGTGGAGATGTCGGCGTGGCCCAGCAGCAGCTGCACGGCGCGGAGGTCAGCGCCATGGTTCAGCAGGTGCGTGGCAAAGGCATGGCGCAGCACATGGGGCGACAGCGGGGTCGTCACCCCGGCCAGCACGGCATAACGCTTGATCAGCTTCCAGAACATCTGGCGGGTCATCGCGTCGCCGCGCTGGGTGACAAAGAGGTCGTCACTGCGCCGTGCGCCCAGCACCTCAGGGCGGCCTTCACGCAGCCAACGTTCCAGCCAATCGGCAGCCACCTGGCCAAAGGGCACCACCCGTTCACGGGACCCTTTGCCGGTGACCCGCAGCGCGCCATCGCTCAGGCT
>JAJTDE010000215.1 GCA_021298085.1 Rubrivivax sp.
GCGGGTACTTCCGCCCGATTCCCGACTAGGCAGACTTCCGTTCTGCTCGCGCGACGTGCGCGGCCGCAGCGCTCACATCGGCGACAGGCCGCATGCGAACGTCCTTCTGATCTGCCAGCGCTTCGATTTGAGCAAGCACCTGACGCCGCACGGGGTGGCGGTGGTTGCCCACCAGGACCAGTTCGAAAGCACCCGGCCTTTCTTCCGGCAACAGGCCGATGACCTTCGGGCGGTCGCTGACAAAACGGCGCAGCGCTTGGAGTTCAAACAGTTTGCCGAATGCACGCTCGGCACTTCCTTCGATGCCACGCTGGCTCTCGGTCAGTTGCATGAAGTAGCAGGCCAGGTGCTGGCCGAGGAAGTCGACCCGTAGCGGCCGGCTGCTGTCGACGATGTTCAGTGGACGGTTGAACCGGCGCACGAGGTGCTCTGTGCGCGGGTTGCCCTTCACCTGTTGCCTGACACGGCGCACGATGTTCGACGCCCTCTGCTGGGCCGGCAGCGAGTAGGCGGTCATCAACTGGTACAGCGCGCTCTGCTCCTGAAGGACAAACGATGCCGCAGCATCGACGCTCTGAGCTGTGAAAGCGTCCTCGCGCGCCAGTTCGGCGGTCTCGAACGGAGGCACCCAGGGCTTCGAATCCATCGTCGCCCAATGCTCGGCCAAAGATCTGCACATGGCCTGTGCCAGCGTGGCCAATGCGATCCCCGCACCGCCGAATGCGTGCTCAGCCTTTTCGGAATCGAGCGCGCTCCGAACATGGACTGACCCGTCGACGAGCTGCAGCACGACACCGGCGCAGAGCTTCTCGCTCGACACCAGCCCAGGGCTGAACTGGATGAGTGCCCTGCGGCCGCTCACTCGCCCGGGTTCGGCAAGTTCAATTGAGGATGTCCCAGGCGATTGCACAGCAGTGAGTGAGTGATGAGAAGTCGGTTTTGAACGAAGTTCAGCAACTGAGTTCGTCCGCGCTTTGTGTGCCACCGCCGCACACCGGTCGCCGTGATCGCTTCCTCAAGGTCGAGGGCGAGCGTGTTGTCGTTGAGCCAGCGCTGTACGCGCTTCAGGTGTACCGCACGGTCGGCCAGCGGGAACGCGGACTCGATCAACGTGGCCAGGACGTTTGGAAACGCCTGCTGCTGCAGCGACTTCAGGGACGACGCCTCGGCCGCCTTGCCGCCGAGGGCATGGGCGTGATCGATCAGCCAGAGGTTCTGAGCCGCGAAGACGATGTTCCCCAGATTCCGGTCGGGGTTGGCCATCCACTCGTCGAATGCTGTGGTGGGCAGCAATTGCCGCCACGTCATGACAAGGCGCAGGGCGTGCTCGCTGTCTTCACGCAAGAGTTGGGCACAGCTGTCTCCACCGACCGAGACGCTCGCGAAAGCCAGCGTCACATCCGCCGCAGGGTCGATCAGCCTCGATGTCGGCAAATCGCCCCTTTCAATCTTGACGATCAACGGCTCGGGGACGGGCAGACCGATCGCGCGGCCGATCACCGCACATACCAACTCCGCAACGATGTGCCTCGCCGTCCCGATTCGCAGGTATAGCGGGACATCGTCATCGGGCCCAGACTCGCTGTACGCTGTTCCAACCCAGAGTTCGTCACTGCGCCGGCTGGCGTTTCTTCGCTTGACCCGAATCGCACCTTGATTCAAACGCAGCACCCGCACTGGCGCGAGCGATGGACCAGCGCTACTTAGCTCAAGGCCCAGTTCGCCATCCAACAGGCTCGAGCGACGAGTCACCCGCGGGACCCGCACCCTGCGTTGCCGTTCTGATTCGCCAAGCACGTGGAATTCTTCAAAGGTGATCCGGCCACTGTCAGCTGCCCGCCAAGACGCCGAGCTGACTGCCGAGCCTTGACCCAACGGTGGAGTGTTCAGCGACTTTAGCTGAGACGTCGGGGCCGCCCGATTCATCGCGCACGGCACCGGCCTAATTGTGAAGCTTCAATAGGTTGTGTTCGGTGTTCATCCGGACTGGTTTTGAGAGACTGGAAATCGCCAGTAGCGGTCGGAGGCCTCGATCACCTGAAGCAGTCAGTCCACCAGCCTCACGATCCAGGCTTGGTGCACCCGCAGACTCAGTGGCCGTGCCGATGGTGCGCGTCCGGGAAGTGTGCGTGCGCGTGGGTCAGTGGTTCGTGCCGATGGGGATGTGAGTGGCGGCCAGCGACGGTACCCTCTGCGTGCTCGTGTTGGTGGTGCACGTCGTGTTCGTGCTCATGGTCGTGCTCCTCGGCATGGTGGGCGTGCGCGTGGCCGTGCCTCTCGGTCAGATGCAGCCACACCCCAGCGGCCATCAAGGCACCCGCCACCAGCAGACCCGGCGTGACCGGCTCACCCAGCCAGACAACGGCGAGCGCTGCACCGAAGAACGGTGCGACCGAAAAGTACGCCCCGGTGCGCGCGGTCCCAAGATGCCGCAGCGCCACGACGAACAGGGTCAGGCTGATGCCGTAGGCCCCGAGTCCGAGGAGCAACGCACCGGCCAGCCACGGCACTGGCGGCAAGGGCGCGCCGACGGCCAGTCCGAGTGCCAGGTTCACGCTGCCCGCGACAAGCCCCTTGATCGACGCAATCCACGTCGCGTCGGCGAGCGCCACTTTGCGGGTCAGGTTGTTGTCCACCGCCCAGGCCGCGCAGGCGCCCAGCACGGCCAGCGCAGGCCAGGCCGCGCCGATGCGCACCTCGCCGGGCCAGCTCAACACCAGCGCGCCGGCGACGATGGCCACCATCCCGAGTGCAATGCGCCGATCGAAGTTCTCCTTGAAGACAAACCACGCCAGCAAGGCCGTGAACACGCCCTCTGCATTCAGCAGCAAGGATGCGCCGGACGCGGGCATGCGAGACAAGCCGAACATCAGCAGCAGCGGGCCCAGGACTCCGCCCGCGACCACGGCGCCAGCGAGCAAGACCCGTCGATCGGCTGGCAGCTTCACCGGTTCAGCGCGGGTGAGAAGGCGCCACAGCGCCAGGCCAACGCCGGAGCCCAGGTACAGCAGTCCCGCGAGCAGCCAGGGATCCACGGTGCCCAGCAGCTGCTTGGCCATCGGCGTTCCGGCGCCAAAGAGCAAAGCGGCGAGCAGGGCCGCGCCGACGCCGGCCGGAAGCCGGCGGGCCGACGGGTGTGTAGGCGAGTTCACTCGCGCAGTATCTCCCTCCCTCAGCGGGCGAAGATGTCTGCCACCAGCCGTGCCTTGAGCGCGCGTTCGCGAATCGCCGACTCGGGCTCAGCGGCCCACTCGAAGCTGCTACTGAACGCAGTCACCACACCATCGATCCGGACGAAGCGGACGTCGCCAGCCTTGCCCTCGACGGTCGTTGCCTTACGTTGACCGTCGAACTCGAAGGCTACCGTGTGCGCGCCTGGCTTGAGCTTCGCGCGGACCATCGTATTCGGCAAGGTCTCGACCGCAGGGCTGTCTCCTATCTGAACCGTTACAGAGGGACGCCCGTCGGCCCAGTTGCGGCGCACGACATAGACGGTCAAGGCGCCAGGGTCAGAGGCGAAACGCTTGGCATCCGCGTCGACATTGAGGCTGGGTGCAGCCTTCTTGGTGCACGCGATCACTTTGCCCTTGTTGGTCTTGTAGCAGTGCGGAACCTCTGCAGTAAGGTCCGGCGCGGTTGTTGTTGAACATCCGGCCAGTAGAACGGCCGCGAAGGCGATCATCGCCAAAAGCAGTTTTGACTTCTTCATGGGACTTACCTCAGAGTAAAGCGTGCGGTGGCAGGCTTGCCGCCGACAGTCACAACCGCCACGGCCTTGGTCCCGGGGCCGACCTTGAAACTTCCGGTGGCTTCGAGCTTGTCGCCGGCCGGCTTGAGTTCGACCTCCTGTTTCTCGGTGCCGCTGAGCAGTGTCAGCTTGGCGCTGGCCTTGGAAACGTCGACCGGCTTGCCATGGTCGCGAAGGTGCAGCTGGATCACAGCCGGCTTGGCGACGAGTTCGTAGTCGATGTCCTTGGCTTCAGTGACCACGCCGCCATGCTTGGGGCTGTGGTCGTGTTTGCCTCCGGCGTGTGCGGGGATGGTCAAAGCAATAGCGATGGCGGCGGCGTAGAACTTGGCTTTCATCAGTTTCCTTTCAGTGGAGTGGGAACGGGAACGGTTGAGGTGGCGCTCACAGCGCCTCGGCGTCCTTGGCATCCATGAGCTTCGCTGCCGGCTTGCGGCCGAACAGCCAGAACATGGCGGGCGTCAGGAAGGTGTCGAGGAGGGTCGAGCTGATGAGCCCGGAGAAGATCACCACGGCCACCGGGTGCAGCACCTCGGTGCCGGGACGTTCGGCCTCGAACAGCAGCGGTGCCAGCGCGAAAGCAGTGACCAGCGCCGTCATCAGCACCGGGCTCAGCCGCTCCAGCGAGCCGCGCACGATCATCTTCTGGTCGAAGTGCTCGCCCTCCAAGCGCATCAGGTTGATGTAGTGGCTGACCTTCAGGATGCCGTTGCGCACCGAGATACCCGCCAGCGTGACGAAGCCGACCATGGCCGCCACGCTGAGCGGCTGGCCCGACAACCACAGCCCGATCACCGCGCCCACCAACGCCAGCGGGATGTTCACCATGATCAGCGCCGACAGCACAGCGCTCTGGTAGCGCGTGTAGAGCACCACGAACATCAGCGTCAGCGACACGATGGACAGCAGGCCGATCAGGCGCGAGGCTTCCTCCTGTGCCTGGAACTGCCCGCCCAGCGTGATGAACATGCCCTCAGGCAGCTTCGTCTCGGCGGCCACCTTGCGGATGTCGGCCACGATCTCCGACAGCGGCCGGCCCGAGGCGTTGGCCGACAGCACGATGCGCCGTTTGCCGTCGTCGCGGCTGATCTGGTTGGGGCCGTCGCTGTCTTCGATGCTCGCCACCTTCGACAGCGGGATCCGCCCGCTGGGCGTCTCGATGAGGATCTGGCTCAAACCCTCGATCGAACGCGCCGACTCCGGCAGCCGCACCACCAGCGCAAAGCGCCGGTTCCCCTCGACGATCTGCGCCACGCGCTCGCCTTCCACCAGGCCCTGCAGCGTGGCCAGGATCTGCGGCGCGGGCACGCCGTACTGCGCTGCGGCTGCGTAGTCCACGCGCACCTTGATCTGTGGCGCGAGCACCTGTTTTTCGACGGCCAGGTCGGCAATGCCCGGGATGGTGGCCAGCCTGGCACGCAGTGCGTCGGCCTGGCCGCGCAGGGCGTCCAGGTCTTCGCCGTAGATCTTGATCGCGATCTGCGAGCGCACGCCCGACAGCATGTGGTCGATGCGGTGCGAGATCGGTTGCCCGACCTCGATGGAAGCGGGCAGATTGACCAGCCGATTGCGGATGTCGGCCCGGACCTCGTCCATGGTGCGCGTCAGCTGATCGGCTGGTTTGATGCCGACATCAAGCTCGCTGACGTGCACGCCCTCGGCGTGTTCGTCGAGTTCTGCCCGACCGCTGCGCCGGCCGACGTGCGTGACCTCGGGCACCTGCGAAATCAGCACCTCAGCCTGCCGCGCCAAGGCCGAGCTCTGGGTGAGCGTGACGCCGGGGTTCAGGCGGATGCCCACCAGCAAGGTGCCCTCGTTGAAGGGCGGCAGGAAGGTGGTGGGGAAGAAGGGCACCGCGGTGCCCGCCGCGAGCACCGCCAAACCGGCTGCCGCCAGGGCGGCCTTGGGGCGGTTCAGCACCGCCTGCAGGCCGCCGCGGTAGTGCCGCTTCAGCCAGGCCAGCGCGCGCGTGTCGCCATGGTCCAGCGTCTTCAGGCGGGGCAGCAGGTAGTAGCTGAGCACCGGCGTCACCGTCACCGACACCAGCAGCGACGCCAGCG
>JAJTDE010000057.1 GCA_021298085.1 Rubrivivax sp.
GACGCTTCGGCGCGACGGCACGCGCGCCAAATCCAGGCACTTCAGGCCGCCGAAGGCCCGTCTTGGTCCTTGCCCAGGGCCTTTGAGTTTCTTATGCTCCGGGTTCCGCCGATTCACGCATGATTCACCCAGCCCGAACGGATCGGGCAACCTCGAAGAACCCAAGGAGACGAACCATGAAGCAGCACCGCCTTACCACCAGTGATGGCGTCGGCCTGAACGTGCTTGAGGCCGGCAGCGGCCCGGCCCTGGTCATGATCCCCGGCTGGTCCCAGGCCGCCGAGCAGTTCCGGCACCAGATCGAGGGCCTGTCGGACCGCTACCGCGTCATCGCCATCGACATGCGCGGGCACGGCGACTCCGACAAGCCCGCGCACGGCTACCGCATCCAGCGCCTGGCCAAGGACGTGTGGGATGCGCTGCGCGCGCTGGACGTGCAGGACGTGACGATCCTCGGCCACAGCATGGGCTGCTCGGTGCTGTGGTGCTACTTCGACCTCTTCGGGCCCGAGCGCATCGGCAAGTTCGTGTTCTGCGACGAGCCGCCCTTCCTCACCTCCAACCCGGCGTGGAGCGCCGAGGAGCTGGCCAACGCCGGGGCCATCTTCGCGCCCGAGGCGGTGACCGGCACCGCCAACGCGCTGGCCGGCCCCGACGGCGTGGCCACCTCCAAGGGCTTCGTCGGCGGCATGGTGACCTCGGCCATGGCACCTGAGACGCTCGAGTGGATGATCGGCTGCAACCTCAAGTTCCCGCGCGCGCACTCGGCCGCGCTCATCTACAACCACTGCCACCAGGACTGGCGCGACGTGATGCCGCGCATCAACCGCCCGACGCTCTACATTGGCGGGCGCGTGAGCCTCGTGCCGTGGAAGAGCGTGGCCTGGGCGGCCTCGGCCACGCCGGGGGCGCGGCTGGAGATCTTCGAGGAGGCCGAGGGCGGCCAGCACTTCATGTTCGTGGAGAACCCGGCCAAGTTCAACCGGATCCTGGCCGACTTCATGGGCTGAGCACGCCGTTGCTTCCCGGGGGCGGGGCGCGGCGCCGCCTCGGGCGGCGTCGATCACCTCGGCGGCAGTGCGAAAAGCGGCCACCGCCGCCGGGAAGCCGCAGTACACGCTCGCGTCCAGAAAGATCTCCTGGAGTTCTTCCTTCGTCACGGCGCTGCGCGCAGCAGCGTCACCAGCAGCACGGCCGTCCCCAGGCCCAGGTGACGGCCACCCAGTGCTCGGCCGCCACGGCCCGGTCCGGCCGCCTGTAGAGCGCAAAGCGGATGTGCAGGAAGATGGCCACGATCGCCACGCCCAGCACCGTCATCACCGTCCAGGCCAGCGGCATCTCGAAGCTGCCACCCGACTGCACGACCTGCCGGGCCACACGCCCGAGCATCCACACGCCGCCGGCCAGCACGTGCAGAGTCATGAGAATCGCGTAGAGCATCGCGGGACCTTGGCAAACGAATCAAGCCACACGGGCGGGTTCGACGCTGGGCACTTCCACCGTCGCGAACTCGCCGGGCATCACGACCTCCAGCAGCTCGACATCGGAGCTGTGGCCGATCTCGCGGTGGCGGATGCCCGGGGGCTGGTGCACGCACGAGCCCGCCTCCAGCCGCACCACGCCCTGGCCCTCGTACTCGAACTCGATCCAGCCCTTGAGCACGTAGACGAGCTGGAAGGTCGTCTCGTGCAGGTGCGGCTGGCCCGAGAAAGCTTCGCCGTCCGCGGCGCGGATCACGTGCGCGACGACGCGCCCGCCGGTGGCCTGCCGGATGCCGAGATCGCGGTATTCGAAGAAGCTGCGCAGGCCGCGCTCGAAGGTGGCCTGCGCGGCGTGGGTGACGACGAAGCCGGATGCGGACATGGAGACCTTCCTGGAGCTGGGCGCGATGGTAGTGGCTCGGCCACGGCGTGCGCGTGCTGCAGGGCGGTGACCCTCTTCAGACCCCGCTAATGGCCAGCCGCAGCAGCATCGCCGAGAGAACGAACATCGTCACCCCGATCAGGCCGTCGAGCAGCTGCCAGGCCCGGGGCCGCGCAAACCACGGCGCGAGCCAGCGCGCGCCAAAGCCCAGGGCGGCGAACCACACCAGGCTCGCGCCACCCGCTCCGGCAATCAACCAGCCTTGCAGCGCCGTGGGCTGCTGGGCCCCGATGCTGCCCACGAGCAGCACGGTGTCGAGGTAGACGTGCGGATTGCGCAGCGTGCGGGCGCCGTCCGTCACAAACACCACGCCCCAGGGCTGCAACGCAAGACCGCAGCGGGGGTGGCGACGCGCGACGCTTCGGCGCGACGGCACGCGCGCCAAATCCAGGCACTTCAGGCCGCCGAAGGCCCGTCTTGGTCCTTGCCCAGACCCAGCAGCCCTACGGACGCATGGCGGCGCTGCCTGCCATCGTCAACCTGCAGCGCGCGGTGGTGCGCGCGGTGGTGCGCGAGGTGGTGCGACGCGGCGTTGAGTTGGGTGTGCCGACCTCGGTGAACCAGGCGCTGCATGCGCTGGTCAAGCTGATCGACGTCAACCGCAACGCCGGCTGAGAGGCTGAGCGTGGCCGACACCGAGCTTCAGCCCGTCCCCGACGCCTTCGCCCAGGCCTTTCGCGAGTTGGGGCTGGCCAGTGGCGAAGCCTTGCGCGGCCAGCCGCTGAACGGTGGCATGTCTTCGGACATCTGGCGCATCGACACCGGGCGCGGCCCGGTTTGTGCCAAGCGCGCCCTGGCCAAGCTGCGTGTGGCCGCCGACTGGCGCCCATACACGCCTGTGCCGCCGCGCGGGCCGATGAATTGGCGCCGTTGTTCGATGCCGACGCGACCTTCTTCGACTTCTGTCTGGAGCCCTATCTGTTGGCCACCGCGCGGCGCCACCCCGATCTCGCCCGGTGCTGCTGGACGCCGAGTGTGCCTGGTGGGGCGACCCTGCCTTCGACCTGGCGTCTTGCCTGAACCATCTGCTGCTGAAGCGCCTGTGGACGCCCGCGGCGAAAGCTGACTTTCTGGCCGGGTTTGCGGCGCTGGCCAGGACCTACCTTGCCGGCGTGGATTGGGAAACGCGCGGGTCGCTCGATCACCGCGCGGCGTGGCCCCTTTTGCAGCAACCCGTGGCCCGCCTGACCGACATCAGCGCCGCTTGGCGACAAGGACTCGAACCATGACGGCTGGCACCTCCATGTGCGCCGTGTGGGACAGCCGAGCCGCCCTACCGTGGAATCCGAGGTGCAACTGCAGGGCGGCGTCACGGGCCGCGCCATCGTGCCGGCCGGCGCCAGCGCGGCAGCCTGGCCGGCGCGGCCGACGAGAGGGGGCTGGTGGCCGGCCTTCAACACCAGCGAAGAGGCGCTGGATGCTTTGGTGGAATCCGTTGAACATGCCGGTTATGTGCCGGAGAGACAGGTGGCCATCGCACTCGATATCGCCGCCAGCGACTTCGGCCAAGGGGGCCGCTGCACACTGGGCCTGGAGCGACGCGAGCTCGACAGCGACGGCCTGATCGAGTCGCTGCTGCGCTGGTGCGAGCGCTTCCCGATCGTCAGCATCGAAGACCCACTGGCCGAAAACGACCCGGCGGCCTGCGCGCGGTTCACCGCAGCGGTGGGCCACCGCATGCAGGTGGTCGGTGACGACTTCCTGGTGTCGGGCGCTGCGCTGTTTCGCCAGGCTGCCCAGGCTTTCGGCTATGCCGCCATCGTGTCGGTGCGCTCGGGAGAGACCGAAGACACCACCATCGTCGACCTGTCCATCGGCTGGCAGGAAGGCCCGTTGAAGGTGGGCTCTCTTGCACGCAGCGAGCACATGGCCAAGTGGAACCCGGTGTTACGCATCGAGGAGGCCGCCGGTGCGGCAGGGCGGTTCGCGGGGGCCGGCATGTTCGGGCGCAGGCGCAGGGGCATTAACGCTCCTCCCGGTTGAGCGGGGTGACGATCCACGCTGGTGATCCGGCCCACTGATCAGTAGCAACCCCCGGTCTTGCCCGGGGCCCGGTTCGGCACAATGAAATGTGACGGGCGGTACACGCCGCACGCAATACAACAGGAGACTTCCGCATGACCACGCGCACCCTGCTGGTCCTGGCTTCAGCATCATTGCTGGCCGCCTGCCAGACCCCGCCCGCGCCGATAGCAGCCGCTGCCCCTGCCGCTGCCCCTGCTGCGCCAGCACCCGCCTGGCAACAAGGCCGCCTGCCTTCGCAAGCCGGCAGCACCTTGGCACCCGTGGCCGGCAAGCTCACCGCCACACCGGCCAGCGAAATTCCCTTGGCCAGCTTCAAGCTGCCGCCCGGCTTCAAGGCCGAGATCTGGGCCACCGGCATGCCGGGTGCACGCGCCATGACACGGGCCGAAAACGGCAAGATCTACATCGGCACACGCGGCATCGGCCGCGTTTATGAACTCACCGATAACGGCAGCAGCCGCAGCAGCCGCGTGCTGGTGGACAAACTGGTGCAGCCTGCGGGCGTGGCCTACGCCAACGGCTCGCTGTACGTGATGGCCATCGACAAGGTGCTGCGTTACGACGGCATCGCCACCAACCCCAGCGCAGCGCCTGTGGACATGACGGCTGCGTTCAAGCTGCCCAAGGAACAGCACCACAACTGGAAGTACATCGCCTTCGGCCCTGACGGCAAGCTCTACGTGCCCTTCGGCGCGCCTTGCAACATCTGCGAGCCGGGCGCCGAATACGCGCAGATCCGCCGCTACAACCCCGACGGCTCGGGCATGGAAGTGGTGGCCCGTGGCGTGCGCAACACGGTGGGCTTCACTTGGCACCCGCAGAGCAAGGAAATGTGGTTCACCGACCACGGCCGCGACTGGATGGGCGACGACGGCCCGGCCGACGAACTGAACCGCGTCTCCAGCATGGGGCAGAATTTTGGCTTTCCGTACTGCCACGCCGACGGCATCCCCGACCGCGACTTCCCCAAGGCCAACGCCTGCGCCGGTGTGACGCTGCCGGTGAAGACCCTGGGCCCGCACGCCGCCGCGATGGGCGCGCATTTCTACACCGGCACCATGTTCCCGGCCGAATACCGCAACACCTTGTTTGTGGCGCGCAAGGGTTCGTGGAACCGCACGCAGAAGTTCGGCTACGACGTGGTGACGGTGCGCACCGATGCCCAGGGCAACAATCCCAGCATCAAGGCCTTCATGACCGGCTTCCTGGACCCCAGCAACGACAACTTCAGTGGACGGCCTACCTACATGCTGCAGTTGCCTGACGGTTCATTGCTGATCAGCGATGAACAGCTGGGCGCCATCTACCGCATCAGCTACAGCCAGTAACCCGGGTCCGTGACCATGGCCAGCAAACAGGCGCCGACGGCGGCCTTGGCCTTGGCGGTGGGCCTGGCCTTGTGCGGCGGGCCGTTGGCCTACGCGCAAGCCCAGCCCGCCACGGCCAACCCGGCCACGCTGGCGGCCTGTGCCGCCTGCCACGGCCCTGGTGGGCAGTCGTCCAACCCCACTGTGCCTTCGCTGGCCGCACAGCCGCGCACCTTCCTTGAAAACCAGCTGGTGCTCATACGCGAAGGCCTGCGCGACGTACCGGTGATGAAGGGCGTGATGGCGGGTGTGGACGATAACGAGATCACAGTGCTGGCGCGCTACTTCGCCGCCCAGCCGGCGCAGCCGCTGCCGGGCGCGGTACAGCCTGAAAAGGCCCGAGCCGGCGCCGAGCTGTCGCGCCGCGCACTGTGTGGGGGCTGCCACTTGCCGGGTTATGTGGGCCAGAACCAGGTGCCTCGCCTAGCCGGCCAGCCGGAGGCCTACCTGCTGGCCACGATGAAGATGTACCGCGACAAACCAGAGCCCGGGCGCGACACACTGATGTCGGGTCCGCTGGCGGGCATGAAAGACACCGAGCTGGACAGCTTGGCGCACTATCTGGCTCATCACGGCAAATAGGCCGCAGCCCGCAGCCCGGTGCCCGGTGCCGGTGCCTCACCATGCGGCCCGCGGATGAAAGAGACCTCAATGCTGTTTTCTTGGGCCGGGCGGCTGGGCGAACCTGCGCAGCGTTGTTTGGATTACTGGCAGGCCAGCAGCCTGGACCCCTGATAACACGAGCCGGCGCACGCTCTCATGATCAGCCTGGCCGCATTCTCCCCGGCGTCAGCCACGAGCAGTGGGCGGCAAGTCCTGCCCCAAACCAGCCGGAGGGCTGAGCGAACTCACCGCCAGTCACCGGTCACTTGAAGGTGATGGACTTGCACGGTTACCGGTGCACAACGTCCGCACAGGGACTGTCCAGCTGTGCTGCCGTGCGGGCAGAGGCCCAGGGGCAGCGGCAGTCAGCCCGCTTTGCGCTTGACGGCGGGATGCTTGGCGGCAACCTTCTTCACGGCGGCCTTCTTCGCCGGCGCCTTAGTGGGCGCGACCGAGGCCTTCAGCGAAGAGATGTCCTTGGTGACAGTCTTCTTGATCGCCGCAGCATGCTTCTCGGCGACCTTCAGATGGGCCTTGGCGCTGCGTTCAGCCTTGGCTTCCAAAGCTGCCAGCTTCTTGCTTGTGCTGAGCTTGGTGGCCTCGAGTTTCTTCTCGGCCGCGAGCACAGACTTACGAGCCGCCTGGCCTGCCTTGTGGAGCTCGGCTTGCGACTTCTTGACCTTTGCCTCAGCCGCCTTCAACAGGCTTGTCAGCCCCTTCTTAGCTTCATTGCGCTTGGCCGTGGCCTGCTTCTTGGCCTTGGCGATGCTGGCGGACACGGCATCACCCATGGCCTCGAACTTGTGAGATACCGCAGTGCCCACTGCCTTGGCGGCGGAGCTCAGCTGCGCTCCGGCTTGTTGCAGTTCCGTCTCTTTGGTCGTCTTGCGCGTCGCCATGTCTTTCCTCCGAGTGGTTGAATTTGAGTCCCAAGACTCACGTTGCCAGATTCGCCATCGGATTATCGGGGGTCGAGGGCGACAAGCGAAGCAGTTCGAGGGCGAAGACACCCTTCCCGGTCAGTCAGCCCTGCAAAGCGATGTCCCGAGAGCTGCTGCGCCAAGGTGTACAGGTCACGGCCTGGTCCCGCTTTCGAGCAGGGCGCGAAGTCATGACGACCCATCGACCCACGGATTCAACAGTGGAACCCGAGCGAGTTTGTAGTCACCCGTGTCGCGGGTCACCACTGCCAGTCCGTGTTGCAACGCGGTTGCCGCGATGATCAAGTCGGGCTGCAAGAAGGTATGGCCGACTTTGCGCCCCTCGTCAACAAGGAGGCGCCACTTGAACATCACATCCTCGGAGACCTCCAAAACGCGCTGATCGAACATGGGGCGTACTCGGTGAAGCAGCCAGTCATTCAGTTCGGCGCGTTGTATTGGATCGTCTACTGTCTCGATGCCAAAGCGGATCTCGGCGAACGTGATGGTGCTGATGAACAAGTCCTCCAGCCGTTGGCCAGCGATGAAGCTTCTCACCCGTGCATTGGGGCGCGGCCGGCGCAACTCCGAAATCACATTGGTATCGAGGAGCCAGCCAGTCACAACTTGACAGAGCGAACGGACATCGCAGAACGGCTTGGCTCGATCTCAGACTGCCGATGTGGTGAGGCTTGCAGAGCCGCGATCAGCAACTCGCCTGTTCGTGCGCCTTTGAGGCGATTGAACTCGTCTGCGTCGACAACCACCACCGCATCGCGACCATGCAACGTCACATGTTGCGGCCCATTGCTGTGGGCCATCCGCACAAGTTCGCTGAATCGCGCTTTGGCGTCCTGAAGTCGCCAGCGACCGAGCAGTGGCTGCGCCGTAGGTGCTGCCAAGGTTGATGATTTTCTAGTCATGCTGACCAAAATATCACCGCCTCTATCTGGACGCAAGGTCGTAGCGGCGCAAGCCAGCGACAGGCGGCGGCAACTTGGCGGCCAAGTCAAGGCCTCTGCGCACCAAGTTTGGCCACCCCGGTCTGGCGCGGCAGTGTGACCTCGGGCAAGAACGCGAAGTGGACGAATTCGACGCAGGTGTGGGTCGAGGCCATGGCGGTCTCCAGTGCATTGAATGAGTCGCCATACTCTCCGATATGGGTGAATCGCCCTTGTTATCCAGGAGGCCGTCAAGGCAGCGGGAGTCCTTCTCAAGAGCAGCACGCACTGCATAAATGGTTTACATAAGACACATTGTCTATTTGCCGAGTGGGGTATCGGCCGCCCCGTCGCAGGCTCATCATGGGCCATCGTCAAGTCACGGTTGCCTTTCTGGCGGGCCCGGTCGCCGCCGCCGACCAGCGCGCCAGTCCTGCCGCCACGCGCAGGGTTACGCGCAGCGCGCCTGCTCAGCCCGCTGCCGCGCCGCCTGATACGACCCCTGCGGAACGTGCAGCAAGTCCGCGATGCGCCACATCACGTGGCGCTCAATGCATGAGGTGAAGGTGTAGAGGTCGGTCGCGTTGCCGGCCGTGGCCTCGGCCAGTTCGGTCAGGGTCTTCAGCATGGGTGCGGTGGGAAGGTCAGCTCGACAGTATGCCCATGGATGGCCCGCGGGCCGATAGGCCCGTTGCAGGAGGTAGGGCCACCCCCCTTGCCCCAGTCGCTGAATCGTCGCCATGGTGTGCTGTTCCTGGACACCGACACGTCGCTGAGCCGGACCTGTCGCGCTCGCCGGACTCGCTCGACGAACTGGAGCACATCCTGCTGCGCGAAGTGCAGCCCGTGTGTGCACCGAACCTGCGGGCGGTGGTGGGTGAGTGGGCGGGTTTCGACGCAGGCTGGCTGAAGGAGCGCATCGAGCAGCACCAGGCGTTGCGCTGGGCTTGGTGGCGCCAACGTTGGCCTGCGCGCATCGCGCCCGCGGTGGCCGACGCGTGGGCTGCCACCCGGGCGGCGATCGTCGCGTCGGCGGCCCGCCGGCCCCTGAGCCCGCCGGGAACCTATTGGCGCCGCCAGGGTCTGGCGCAAGGGGTCTGCTGGGCAATACCCGACGGGTGGTGTCCAGCGCGTGCCCCATCGGCTGGTTTCGGTGTGTCCGACTTGTCAGGAGATTCGCGATTCAAGTGCTTTTCAGATCCCGTGACCCTCGCGCGGCCGTCTTCCGCAGCGGCGTCGAGCGTCGGGTGCGTTTTGTGCTGCGCCGGCTGAGCCAGCGCGTGATGCGCGCCGACGTGCAGTTCTCTGACGTCAACGGCCCGCGCGGCGGCGTCGACAAGCGCTGCCAGATCGAACTGCGGTCCGCAGGTGGTGGTGCGGTGGTGGTGTCCTCCGTCAAATCGGACTGGCGCGCCGCGCTGGACGACGCCCTGCTGCGTGCGGCCCGCTTTGTGGTGCGCCTGTGGCAGCGGGTGGGTGACACGCGCCGTCTGCAGCGCCGCAACCCGTCCGCCGGCGCGTGACGGTGCATGGCGCGCGGGGGGTGGCTGTAACCTTCTGGCTGCCTCCAGCGATTGGATGGGGGTCAACATCCTTTGGAAGACCACCATGACCGCCCGCCACCTGCTCAGCTCGCTCTTCGGCCGTACTGCCTCCGCGGCGGCTGCGCAGGCCACCGCCCAGGAGCCACCCAGCAACGGCCAGGACACGTCGCGCATGGTCTTGTCCGATGAGCAGTGGCGGGCGCGGCTGAGCCCGCAGGCCTACGAGGTGCTGCGCCGCGAGGGCACCGAGCGCTCGTTCACCAGTGAGCTCAACGACGAGAAGCGCGCCGGAACCTACCACTGTGCAGGTTGTGACCAGCCGCTGTTTGACGCGGACATGAAGTTCGACAGCGGCACCGGTTGGCCAAGTTTCTTCACGGCCCGGCCCGGTGCGCTGGAAACCAGGACCGACTACAAGCTGATCCTCCCGCGCACGGAGTACCACTGCAGCCGTTGCGGTGGCCACCACGGCCATGTCTTTGACGACGGCCCGGCACCCACTGGCCAGCGTTACTGCAACAACGGTGTGGCCTTGCGCTTTCAGCCTGCCGAGGGCTGACGCACAGCGGCCTGGCCCTGCGGGGCCAGTCATCGATGTATACGTGCATACATAACGCTAGGCGGCGGCTAGCGGGTTCTCTCTCGAGGCGCCATGTCAGTGATGGCGGCCGATCCCTGTGAGCGATCGGTATACTTGGCTACAGCGATTGCCGTCCCTCCGCGCCACGATGCCTTTTCCAGCCGCCCGTTGCCTGAGAGCCCTGGCCGCGTGTACCGCCGCCGTCTGGGCGCTGGCCGCGCAGGCGGGCGAGATCACGGTGTCGGCCGCGGCCAGCCTGACCAACGCCTTGCGCGACATCGCCCCGCTGTTCGAAGCCGCCCACCCCGGCACAAAGGTCCTCTACAACTTCGGGGCGTCGGGTGCCCTGCTCGCGCAGATCGCCAAGGGTGCACCGGCCGACGTGTTGGCCAGCGCCGACATGCAGCGCATGGACCAGGCGCAGGCCCAGAACCTGATCAGGCCGTCGTCGCGCCGCGACATCGTGCGCAACACGCTGGTGGTCATCACGCCCCTTCGGTCAGCGCGCAGGCCCACGGCCCTGGGTGACCTGGCACAACCCGCCGTCACGCGCATCGCCATCGGCCACCCGGCCAGCGTGCCGGTGGGCAGCTACACCCAGGGCGCGCTGGAGGCGGCCGGGCTGTGGCGCGCCATCGAGCCGAAGATGATCGGCGCCAACTCCGTTCGCCAGGCGCTGGACTACGTGGCCCGGGCCGAGGTGGACGCCGGCTTTGTGTACGCCACCGACGCAGCCCTGATGGCCGACAAGGTGCAGGTGGCCTTCGCGGTGCCCACACCCACGCCCATCCGCTACCCGGCGGCGGTGCTGGCCGGCGCGCCCAACCCGGGCGAGGCCGCGAAGTTTGTCGACTTCCTGCTGTCGCCGGCGGCCCAGGCGGTGTTCGCCCGGCACGGCTTCGGCAAGCCCTGAAGGCCGCGCATGGACGTCCCCAGTGGTGCGTGGGTGGCGCTGTCACTGACCGTGAAGGTTGCGGGCTGGGCCACGGCCATCAACCTGTTCCTCGGGGTGGGCGTGGGCTACGCGCTGGCGCGCTGGCGCTTTGCCGGGCGGGACGTGCTGGACGCGGCGCTGACGCTGCCCATGGTGATGCCACCGACGGTGCTGGGCTACTACCTGCTGGTGCTGATCGGCAGCCAGGGGCCGCTCGGGCAGTGGCTGCTGGAGCACTTCGGCATCCGCCTGATCTTCACCTGGCAGGCCGCCGTGATCGCCGCCAGCATCGTGGCCTTCCCGCTGGTCTTCAAGGCCGCGCGGGCGGCTTTTGAAAACGTCGACCCCGAGCTGGAAGACGCGGCCCGCACGCTGGGCGTGAGCGAGTGGGCGGTCTTCCTGCGGGTGTCGCTGCCGCTGGCCTGGCGCGGCATCCTCGCCGGGCTGCTGCTGTCCTTTGCCCGCGCAATGGGTGAATTTGGTGCCACGCTGATGGTGGCGGGCAGCATCGCCGGCAAGACCCAGACGATGTCGATTGCCGTCTACGAGGCCGTTCAGGCCGGGCAGGACAACACCGCCCACTTCCTGGTGGCGGTGACCTCACTCACCTGCGTCGCCGTGCTGCTGAGCGCGGGCCGGCTCGCGCCGGGGCGCGTGATGCCGCGGGGCTGAGGGCATGGGCATGCACACCTGGGACGTGGCCTTGAGCCAGCGGCTCCAGCAGGGCAGCAGCCGCTTTGAGCTGGACGTGCGGTTCAGCTGCAGCGAACGGCGTGTGGTGCTGTTCGGCCCGTCGGGCGCGGGCAAGACACAGACGCTGCGCCTGATGGCCGGCACCGTGCAGCCCGCTGCCGGCCGGGTGTGTGTGGCCGGCCGGCTGCTGCTGGACACGGCCCAGGGCCTCTCGCTGTCGCCGCAGCAGCGCCGTCTGGCCACCATGTTCCAGGACTACGCGCTGTTTCCCCACCTCACGGTGCGCCAGAACATCGCCTTTGGCCGCCACACGGGCTGGCGCAACCCTGGCCGCCAGGCCACTGACCCGGAGGTCGAGGCCTGGATCGAACGCTTCCAGCTGCAGGCTGTGGCCGGCCACCAGCCCCACCAGCTCTCCGGGGGGCAGCGGCAGCGCACGGCGCTGGCGCGGGCGCTGGTGAACAAGCCGACCGCCCTGTTGCTGGACGAGCCCTTTGCGGCGCTGGACCAGCGCTTGCGCCGCCAGCTGCGCGACGAGCTGCTGGAGCTGCAGGCTTCGCTGGACATCCCCTTGCTGCTGATCACCCACGACGAGGACGATGTGCGCTGCATCGCCGAACGGGTGGTGCATCTGCACGGCGGACGGGTGGTCCCGGCACCGGTTGATCCCTGACGTCTGACCCATAACCCCATTCCTCAGCCACACCCTCCGTCACCGTCACCCCATGGCCACTGCCCCCCGACGCCCCGAACGACGCCCCGCGCGGCACCCCTCCCAGCCGCCACCGCTGCAGCTGCATGGGTCGCTGTGGATGGCCGTGGACGGGCAGCCGCTGGGTGGCCATGGCCGTGTCGCGCTGCTGCGCGCCGTGGCCCAGCACGGCTCCATCACGCGGGCGGCGCAGGCCTTTGGCATGAGCTACAAGGCCGCCTGGGACGCGGTGAACACCATGAACGCCCTGGCCGGCGAGCCGCTGGTGGAGCGGGTGACGGGGGGCCGTGGGGGTGGCTCGACACGGCTGACCGCGCGCGGCCAGCGCCTGGTGGAACGTTACGAACAGGTGGACGCCGTCCACCAGCGCTTTGTCCGCCTGCTGGCCGATGGTGCGATGGACATCGACGAGGAGTTCTCGGTGCTGAAGGTGCTCAACGTGAAGACCAGTGCGCGCAACCAGTGGGTGGGCACGGTCGCGGCCATCCGCGCCGGGGCCGTCAACGATGAGGTCGAGGTGCAGCTGCCCGGCGGTGCGCGCCTGGTGGCCATCATCACGCGGGCCAGCACCGAGGCGCTCGGGCTGCGGCTGAAACAACCCGTGATCGTCTGGGTGAAGGCGTCGGCGGTGCTGCTGGCCACCGGCCTGGAGGGTGCGCGGGTGTCAGCCGACAACCGGCTGGACGGGGTGGTGAGCGCCGTCACCGCGGGTGCGGTCAACGCCGAGGTCAGCGTCGAGGCGGACGGCGGGGTGACGGTGGTGGCCATCGTCACGCAGGCCTCGCTGCAGGCGCTGGGCCTGGCGCCCGGGGCGCGGGCCACGGCCTTGATCAAGGCCTCCGACATCGTCCTGGCCACCGCGGGCTGAGCCCGCGCTGGCCTCAGGCAAACAGCGTTTCCAGCTCGTCGATCAGCCCGCCCACGTAGGCCACGGCGTCATGGATGGGCTGGGGTGTGGACAGGTCAATGCCGGCCGCGGCCAGCAGCTGCAGCGGCGGCTGGGTGCCACCGGCTTTGAGCACCTCAAGCCAGCGGCCCACGGCCACCGGCCCTTCCTGGCGCACGCGCAGCGCCGCGGCCGTTGACGCCACCAGGCCCACCGAGTAGGTGTAGGGGTACAGCCCCATGTAGTAGTGCGGCTGGCGCATCCAGGTCATGCGGGCCCCGTCGTCCAGCTGCAGTGTGTCGCCCCAGAAACGCTGAAGGATCTGGCCCTTGCGTTCGTTCAGCAGCGCGGCGGTGAGTGAGCCGCCCTGCTCCACCAGCGCGTACACCTGACGCTGCAGTTCAGCCTCCAGCAGGTGGGTCACGAAGTTGTGGTGGTAGGTACCCAGCACCTGCATGATCACCGCGCGGCGCATGCGGGGGTCGGCTGTGCGGGCCAGGATGTGCTCGGCCAGCAGCATCTCGTTCATCGTCGAGGGCGCCTCGATGAAGGGCATGGCTGGCCGGGTGTTGACGTAGCGCTGCGCCCGCATCGCCAGCCCGAAATGCCCGGCGTGGCCCAGCTCGTGCGCGAGCGTGAACACGTTGCGCATGGTGTCTGACCAGGTGATCAGGATGTAGGGGTGCACGCCATAGGGTGAGGCGCAGAAGGCCCCGGACGACTTGCCGATGTTGTCGGCCCTGTCCACCCAGCGCTCCGACAGGGCGCGCTGCATCAGAGTGTGGTACTCCGGGCCCATCACCGACAGCGCCTGCAGGATCAGTGCGCAGGCCTCGTCATAGGGCACCGGGGGGTTGAAGTCAGCATCCAGCGGCGCTTTCAGGTCGCAGTAGCGCAGCTGGGGCAGGCCCAGAACCCGGCAGCGCAGGCGGGCATAACGCTGCATATGCGGCGCCAGCGACGTCTGGATGATGTCCAGGATGGCCTGGTAGACCGTCTGCGGGATCTCGTGCGACTGCAGCAGGTAGGCCTCGGTGCTGGCGTGGCCGCGCAGGCGTGCCAGCACCACGTTCTTCTGGGTTTCGGTGGCGAAGGTGGCGGCGCAGGTGTGCTGGTAGGCCTTCAGGCCCTCGCTGAACGACGCCCAGGCCGCGTGGCGCACGCTGGCGTCGGCATGCCCTTCGTACTGTGATTCGAAGCCGTTGATGGAGTTGGCATGGGTGGTGCCGGCCGCATCCACAAACGGCGCAAAGCGCATGTCGGCCAGCTTGGCGCGGTTGTAGACCAACATCGGTGCGCCCAGCACCGTGCCCAGCGAGGCCAGCACCCGTTCGGCCTCGGCACCCAGCCGGTAAGGGCGCTGGGCCAGCAGTTCGTCCAGCCAGCGGCTGAAGGCGGCCAGGCCGGGTTCCTCGGCCCGAAAGCGTTCCAGCAGGCCTTCCGGAAAGGCCAGGATCTCGGTGTCGACAAACGACAGGTCGGCGGCCACCCGGGCGTGCAGGGCCGACACCTGGGCCTGCGCGGCCTGGCTGGCCGCGGCCGTGCCGTCCTGGGCCAGGCGCAGGTGCGCAAAGCTGCCCACCCGCACCAGCCGAACCTGCAGGGCTTCCACCGCGGCCAGGCAGTCCAGCAGGGCTGTCGCGCTGCTGGCCAGGCGCCCCTGGTGGGCCTTCATGGCCAGGCGCTCTTCATCGAGTGCCGAACACTCGGCCGCCCAATCGGCGTCACTGGCAAAGAGCTCGGACAGATCCCAGGTGGTCTCGGGCGGGACCTCGGAACGGGCGGGGCGCTGCGGCATGGGGTGCACGGTGGTGTGGACAGGCCAAGCAGTATGCCTGGGCGCTTGCCCCTAGACTCCGTGTCAGTTGACTCTGAGGCCCCGCATGAGCCGCCCCCCTTCCCGCCTGCAGATCGAGCACTTCCTCGACGCCGCCACCTCCACCTTCAGCCACCTCGTGTGGGACAGCCTCACCGGCCAGTGTGCGGTGGTCGACAGCGTGCTCGACTACGACCCGAAATCCGGCCGCACCCGCACCACCAGCGCGGAGCGCCTGGTGGCCCGTGTGCGCGAACTCGGGCTCCAGGTGCAATGGCTGCTGGAGACACACGTGCATGCCGACCACCTGTCCGCGGCGCCTTGGCTGCAGCAGCAACTGGGTGGCAAGCTGGCCATCGGCCGCCACATCACCACCGTGCAGGCCACCTTTGGCACGCTGTTCAATGCGGGCAGCGAGTTTGCGCGCGACGGCAGCCAGTTTGACCACCTCTTCGATGACGGCGAGACCTTTGGCATCGGTGGCTTGCACGCCACAGCGCTGCACACCCCCGGCCATACCCCCGCCTGCATGACCTATGTGGTGCGTGACGACCCCAGCGAGCCAGGGCGCACCCTGGCCCTGGTCGGTGACACGCTGTTCATGCCCGACTACGGCACCGCCCGTTGCGACTTCCCCGGTGGCGATGCCGCCACGCTCTACCGCTCCATCCACAGGGTGTTGAGCCTGCCTGACGAGACGGAGCTGATCCTGTGCCACGACTACCCGCCCAACGGCCGTGCGCCGGTGTGCGTGAGTACCGTGGCCGCGCAGAAGGCCAGCAATGTGCACGTGCACCTCGGCGTGAGCGAGGCCGAGTTTGTGGCCATGCGACAGGCGCGTGACGCCACGCTGGCCATGCCGGTGCTGATCCTGCCATCGGTGCAGGTGAACATGCGCGCCGGCCGGCTGCCGCCTCCTGAGGACAATGGCGTGTCCTACCTGAAGATACCTCTGAACGCCGTGTGAGCCACGATCCACCGCCGCGCCAGCGCGCGCTTGCCGCCTGGTTTCCCATCCTCGACTGGGGCCCGCGCTACACCCGCGCGCTGGCCAGCGCGGACATGGTGGCCGCAGCGGTGGTCACCTTGATGCTGATCCCGCAGAGCCTGGCCTATGCCCTGCTGGCGGGCATGCCGCCCGAGACAGGCCTGTACGCCAGCATGCTGCCGCTGCTGGCCTATGCGCTGATGGGCAGCAGCAGCGCGCTGGCGGTGGGCCCCGCCGCGGTGACCTCGCTGATGACCGCGGCCGCACTCGGGCCCCTGGTGGCTGCGGGCACTGTGGGTCATGTGGCCGCCGGCAGCCTGCTGGCCCTGATGAGCGGCGCGATGCTGCTGGCCATGGGCGCGCTCCGGCTGGGCTTTCTGGCCAGCTTCCTGAGCCACCCGGTGCTGTCGGGTTTTGTGTCGGCGTCGGGCGTGCTGATCGCCGCCAGCCAGCTCAAGCACCTGCTGGGCGTGCCCTTGCAGGGGCAGACGCTGCCTGAGATCCTGCCCAGCCTTTGGCAGCACGGCGCAGGCTGGCACGGCCCGACGGTGGCCATCGGGGCGGGCACCGTGCTGTTCCTGTGGTGGGTCAGGCGTTCGCTGAAGGGTCTGTTGCGCGCGCAGGGCGTCTCGCCCTTTGTCGCGGACGTGCTGACCAAGGCCGCGCCGGTGCTGGCCTTGGCCGCCACCACGCTGCTGGCCTGGTCACTGTCGCTCGAGGCGCAGGGCCTGAAGGTGGTGGGGCCGGTGCCTGGCGGCCTGCCGCCACTGGCGCTGCCACCGTTTGACGCGGCGGGCTTGTCGGCGCTCGGGCCATTGGCCTCTGCGGCGCTGCTGATCAGCCTGGTGGGTTTTGTGGAGTCGGTGTCGGTGGGCCAGTCGCTGGCTGCCAAGCGCCGCGAGCGCATTGAGCCCGATGCCGAGCTGCGGGCGCTGGGGGCCAGTAACCTGGCGGCCGGCTTCAGCGGAGGCTTTCCCGTCACGGGTGGTTTCTCGCGCTCGGTGGTGAACTTTGACGCCGGTGCCCGCACGCTGGCGGCTGGTGTCTTCACGGCCATCGGCCTGCTGGTGGCCGCGCTGCTGCTCACACCCGCGCTGCACCACCTGCCGCAGGCGACGCTGGCGGCCACCATCGTGGTGGCGGTGCTGTCGCTGGTGGATCTGGGCGCCTTTGGTCGTACCTGGCGCTATGCCCGTGACGACTTTGCGGCGCTGGTGCTCACCTTCAGCCTGACGCTGCTGATGGGGGTGGAGGCCGGGCTGATGGCCGGTGTGGGGGCCTCACTGCTGTTCCACCTGTGGCGCACCAGCCGTCCGCACATCGCCACCGTGGGCCAGGTGCCCGGCACGGCCCATTACCGCAACGTGTTGCGCCATGAGGTCATCACCCAGCCCACCATCCTCAGCCTGCGGGTCGATGAGAGCCTGTACTTTGCCAACGCCCGCTTCCTGGAGGACCATGTCGCTGCGCAGGTGGCAGCGCACCCGGCCATCGAGCATGTGGTGCTGCAGTGCGCCGCCGTCAACGCCATCGACAGCAGTGCGCTGGAGAGCCTGGAAGCCATCACCCACCGCCTCGCCGATGCCGGTGTGATGCTGCACCTCAGCGAAATCAAGGGCCCGGTGATGGACCGCCTGCAGCGCAGTGATTTCCTGCAGCAACTCACCGGCCGCGTCTTCCTGTCGCACCACGAGGCTGTTCAGGCCCTTGCGGTGCAGACCGCGCCCGCCAACCCCGGAGCACCCTGATGATCATCCGCGACTACGACAATACCCAGGACCGCGCGGCGGTGATCGCACTGTGGCGCAGCGCCTTTGGCTACGCGACGGCCCACAACGACCCCGAGACTGCGCTCGACCACAAGCTGCGGGTGGGTGACCGGCTGCTGTTTGTTGCGGTGGCCGACTCGGCCGTGGTGGGCACCGCCATGGCAGGCTATGACGGCCACCGGGGTTGGCTGTATTCGATCGCGGTTGACTCGAGCCACCGTCGGCGTGGCCTGGGAACCCGGCTGGTGCGGCATGCCGAACAGGCGCTGCTGGCCACGGGGTGCCTGAAGATCAATCTGCAGCTGCTGGCCAGCAACGAAGCCACCGCGGCGTTTTATGCCGCGCTGGGGTATGCGGTGGAGCCGCGCATCAGCATGGGCAAGGTGCTGCACGAGAACGTGGCGGCATCGGTGCCGGCCGAACCGCCGGCGCCGCCGCAGGGGCTGGTGGTGTTTGCCAAGGACACCCACCGTGTCGCGCGTTTCTACCAACAGACCCTGGGCCTGCAGGTGGTGGCCTGCGACCCGCACCACATCCTGCTGCGTGGCCCACAGCATGAACTGGTCATCCATGCCATCCCGGCGGCGGTGGCCAGCAGCATCCACGTTGCACAGCCGCCGCAGCCGCGCGACGAGACTCCGCTGAAGCCCAGCTTCGTGGTGGCAAGCCTGGCCGATGTGCGTGCGGCGGTGCAGGCCACCGGCGGTTTTCTCAAGCCCGACGCCGGCGCCTGGCGCATCCGGGGCTGCGTGGTCCTGGACGGCTGGGACCCGGAGGGCAACATCGTGCAGTTCAAGCAGCCCGATGGCGGCAGTTGACGGCGCGACAATGACCGGCTTGCCCGCTTTCCCGAAGGCCCCCAGTGAAGCCCTACGACATCGAATTGCAGCGCCCCATTGGCATGCACCACGACAAAGGTGTGCTTGAGCTGCGCATGGACGCGTTGGTCCAGGCCCGTTCCCTGCGCGACGACTCGCCGCCAGGCTCCACCTTCCGCATTCCGGTGGACCACGCCCGCACGCTGCTGATGCTGCTCAAGCAGCAGTTGGCCGAGCTGGACAAGCTGCAGCCCAGGAGTCGCCGCTCAGGCCGCGCCTGAGTGGGCAGCGCGTGCGCTCGCCACGGCCGCCGTTGGTCAGGCGCGGTCAGCCCTGCGGCGCCGCAGCGCGCCCAGGGCGAGCAGCCCGGTCAGCGCCAAGGCCCAGGACTGCGGTTCAGGCACGGCCGTGACGCGCTCGAACATCATGTTGTCCATGACGAAGTAGCCGTTGTCGACAAACTCGACCCGGCCGATCAGCGTGCTCGAATAGAAGCCATGGAATTGCGACCAGGCAAAGGTGCTGGCCGGGCTGGCCATGTCCACGGTGTCCAGCAAGTTGTTGCTGGTGTCGTAAAACGCCAGGCGGAAGACCCCGTTGGAGATGGAGCCCGGCAGGAAGCTGCTTTCGTCGGCCTCGGCACCGTAGAAGCCGAAGCGGTTGACGCCGCCGGCAAAGCTGAAGCCAAAGCGGTCACCCGGGACGAATACCGCGAAGAAGCGGTCGGCATCCTTGCCTTGGGTCACGGGTGCCGCGGCGCCCAGACCGTAGAGACCGATGGTGCTGATCAAGGTGCCGGTGCCGGTGATGCTGCCGTAGCTCAGACCGTTGGCGAAGCTGTGGCTGTTGGCGAAGGTGTCAGCGCCCAGCTCAAAGCGTTCGACATGGGCGCCTGCAAAGCTGCCAACCCCGACGCCGGTGGTCACTGCCGCCAGCGCAGGCGACACCGCCACCAGGGCGCCCGCGAGCACCCCCAGATTCCACCAAACCCGTGTCTTCATGATCTTGGCCTCTACCGCAAACCGACGAACACATCATCACACCGGCAGGCGTGGCACGACACAGGGAAAAGCGGCCCTTGGCAAGCAAACCCCTCAGCCAAGGGGACTCCTGTCGCGGCGATGCACCACGCAGCGCGTGAAGGCGTGACCGTTTGTCACTCACTCCACGACAGCGAAGGCCACCAATGCATGGCCAAGCCAGCGCCCAGCAGCACCAGCACGATCACGGCACCAACCAGCTTGAGCACGCTGGCTGTCCGGCTGCCACGAAACAATCTGCGGCCGCTTGGCCACGACATCCCTGTCCATCTCATCGCGCTAGTCTAGACGACAGGATGACCGTCTTCCGTGCGGCGCCCGCTGAGCAGGGGGCGGGTTGGCCCACAACGGCGTCAGGCGAGCCGGTCTCAGCCCTCGGTACCGGCAGGGGCCTTGTGGGTGACCTGTGCCAGTGCCTGTTCCAGTGCCTGCTCCACCGCATCGATGCGCTGGGTGCAGACCTTGTAGGCGGCTACCGATTCGGTGACGATGGTCAACAGGTCGTCGATGTTGGGCTCGCGCTGGTTGCGCAGGGTCTCGGCGTGGCGCTGCAGCACGCTGAAGTTGTCGCGAAAGCTCTTGGGCTGGACGGTCTTGCTCATGGTCGGTCTTTCTGGCCATCGGGGTCGATGACGGGGCCGGGGGTGGGGGCGCTGGCTGAGTGAGAGGTCGATGCGGTGACGGTGACAGTGGCGGTGGTCGGGCGTTGGATGTCCAGCACCTGGACATTCAGCCGGCCGTCCTGCAGCTGGATGTCCAACGGAGCACCCAAGGCGACGTGGGCCACCCGTGTGATGGCGGCCCCTCGAGGCCCTGGGCGCCGCACGACCGCAAAGCCACGCTCCAGCGCTTTCTCGGGCCCTTGACCGGTGACTTCGCGCACCAGGGCCTGGGTCTGGTGGCGGGCCTCTTCCAGCTGCTGGTGGGCGCCCATTTTCAGCTCACCCAGGGTGCGGTCGACGGTGGTGCGGGCCTGGGCGGCGCCCAGCCGGCTGTGGTCGAGCGTGGTGCGCAGGTTCAGCACGGAGTCGGCCCTGGCCGCGAGCAATGTCTGGCGAGCCTGGGCCGACACGTCGGCCAGCAGCGCGGGAGCCAATTGACGGGCCTGCGCCACCTGGGCCATTGCCCGGTGTCCGACGGCGGTGTACAGCGTGCCCGACGCCAAGGCGGCCGAGCGCGCCAGCCGCTGAGACTCGGCATGGACCGTTCCCAAGGCCTGACGGCTGAGTTCACGGGCGTCCTGCACATGCCGCTGGGCCCGTTGGCGCAACGTCTGCGCGTCCTGCTCCACCGCCTGGCGCGATCCGGCGGCCTGCTGCCGGGCCAGCACCAGCACCTCGGCGTACGCGGCCTGTGCTTCCCGTGCCCGCCGCACGATGTGCTGTTCGATGCCCTGGATCACCTTGGACGGCGTGTCAAAGCGGGTGTGCGCCACCTCGTCCAGCACGGTGTTGTCGCGTTCGTGGCCAATGCCGGTGAACACGGGCACCTCCAGCTCACACACCCCGCGCGCCAGCGCATAGTCGTTCAGCCAGGCCATGTCATTGACGGCACCGCCGCCGCGGATGATGGCCACCGCATCGGGCAGCACAGGGCCGCGGCGAAAGCGGTCCATGCCCTGGTGCAGCGCGGCCAGCACCTCGGCCGCCGCGCCCTCTCCCTGGAAACGGCTGTGCACCACCGTGAACTGGCACAGCCCGTGCTGGGCCAGCCGCTGCGCCTCGGCGTTGAAGTCGCCCAGGCCCGCGGCGCCCTGCGGCGCGACCACCAGCACCTGGTTGAAGTCCCAGGGCGGGTGCAGCTGGCGGTTCAGCTCGAAGAGCCCTTCGCGCTGCAGCCGCTGGCGAATCTCCCGCTTGCGGGCTTCCAGGTCACCGAGCGTGTAGTCGGGGTCGATGGCGTCGATGACCAGGCTCAGCCCGTACAACGGGTGCAGCGTGGGCCGCGCGCGCAGCAGCAGCTTGATGCCGGCGCCCAGCACCATGCCGGTGGCCTGTTCGAAGGCCGGCACGATGCGGTTGGCCGTGTCGGCCCAGATCATGCCCCGGGCCTGCGCCACCGAGACGCCCTGGGCGTCCCGCTCGGCCAGCTCCAGGTAGACGTGGCCGCGGCGCACATCGGCCTTGAGCACCTCGGCGGTGGTCCAGGCGCCGGCGCGGAAGGCTGACGCCACCGCCTGCGCCACGCCGGCCAGCAGGCTGGACAGGGACACCCCGCGCCCGGGCACGGCTGGCAGCCCGGTGTCGTCCGCCGGCAGCGGGCTGGCCGCGGTTGAGGCCAGCGATGTCGGCGACGTCAGCGGACCCGCGTCGGGTGCCCGCGCCCCATCGGGCGGCAACCAGGAGGCAAAGGGTGCCAGGTCACGGCCTTCGGGCACAAACCAGCGCCGCGCCTGGGCGTCCCATCGGGCGCCGAGTTGCTTGACCCGTTCACGGTCGTTGAAGCGGGTGGTGAGGTAAGTGGACGGCATGGCGGGAAGGCGGGATGGCAGGTGCAGGCGGCGGGGCCTGGGGCCTTCCCACCCTGCTAGCCTAGCCGATCAGCGCGGGGGCGCCAGGTGCCGCGCGAGGAAGGCCTCCAGCCGCCGCGCAAAGTCCAGGCGGGTTTCCAGCTTGAACCAGCCGTGGCCTTCGCCGGTGTAGACCACCCATTCCTCGGGCGGACGGCCCGTGGCCAATAGCGCCTCGCGCATGCGCTGGCCGTGCACCAGCGGCACCCGGCGGTCATCGGCGCCAAAGGCCATGAACAGCGGCGCCCGGATGCGGTCGGCCAGCAGCACCGGCGTCACCGATTCGAGCATGGCCTTGTCGGCCACCGGGTCGCCCAGCAGTTCAGGCAGCGTGTGCAGCCGGGTCTCGGTGCCGACGTCACTGACAAAGGACCACTGGAACAGCAGCCGCGGGTCGGTCACGGCCACCCAGGCCACGCCGCAGCGGTAGAGGCTCGCGTCCCGTGCCAGCCCCATCAGCGCGGCGTAGCCGCCATAACTGGCCCCGGCGATGCACACCCGGGCCGGGTCGGTCAGACCCTTCTGCACGGCCCAGGCCTGCACATCGACCAGGTCGTCCTGCATCGCGCGGCCCCACTGCCTGAAGCCGGCGCGGTGCAGGCGGCTGCCGTAGCCGGTGCTGCCCCGAAACTCCGGCTCGATGACCAGATACCCGCGTGACGCGAGAAACTGCGCGTCGTCTGACCAGGCCCACTGCCGGCCGCGCACCCACGGCCCGCCGTGAACCAGCACGACCGTGGGCAGCGGGCCCTTGGCCGCCCCTGCCGGCCGTGTGATCCACACCGGCAGCGGCAGCCCGTCGCGGGCCTGTACCCGTTCCAGGTCGGTCATGCCCATCAGGCGCGCCGAGATACCCGGGCGCCGCTCGCCCAGGGCGCGCCACTCCCGGGTGGCGCCACGGTAGACCCAGTACTGGCCCGGTTCGCGGTCAGAGAAGCTGACCATCAGCGCCGCCATGTCGGGGCTGTCGCAGCGGCGGCAGTTCAGCCGGTTGATCAGCCCCGGCCAGCGCTTGTCGGCCTCAGCCTGCAGCGCCTTCAGGCGCTCGTCGAACCAGACGGTGGTCTCGGCGTCGGTGACGGTGCGGATGCCCAGGGTTCGCCCGCCGCTGGTTTCCGCGAGCGCATGGCCGGCGAAGTCAAAGCCCGGTGTGGACACCAGCGCATCGGCCTGCGGCTGCCCGGTGGCCAGGTCCAGCGTCTTCAGCACCCGCGTGCCGTCGGCACCGCTGGCCACGCTGACGTAGAGGCTGCCCTCGGCCCCCACCCAGCGGGGCAGGTACGGCGGGTTCAGGGCGTCAAACTCCGCCAGCACCCGCCAGCGGCCTGTGGTCATGTCGCGCCAGTGGTAGACGCCGCGGCCCTGTTTCTGCGTGGCCACCAGCCGGGGCTCACCCGCGGCGTCAAACAGCCAGTGCCTCACGTTGTCAGGCGCACCGGAGGCCAGCGTCTGGGCCCGCCCGGTCTCGATGTTCAGCCGCTTGGCGATGATGTCCACCACCTCGTAGGCGCCGTTGACCTTGAACTCGCCGACGATGACCTCCTGGCCCCCGTTGCCCGGCACGTGCAGCAGCTCATGCTGGAACGGCAGCGGCTCGCGGCCGATGCGGCGCACGGTCGTGATCAGGCTGGCCGACGGGTCCACCAGCAGCCGCAGGTCGCTCCCATCCCGCTTCACCGACCACAGGCCGGGCCACCAGCGCTGGTCGCCACCGCCCCGGTTGCGGTCCTCGATGCTGAGCACCAGGCGGTCGTCGTTGACCCAGTGGAACTCGCCGATGTCGGCGTCGGAAAAGCGCGCGGCCACCCCCACGGGCTTCCACTCCACGGTGTCGAAGATGGCCACCGCCGAGCGGCCACCGCCCGCGGCGGTCTGCAAGGCCAGCCAGCGGCCGGAGGGCGACAGCGACGCCTTCTCGATGGCCGGGTTGGCGTAGAAGGCCGCGGGCGGCAACTGCGCGGCGGCCTCGCGAACCGTCACCAGGCCGGCCGGTACGGGTAAGGGTGCGGGTGCCGGTGCCGCTGATGTCGTCGAGGTCGCGCCGGAGGCCGCCGTCGACGGTTGCGCCTGCACGACGGTGGCCACCAGGGCCCCGCCCGCAACGATCCCGAGGGCACACCGGCGGGCTGCATTCAGCAAAGTCTGCATCGTCTATTTCTCCCTGAACGTGAGCTCCACCCCACGCGTGGCGCGGCATTCTGCCCGTACCCACACACACCCATGGGCCCTCAGGACGCTGGTCAACGCTGGCCGCTGCGCGGCGGCCGTGAGACGCGGAAAATCAACCCATGAGCACCCCCCCCGCCCCCACCGCCCCCGCCGTTCCCATCACCCCCACCCCCTCGGCCCTGGCGGGCCTGAAGGTGCTGGAACTCGGCCAGCTGATCGCCGGGCCCTTTGCCGCCAAGACACTGGCCGACTTTGGTGCCGAGGTCATCAAGATCGAGCCGCCCGGCAGCGGTGACCCGTTGCGGCAGTGGCGCATGCTGAAGGACGGCACCTCGGTGTGGTGGCAGGTGCAGTCGCGCAACAAGCGTTCGCTGTCGCTGGACCTGCGCAGCGCGGAAGGCCAGGACGTGGTGCGGCGCCTGGCCGCCGAGGCCGATGTGCTGATCGAAAACTTCCGCCCCGGCGCCCTGGAAGGCTGGAACCTCGACCCGCAGGCCCTGCGCGAGGCCAACCCGCGCCTGATCGTGCTGCGCATCAGCGGCTATGGGCAGACCGGCCCCTACCGCAACCGCCCCGGCTTCGGCGTGGTGGCCGAGGCCATGGGCGGGCTGCGCCACCTGACGGCCGAACCCGGGCGGGTGCCGGTGCGGGTGGGGGTCAGCATCGGCGACACGCTGGCCGCGCTGCACGGCGTGATCGGCATCTTGCTGGCACTGCAGCACCGGCACGCCAGCGGCCAGGGCCAGGTGATTGACGTCGCGCTGTATGAGGCCGTCTTCAACTGCATGGAAAGCCTGCTGCCCGAATACAGCGCCTTCGGGGCGGTGCGCGGCCCGGCCGGCAGTGCCATGCCCGGGATCGCCCCGACCAACGCCTACCGCTGCCAGGACGGCGGCTACGCCCTGATCGCCGGCAATGGCGACAGCATCTTCAAGCGCCTGATGACGCTGATCGGGCGGCCCGACCTGGCCGCCGACCCGGGCCTGGCCGACAACGCCGGGCGCGTGTCGCGGGTGGCCGAACTCGACGAGGCCATCTCCGGCTGGGCCGCCGGCCGGCCGGTGAGCGAGGTGCTGGCCGCGCTGGACGGCGCCGGGGTGCCGGCCGGACGCATCTACACGGTAGAAGACATCGCTGCCGACCCGCACTACCAGGCGCGGGGGATGCTGCAGACGGTGGCCATGGACGACGGCAGCACGCTGCAGGTGCCGGGTTTTGTGCCCAAGCTCTCGGCCACGCCGGGTCAGCAGCGCCGCGCTGCGCCGCGCCTGGGCCAGGACACCGATGCTGTCCTGCGCGAACTCGGCCTGAGCAACACCCAGATCGGCGCGCTGCGCGAACGCGGCATCGTCGGCTGAGGGTTTTGCCGGGGTGGCGGTGCACGGGCGTCCACGCCACACAGCCGCATTTGTCCTATTGACAGGACATTAGGACCGCGTCACCCTTCGCGCTGTGAACAACGGCCTGCCCTTGCCCAAGTACCACCAGATCTACCTGGTGCTGCGCGAGCAGTTGTCCGAAGGCCAGCACGCCGCCGGCCTGCCCGGTGAGGTCAGCCTGGCCGAACAGTTCGGGGTAGCGCGCGTCACGGTGCGGCGTGCGCTGCAGCAGCTGCAGGCCGAGGGCCTGGTGGAGCGCAGCGCCGGCCGCGGCACGGTGCCCCGCCCGCAGCCGCCGGCCACGGGCGGCTCCTCGCAGGCCCGCATGACGGGCCTGCTGGAAAACATCGTCACGATGGGCCTGGCCACCAAGGTGCGGGTCATCGATTGCGACACCATCCCGGCGTCTGCGGCGGTGGCCCAGGCCTTGAAGCTGGCCCCGGCCACGCCGGTGCAGCGCGCGCGGCGTGTCCGCAGCACCCGTGAAGGCCCGCTGTCCTTGATCACCACCCATGTGCCAGCCGACCTGGCCCAGGGTTTTGGCCGGCGTGAACTCGCCCGCAAGCCCATCCTCATCCTGCTGGAAGAAGGCGGTGTGCAGATCGGCCACGCGCGGCAGACCGTCAGCGCACGGCTGGCCGACGCTGACGCCGCGCAGCACCTGGGCGTGGCCGTCGGCTCGGCCCTGCTGGCCGTCACGCGGCTGATCCACGACGACGCCGGGCGCCCGGTGCAATGGCTGCATGGCCTGTACCGCCCCGACCGCTACGAATACCAGATGGAGCTGTCCCGTGTGGGCAGCGTTGACGCCAAGGTGTGGGTCAGCAAAGCGCTGTCCGCGCAGTTTCACTGAACCCTCGACAAGGAGAGCAAGCATGGCTTCCCAGGACATCACCACCCCCCGTACCGGCAGCCGCCGGCAATTCATCCAGCAGTCCGGCGCCGCTGCGGCAGGCCTGGCCTTTCCGCTGGTGGGGGGTGCACAACCCAAGGCCGTGAAGATCGGCATCCTGCACCCTGTCACGGGTGCGCTGGCCTTCAGCGGCCAGCAATGCCGCGAAGGCGCGCTGATGGCCATCGAGGACATCAACAAGACGGGCATCAAGAGCCTGGGCGGCGCCAAGCTGGACGTCATGCTGGGTGATGCGCAGAGCGCGCCGCAAGCCGGCGCCGCCGAGATCGAGAAGATGAACGAGGCCGGCTGTTCGGCGGTGGTGGGCGCCTTTGCCAGCGCCATCTGCCTGGCCACCACGCAGGCCGCGGCCAAGCATGGCCTGCCCCATGTGGTGGACGTCGGCGTGGCCGACCAGATCGTCTCGCGCGGGCTGAAGAACACCTTCCGCTTCGGGCCGGGTTATGCCACCTGCGCGCAGATCGCGGTGAACAACCTGCACGTGCTCAACACCGTGGCTGGCAAGCCCGCCAAGAGCGTGATGATCATCCACGAGGAAAGCCTCTTCGGCACCGGCACGGCCAACCTGCTGTCCAAGGAGCTGCCGGGTTATGGCTTCGAGGTCAAGGAAGTCATCAAGCACGCCAACCCCACGCGTGATTTCAACAACATCGTGCTGCGCATGAAGTCGGTCAACCCGGACATCGTCATCCCGGCCAACTACTTCAACGAGTATGCGCTGCTGGTGCGCACCATGCAGCAGCAGAAGGTGGTGCCCAAGGCCATCTACTCGGTGCTGGGCGGCGCGGCGTCGAGCTACAAGTTCCTCAAGGAATTCCCCGATGCGGCCAACGGCATCATCGACTGCAACCACTGGTTCAACCCCAAGGACAAGCGCGCGCAAGACCTGCGCAAGCGCATCGAGGCCAAGGGCCTGTTCTTCACCTATGAGGTCTTCATGACCTACACCGCCGTGCGCCTGCTGGCCGACGCCATCGAGCGCGCCCGCAGCGCGGACCGCGCGGCCATCAACGCCGCGCTGGAGAACAGCAGCTTCAGCGACCACTTCATGCCCTACGGGCCGACGAAGTTTGTCAACGGCCAGAACCAGGGTGCACAGCCGCTGATGACGCAGGTCATCAAGGGTGAGATCCGCGTGATCGTGCCGCGCGACTTCCGCGAGGCCGACCCCATCTTCCCGCTGCGCGCCTGAACGGCGGCCTGGGGCGTCCACCCGTGCTTGAGTTCAGCATCCTGTTCCCGTCGGTCCTCAACGGGCTGACCACCGGAGCGGTCTACGCGCTCATCGCGTTGGGGCTGACACTGATCTACGGCGTGCTGCACATCATCAACTTCGCCCATGGGGCCTTGCTGATGGTGGCGCTGTACGCCGTCTACCTGCTGAAGCAGCACCTGGGCCTGGACCCTTACCTCGCGCTGCCAGTGCTGGTGGCCGGCATGTTCGTGCTGGGCTACGCGCTGCAGCGCGGGGTGATCAACCGGGCCAGCCACGGCAAGGACGAGAACATCCTGCTGGTGACGCTGGGCTTGTCCATCATGCTGGAAAACCTGGCGCTGATGGCCTTCAAGAGCGACACCCGCAACATCGAGACGGCCTACACCTTGACCACGGTGCAGATCGGCCCGGCCTTCATCGCCCTGCCCAAGCTGGTGGCCTTTGCCGGGGCGCTGGCGGCCTCGGCCGTGCTGCTGCTGATCGTCAACCGCACCGACCTGGGCCGCGCCATCCGCGCCGTGGCCAAGGAAAAGCAGGGCGCTCGCCTGTGTGGCATCGACGTCGACCATGTCTACGCGATGTGTTTTGGCATCGGCCTGGCCTGCCTGGGCGCGGCGGCCTGCTTCCTGCTGCCGGCCTACTACGTGAACCCGCAGGTGGGCTCGGGCTTTGTGCTGGTGGCCTTCACCATCGTCGTGCTGGGCGGCATGGGCAGCTTCACCGGGGCGCTGGTGGGCGGGTTGCTGATCGGAGTGGTCGAATCGGTGTGCGGGCTGGTGCTGGGTGAATCCCTTGGGCAGATCGGCATCTTTGCCATCTTCATCGCGGTGCTGCTGTTCCGGCCGCAAGGGCTGTTCGGGGCCAAGGCATGAAGCGCGACCTGCTGCAGATCGCGCTGTTTGCGGCCCTGCTCGTGGGCCTGGCCATCGGGCTGGACAGCGGCGTCTGGCTGACCTTTGTGATGATGGCGCTCTACGGCGCGCTGCTGGCCCAGGCCTGGAACATCCTGGGCGGCTTTGGCGGCCAGTTTTCTTTTGGTCATGCCCTGTTCTTTGGCGTGGGTGCGTATGTGCAGGTGATTGCGCAGGTCACCTGGGGCATCAATGCCTGGGTGGCGCTGGCCGCGGGCATGTTGGTGGCGGCGGCCGTGGGTGCCGGCGTGGGCGCTTTAAGCTTCCGCTACGGCCTCAAGGGCAGCTACTTTGCGCTGGTGACGCTGGCCTTTGCCGAGGTCTTCCGCATCCTGGCCGTGACGGTGGATTTCACCGGCGGCGGCGTGGGCATGATGCTGCCGCTGAAGGAAAGTGTGGCCCAGATGCAGTTTGCCTCACGGCGCGGCTACCTGGTGCTGATCGGTGCGCTGGTGGTGACGGCGCTGCTGCTGACGGCCTGGCTGCGCCACTCGCGTTTCGGTGCCCGGCTGCAGGCCGTGCGCGACAACGAGGACGCCGCCAGTGCCATCGGCGTGGACCCCTACCGCACCAAGCTCGCGGCCATCACGCTGTCGGGTGCCTTCATGGGGGCTGCCGGCGCGTTTTATGTGCAGGTCTTCCAGTACATCGACCCTGGCATTGCCTTTGGCGCGCACGTCAGCGTCGAGGCCCTGGTGGGCGCGATCGTGGGAGGCATGGGCACCTTGTGGGGCCCGGTGGCGGGCGCCGTGGTGCTGCACCTGCTGGCCGACCTCACCCGCAACCTGTTTGGCCAGCTGCCCGGGTTGAACATGGTGATCTACGGGGCCGTGCTGGTGTTGATCGTGATGTTCCTGCCGCGTGGCCTTGCAGGGTTGTGGGGCGCGGGCACCTCGGTGCGGGCACTGTGGAAGTCGCGCCGTGGCTGAACTGCTGAGCCTCACGAACCTGTCGCGCGCCTTCGGTGGCCTGCGTGCCGTGCAGGACGTCAGCCTGAGCGTGCCGCGCGGCAGCCTGACGGCCCTGATCGGGCCCAACGGCGCGGGCAAGACGACGCTGTTTGCGCTGATGTCGGGTTTTCTGGTGCCCGACAGCGGCACCGTGCACTTCAACGGGCAGGACATCACCGGCCGGGCGCCGCACCTGAATGCCCGGGCCGGCATGACCCGCACCTTCCAGATCGTGCAGCCTTTTGCGCAGCAGACGGTGCGCGAGAACATCGCCGTCGGCGCCCACCTGCACGAACCGCGCCGCGCCGCCGCGCTGGCCGCCGCGGAGGCCGTCGCCCAGCGTGTGGGCCTGGCCGATCAGCTGGACAAACCCGCCGGAGACCTCACCGTGGCCGGCCGCAAGCGCCTGGAGCTGGCGCGCGCCCTGGCCACGCGGCCCCAGTTGCTGCTGCTGGACGAGGTGCTGGCGGGCCTGAACCCCCAGGAGGTGGCCGAGATGATCCCAGTGGTGCGCTCGCTGGTGGCCGACGGCGTCACGGTGTTCATGATCGAACACGTGATGCAGGCGGTGATGAACCTGGCCGAGCAGGTCTGGGTGCTGGCCCAGGGCCAGCTGATCGCCCACGGGACACCGGCCGAGGTGACGTCCGACACGCGTGTCATCGAGGCCTACCTGGGCCATGGTGCGGCCGAACGCCTGAAGGCCCGCGCATGAACGCCGCCACACCCTTGCTGGACATCCGGCAGCTGCGCGGTGGTTATGGCCGTGTCGAGGTGCTGCGTGGCGTCAGCCTGCAGGTCAGGCGCGGTGAGATCGTGGCCCTGCTGGGCAGCAACGGCGCGGGCAAGAGCACGCTGAACAACGTGGTCTGCGGCATCGTGCCCACCTGGGACGGCAGCGTGCACTTTGACGGGCAGGACTTGACCCGCGCCCACCACCGCACGGTGGTGCAGGCCGGGCTGATCCAGGTGCCCGAAGGGCGGCGCATCTTCCCCAACCTGTCGGTGCTGGAGAACCTGGAACTGGGCAGTTATGCCCGCGGGCGCGAGCGGCGGGCCGCCAACCTGGAGAAGGTCTTTGCCACCTTCCCGCGCCTGGCCGAACGCACCGCCCAGCTGGCCGGCACGATGAGCGGCGGCGAGCAGCAGATGCTGGCCATCGGGCGTGGCCTGATGGCCGAGCCGACGCTGCTGATCCTGGATGAGCCCTCGCTGGGGTTGTCGCCGCTGCTGGTCGAGGAGATGTTCAGCCTGATCCGCCGGCTGCACGAAGAAGGCCTGTCAGTGCTGCTGGTGGAGCAGAACGTCGGCCAGAGCCTGGACATCGCCGACCGGGCCTATGTGCTGGAAAACGGCACGCTGCGCTTCGACGGCACACCGGAGCAGCTGCTGGCCAGCGCCGAACTGAAGCGTGCCTACCTCGGCGTCTGAGCGCCCGCCTGGCCACGTGTCCTGAACCCCGCTCAGCGCCCTTCAACCCCAAGGAGTGGACCCCATCATGCAAAGACGCCCCCTGCTGCGCAACGCGCTGGCCCTGGCGGCCGCCGTCGCCCTGCCCGCGCGTGCGCAGAACACGCCGCCGGTGCGCATCCTGGTGGGGGCGCCCCCGGGTGGCACCACCGACATGCTGGCCCGCGAGATTGCGCCGGAGATGGGCCGCCTGCTGGGCCGCAACGTGCTGGTGGAAAACCGCAGCGGCGCCGGCGGCAACCTGGCGGCCGACACCGTGGCCAAGGCCGCCCCTGACGGCAACACGCTGCTGCTGTCGTTCACCAGCCACACCATCAACGCCACGCTGTACCCCAAGCTGCCCTTTGACCCGGTGGCCGATTTCACGCCACTGACGATGGTGGCCACCTCGCCGTCGGTGCTGGTGGCCCACCCGTCGCTGCCGGTGAAGGACGTGCGCGAGCTGATCGCCTACGCCCGCACGCGGCCCGGCCAGCTGAGTTTTGCCATCGGTGGCATCGGCAGCAGCCTGCACCTGGCGGGTGAGGCCTTCAAGCTGCAGGCCAAGCTGTTCATCGTCAACATCCCCTACCGCGGCACCGCACCGGCCATTGGCGACGTGGTGGCGGGCAACGTGCCGCTGATGTTTGCGGCCGTGGGCAATGCGCGCAGCCTGGTGGCCTCCGGCAAGCTCAAGGTGCTGGGCGTGACGTCTCCGAAGCGCCTGCCGCAGTTTCCGGATGCGCCGGCCATCGCCGAGGTGCTGCCGGGTTATGAGTCCAGCGCCTGGTTTGGGCTGTTTGGCCCGGCCCGCATGCCCGCCGAGCTGACGCAGCGCATCAGCGACGCAGCGCGCGCCGCCATCCGCGGTGATGGCCTGAAGAAACGGCTGGAGGCCGACGCCGCCACGCCCGTGGGCAATGCCCCGGTGGAGTTTGCCGCCTTTGTGAAGGCCGACGTGCCGCGCTGGGCGGCCCTGGTGCGCTACTCGGGTGCCACCCCGGACTGACCCCCTCTGTACCCTACCCCCGCCGCCATGCCCACGCCCCGTACCCTGGCCCAGAAGCTCATCGCCCGCGCAGCCGGGCGAGGCGCTGTGCAGGTCGGTGAGATCGTCACCTGCCGTGTCGATCTGGCCATGTTCCACGACAGCAGCGGGCCGCGCCGCCTGAAACCCATGCTGGCCGAGATCGGCGCCAGCCTCTGGGACAAGGACAAGGTGGTGCTGGTGATCGACCACTACGTGCCCGAGGCCGATGACGAGAGCCGGCGCATCGTGCGGCTGGCACGCGACTGGGCGCGCGACGAAGCGCTGCCCCATGTGCACGACAGCCAGGGCATCTGCCACGTGGTGCTGCCCCAGGCCGGCCACCTGCGCCCGGGCATGCTGGCCGTGGGTGGCGATTCCCACTCCCCCACCGGCGGCGCCTTCGGGGCCTACATGTTTGGCGTCGGCGCCACGGAGATGCTGGGCGTGGTGTCCACCGGCGAGATCTGGCTGCAGGTACCACAGACCATCTTCCTGCAGTGGGACGGCGTGTTGTCGCCCGGGGTCTGCGCCAAGGACATGATGCTGCAGACCCTGGGCCGCTTCGGCATGAGCGGCGGGCAGTACCAGGCGGTGGAGTTTGTGGGCGAGGCCGTGCGCAGCTTGTCCATGCCCGAACGCATGACCTTGTGCAACATGGCGGCCGAGCTCGGCGCCCAGACAGGCCTGGTGGCCCCGGACGCCACCACGCAGGCCTGGCTGGCCGCGCATGGTGTCAGCCTGGCGGATGAGGACATCGCGCCCTGGCACAGTGACGCTGGTGGCCCCGGCACGCGCCATGTCTTCGACGCCGCGGCACTGCCGCCTCAGGTGGCGCTGCCCCACAGCCCGGCCCGCGCGCAGCCGGTGGGCAGCCTGCCGGCCACGCCGGTGGACGTGGCCTACATCGGCGCCTGCACCGGCGCCAAGATCGACGACCTTCGCGCCGCCGCGCAGGTGCTGGCCGGCCGCCACATCGCGCCCGGTGTGCAACTGCTGCTGGCCCCCGCCAGCCTGCGCGACCAGCAGCAGGCGGCCGACGAAGGGGTGCTACCCGCCCTGCTGGCCGCAGGGGCCACGCTGC
>JAJTDE010000216.1 GCA_021298085.1 Rubrivivax sp.
GCCTCATCCGCAGCGACCGGGAGCAGGCCCTGTTCCGCCTGGGCATCAGCGAGGAGACGGCCGGGATGATCTCTTCGCTCACGCCGGCGCAGATGATGAAGATCTCGGGCGGCAACACCTTGTTGTGCCGCTTCCGCATGGACGACGAGATTGTCTGGAGCCTGCTCACCAGCCACGGCAAGAGCGCCACCAATGACAGCGTCAACCGCCTGCACGCCAACATCCTCATGGCAGGACGGCATCAGGAAGCCGCCTGAGCCTGTGCGGCGGCCCTGAAGTGGCCGCACAGCACCCCCCAAGTACATTGAAATCGCAACTAACCGTACACCGAAGAGGACGACGACATGGCCCGCACCAAGAGCATCCTGACCGAAGCCCGCCAGCTGACCGAAGCCCGCCAGATCGAACGCGCGGTGGAGCTGATCAACCTCGGTGCACGGTTGCAGGTTCTGGAGTCCGAGACCGACTTGTCCTACGAGCGACTGCTTCGCTTGTACAAGGAAGTGTCGGGCAAGAGCCCCAGCAAGGGCCAGCTGCCGTTCTCCACCGACTGGTTCATGACCTGGCAGCCCAATATCCATGCCAGTCTGTTCCTGAACATCCACGAATACCTGAACAAGGTGGCCGTGATGGACGAGATCGACACCGTCATCAAGGCCTACAAGCTGTACCTGGAGCAAACGGCCTCGCAGCAGCTGGACCCGATGCTGTCCATCACCCGCGCCTGGCGCCTGGTGAAGTTTGTCGACAACGGCATGCTGACGATGACCCGTTGTTCCAGTTGGATTCCGTCTGACCGCGAATTCGACCCGGTGTCGCTGGAAGATTGATGGGCTGCAGCCTCGCAAGGGGTTTGCAGCGGTTTTTGGGCTGAGTGTTTTTTCTTGCTTGTCTCCTCCTGGCACAGTCACCTGTGCTTTCAAGCGGGTCCCTTGTGGACCCGCCTTTTTTTTGTGGAGCGCTTGCCGGCCTTTCATGTCCATGACCAGTGCAGCAGAATCTCAGTTTGTGCCCTTGTCGCCCGCACACCTGCGGGTCGGAGAAGCTCTGCCTTTCAGCGTCTACGACGACCGCATGCAGCTGCTGCTGGCGGCCGGCCAAGTGATCAAGACCGCGTCGGTGCTGGCCCAGATCAGCACGCATAAGCTGCTGATCGATGAGACCGAGTCGCTCGATTGGCGCAAGCGGCTGATGCTGTCGATGAATTCGATGGTGACGCAGAACATCACCTTGAAGGACATCGCCGCAGCCAGGCCGATGGAAGAGGTGACTGCCCCCAAGGTGCGGCCCGATGCACCGTTGAACGAGCAGTGGGAAGACTGCATCGCGGCCCTGGATGCGGCCCTGAGGGGCCGTCATGAAGACGGCTGGCTGATGCGGGTGCTCGACCAGCGGGTGCTGGCGCAGCGGCTGGTGGGGCGACGGCCCGATGCGTCGGTGTATTACCAGTTCTGGCGCGCCAGCCAGCCGCCCACCCACTACAGTGCCCAGCACGCCCTGTTTGTGATGATGGTGGTGGACTTGACGGCTCCGCTGTTGGGGCTGGAGACATCCGTCTGCGAGAACCTCGGCGAAGCCGCCTTGATGATGAACATTGCGATGGTCCGTCTGCAGGACGAACTGTCGCAAGCCATGATTCCACCGTCGCCGGCGGCGCGCCAGGAAATCGCCGTCCACCCTCGGAAGGGCGCGCTGATGCTGAAGGAGCTCGGTGTCGACCACAACGTGTGTCATCTGGTGGCGCTGCACCACACCGAGCACCCCCCAATCACCACGCCGCCCCCGATTGCCCTGGCCGCACAGCTGCTGCGGCGCGTCGACATCTTGACGGCCAGGCTGAGCCGCCGCCGCTCGCGAGAACCTTTGCTGGCGGTGCAGGCCGCGCGTGGCGCTTGCCTGGGGCCCGATGGCAAGCCCGACGTCATCGGCTCTGCGCTGCTCAAGGCCCTGGGCCTGTACCCGCCTGGTACCTACCTGCAGCTGGCCAGCGGCGAGCAGGGCGTGGTGATGGCCCGGGGGCGCAGTCCCAGCCACCCGATGGTGGCGGTGCTGCTGTCCAGCTCTGGCATGCCGGTCTTGGCACCCGCCATGCGCGATACCTCCGACCCCCGCTTCGCGGTCAAGCAGGTCATCGCGGCTGGTTCCATGAAGGTGCGGCCAAATCATGGCCAACTGATGGGGCTCATCTAGCGATTGCGCCTGGCCATAAGCGGCGACAAACGCAGCTGTGGCGACCTACTCTCCCGCTGTGGCCTTGTGGCGATGGCCCTGGCCCCTGCCTGCGCTGGGTGCCTGGGCTGTGGCCTGGGCCAGTTTCTGGCTGGCCATGGCTGCCGGTCTGCCCAGCGCGCTGGCGCTGCCGCTGGCCTTGTGGTTGCCGCTGTGGATGGCCTGGCGCAGCCACAGCCTGCTGCGCAGGGCCCTGCTGCTGACGGGCTTTCCCCTGGCCTTGGTGCTCCAGGGTCAGGTGGTGATGCCACCGTGGTTGTGGCTGGCACCGCTGAGTCTGCTGCTGCTCATGTACCCCGTTCGCGCCTGGCGCGACGCCCCTCTGTTCCCGACCGCGCACGATGCGTTGAAGGGCTTGTCGCGACTCCTTGTGCTGGAGGCCGGGGATGAATCGGGCGCCCCGGCCATCCTGGATGCCGGTTGTGGCCTGGGGCATGCGCTGCGCGCCTTGCGCCATGAGTGGCCCGACGCCCGTCTGCAGGGCGTTGAACGCAGCGTGGTGCTCGCAGCGCTGGCCGCCTGCTGGCGGCGCGATGCGCAGATTCGCGTGGGCGACATGTGGCGTGAGAGCTGGTCAGATCTCGATGTGGTCTACCTGTTCCAGCGGCCCGAAAGCATGCCCCGTGCCTGGCACAAGGCCTGCGCAGAGATGAGGCCCGGCAGCTGGCTGGTCAGCCTGGAGTTTGAAGTGCCTGGCCACGCACCCGAGGTGCGGCTGGACAACCCCGACGGTCGACCGGTGATGGCGTGGCGGATTCCGCCCAGACCCCGCGCCACTCAATGGCCCCCCGCGCAAGCCGATAAGAGCGACATGCGCCGCCCACAGGCGGCGTGCTGACGTTCCACTTCCACGCACCTCATGTTTGTCATCATTGGTTGGGTCCTTGTCCTTGGCTGCGTATTTGGCGTGTTTGTCGCGCACGGCGGCAACATGGGCCCCATCCTGAAAGCCCTGCCTTGGGAAATGGCCATGATCGGCGGCGCCACGCTGGGCGCCTTCATCGTGAATAACCAGATGAAGGTCATCAAGGCCACCATCGCCGGCACGCTCAGCTGCTTCAAGGGCAGCAAGCACAACAAGGCGCGCTACATGGAGCTGCTGGCCCTGATGTATGACATCCTCAGCAAGGCCCGCAAGGAAGGCCTGATGTCCATCGAGAAGGACGTCGAGGACCCGGGCAACTCGCCCCTGTTCCAGAAGTACCCGACGGTCGGCAAGGACCACCATGTCACCGAATTCATCACCGACTACCTGCGCATGATGGTCTCCGGCAACCTCAATGCCCATGAGATCGAAAGCCTGATGGACAGCGAGATCGAGACGCATCACCACGAAGCCCACGCCCCGGTGGCCGCGATCCAGCGCGTTGCCGGTGGCCTGCCCGCCTTCGGCATCGTGGCCGCCGTGCTGGGCGTGGTGAAGACCATGGGCTCGGTGGGCCAGCCACCGGCGGTGCTGGGCGCGATGATCGGCTCGGCCCTGGTGGGTACCTTCCTGGGTATTCTGCTGGCCTATGCCTTTGCCGAACCGGTGGCGGGCCTGCTCGAGCAGAAGATGGAAGAAGAGGCCAAGGAATTCCAGTGCATCAAGACCACCTTGTTGGCGAGCATGCAGGGTTATGCGCCCCAGGTGGCCATCGAGTTCGGCCGCAAGGTGCTGTTCTCGCTGGATCGCCCCAGCTTCATTGAGCTGGAAGCGCACGTGAAGAAGAAGTAAACATCCCTAACATACCTAACATCCCGCCTGGGAGTACCTGATGGCTGGCGACGCCAAGAAGCTGCAGCCCATCATCGTCAAGAAGATCAAGAAGGGCGGCCATGCGGCGCATGGTGGCGCGTGGAAGATCGCCTATGCCGACTTCGTGACGGCCATGATGGCCTTCTTCCTGCTGATGTGGCTGCTGGGCTCCACCACCGAGGGCGACAAGAAGGGCATCGCCGATTACTTCCAGAGCCCGCTTAAGATTGCGATGGCCGGCGGCAGCGGCTCGGGCGACTCCTCCAGCATCATCAAGGGCGGCGGTGAGAGCCTGAGCATGACGCACGGGCAGGTCAAGCGCGGCGATGTCGAGCAGACACGCGACACCTTCGCCTTGCGCAAGCTGAAGGCCGAGCAGGTGCGCGCAGAGGTGGCGCGGCTGGAAGATCTGAAGGAAAAGATCGAGAAGAAGCTGGCCGCCGACAAGTCGCTGGACGCGGTGCGCTCGCAGATACGGCTGGAGATGACGCGCGACGGTCTGCGCATCCAGATCGTCGATGGTGACAACCGTCCGATGTTTGCCAGCGGCTCTGCCGTGGTGCAGCCCTACATGCGGGACCTGCTCAGGGCCATCGGCGGTGTCCTCCAGGAGGTGCCCAACAAGCTTACCCTGGAGGGCCACACCGATTCCCAACCCTTTGCCGCTGGCGACGCGGCCTATGGCAACTGGGAGCTGTCGGCCGACCGGGCCAACTCTTCGCGGCGCGAGCTTGTGGCCGGCGGCTTGTCGGGCCAACGGGTCCTGCGGGTGCAGGGGCTGGCCGCCAGCATGCCGGTGGAACCCACGGCACCCGAGGCACCGGTGAACCGGCGCATCAGCATCATCGTGATGAACCGCGACGCCGAGAACCGCGTCTATCACCAGACGCCTGAGGCCATGCCGCTGTCCGACCAGGAGGCGATCACGGCAGCCATGCCGATGCCTGGGAAGGTCGCTGACAAGGCCGCGCTACGGGATGCCGCTGTGGCTGAGACGCCGGGTGCGCAAGCCATTGAAGCCATGCAAAGCCAAGCGGGTGTACCCGCTGCGAAATCTCCCTCAAGACCCTGATTCACCCGTCGATAAGCCTTGGACAGTGCTGCAGCAATGCTGAGAACAGCACACCCTTCACACCCGCCGCCCAGCGCTTGACTTGATTTGCGAGGAACCCATGAGTTCAATGACCGAGATGAAGTTTCTGATCGTGGATGACTTCTCCACGATGCGCCGCATCGTGCGCGGCCTGCTCAAGGAAATGGGCTGCAACAACGCCGATGAAGCCGAGGACGGCGCGGTTGCGCTGAACATGCTGAAGGCGCAGAAGTTCGACTTTGTCGTCTCCGACATCAACATGCCCAACATGAACGGCTTTGAGTTGCTCAAGGCCATCAAGGCCGAAGACTCCCTCAAGCACCTGCCGGTGCTGATGGTCACCGCCGAGGCGCGCAAGGAAGACATCGTTCTGGCCGCGCAGTCGGGTGCATCGGGCTACATCGTCAAACCCTTCACCAAGGCAACCCTGGAGGAGAAGGTGCAGAAGATCCTGCAGAAGATGGGCGTGACTGCCTGAACCCACAACCATTTGAGGGAGTACGCCCATGAAGATGGATTCACCTGCCACCTTGTCGCCTGAGGAACTGAAAACGGCTTCGCCGTCAGAGGTCTTTATTCAGGTCGGCACGATCACGCGCCTGTTGCACGACACGCTGGCCCAACTGGGCGTGATGCCCCAACTGCAGAATGCGGCCGACGGCATCCCTGATGCGCGCAGCCGCCTGAGCTACATCGCCGAGAAGACTTCGGTGGCCGCCGAGAAGGTGCTGAACTCGGTGGATAGCGCCAAGGCCGAGCACCAGGCCATTGCCGCTGCCACGCGTGACCTGGCCGCGCGGCTGCAGGCTGACCCGGTGCGTGCCGTGGCCAGCGGCGCCGTCTTGAACTTTGTGAGCGATGTCGAGGCGTCAACCACCCGCATTGACAGCCACCTTACCGACATCATGCTGGCGCAGGACTTCCATGACCTGACCGGACAGGTCGTGGCCAAGGTGGTCAAGCTTGCCAATGACCTCGAAGGCAGCCTGCTGAAGCTGTTGGTTCAGGTCGTGCCGCCCGAGCAGCGCGAAAAGGTGCAGGACGCGATCGTCCTCAATGGCCCCGTGGTCAACCCGGAAGGGCGCGCCGATGTGGTGGCCAACCAGGAGCAGGTCGACGACTTGCTGGCCAGCCTCGGTTTCTGACAACACCGTCACAAGGGTTTGTAAACAGGCCGGTTTGGACCTGCTTATCCCGCTCAAGCCGGCAGGCCTTGCCGGCAGCATTCAAGGGCTCCTCAGGGAGCCCTTTTTGCATTTCTGCGCCGCCCTGGGGTGGCGCCTTCACGGGATACCGCAGCACCGCCCGCCATGGCCGCCGACAGCGCACAAGACCGCACATTGCCCGCCACGCCGCGCCGCATCGAGAAGGCGCGTGCCGAGGGCCAGGTTGCGCGCTCGCGCGAGCTGGGTCACCTGGCGGCCTTTGCCGCCATCGCCGCCTTGCTGGCGGCGATGGCGCCGTGGATCGTCGACTGGCTGGGCCGGGCCCTGGCCGCTGGCTTGCGGTTTGACGCCAGCCAGCTGCAGGGCACCCAGCCCATGGTCGAGCGCCTGAACGCTGGCACCTGG
>JAJTDE010000058.1 GCA_021298085.1 Rubrivivax sp.
GTGGCCGACAACGCCCGCGCTCGCTTCGCCCGCCTGGGCCTGGCCGACCGCGCGCAGGCCAAGGGCGGCGATTTCCACCGCGACGCACTGCCCGAAGGCGCCGACGTGGTGTCCCTGGTGCGCGTCATCTATGACCACGACGACGCGCCGGCGCTGGCCCTGCTGCGACAGGCACGCCGGGCACTCCAGCCTGGAGGCACCCTCCTGCTGGCCGAGCCGATGGCCGGAACCGCCGGCGCCGAGCGCATGGGTGCCGCGTATTTCGGCCTGTACCTGACAGCCATGGGCAGCGGGCGCTCTCGCACCCCGGCGCAGCTGACGGCGATGCTGGAACAGGCCGGGTTTGCCGATGTGCGCCAACGCACCACGGCGCTGCCGCTTCAGGCCGGCCTTCTGGTGGCACGGGCTGCCTGATCGTGTGCTGCGACGCAACACCCGCTCCCGCGGTTTACCCGGAAGCGTCAGCCCAGAGACCCACTCAAGCACTTATCCGTAAATACGAGTTGACACACGCCACAGTCAGCTTACGATGACACTCATGTCAACCGGTGATGCCTTCCCGCCTCAGCGCCTGCATGCCAGACCCGTTGCAGACCGCTGAACAACTGCCATCACCAGGAGATCGCCCCATGACCATGACCACCCGAGCTGTTGTACTGGAAGCGCCCGAGCAACTGGGTCTGCATGACCTGGACCTCGCCGAGCCGCAGCCTGACGATGTGATCGTGGACGTCGAATGGAGCGGCATCTCCACCGGCACTGAACGCCTTCTCTACACCGGGCGCATGCCACCCTTCCCGGGCATGGGCTATCCGCTGGTGCCGGGTTATGAGTCGGTCGGCCGAGTGCGCCAGGCTGGCCCTGAATCGGGTCATCGGGTGGGCGAACGGGTGTTTGTGCCCGGTGCCCGCTGCTTCGGCGACGTCAAGGGCCTGTTTGGCGCCTCGGCCTCACGCTTGGTGGTCCCGGGCGCAAGGGCCTGGTCGCTGAGCGAAAGCATCGGCGAAGAGGCCGTTCTGCTGGCGCTGGCGGCCACGGCATACCACGCGGTGGCCGGCGGCGGCCGTCGAGACCCGATCATCGCCCCCGACCTCATCGTGGGCCACGGTGTGTTGGGCCGGCTGCTGGCCCGCATGACGGTCCTGGCCGATTTCCCTGCGCCCACCGTTTGGGAAACCAACCCCGAGCGCAGCGGCGGTGCCGCCGGCTACGCCGTGCTGCACCCTGATGCCGACCCGCGGCGCGACTACCGCGCCATCTATGACGTCAGCGGCGACGCCGGCATCCTCGACCGCCTGCTGGCCCGATTGGCCCCGGGTGGCGAGATCGTGTTGGCTGGCTTTTACAGCGAACCCCTGCATTTCAACTTCCCGATGGCGTTCATGCGCGAAGCGCAGATCCGTGCGGCGGCCGAATGGAAGCCGGCGGACATGAGAGCTGTCAAGGAACTGGCTGAAAGCGGCTTCCTGCCGCTGGACGGCCTGATCACCCACCACGCCGCAGCCAACGACTGCGAACGTGCCTACCGCACCGCCTTCGGCGACAGCCATTGTCTGAAGATGGTGCTCGACTGGAGGGCTCACGCATGAGCGCGCAAGGACATCACCACATGCCTCAAACACCTTCCATGGGTTCATCCAAATCCATTCCCATCATGGCCGCACCCGTGAGCCCGCAAGGGGCAGCACTGCGTGCCGAAGCGGCCATCGAGCCCGAAGCGCCATCCACCGGTGCGCCGAAGAAGACCACCCAGATCATCGCCATCTATGGCAAGGGTGGCATCGGCAAGAGCTTCACGCTGGCCAACCTCAGCTACATGATGGCCCAGCTCGGCAAGAAGGTACTGCTCATCGGGTGCGACCCGAAGAGCGACACCACCAGCCTGCTCTTTGGCGGCAAGGCCTGCCCGACCATCATCGAGACCAGCTCGAAGAAGAAGCTGGCTGGCGAGGCGGTGAAGATCGGCGACGTCTGCTTCAAGCGCGACGGCGTCTACGCGATGGAACTCGGCGGGCCGGAAGTGGGCCGCGGCTGTGGTGGCCGGGGCATCATCCACGGCTTCGAGACGCTCGAAAAGCTGGGCTTCCACGACTGGGATTTCGACTTCGTGCTGCTCGACTTTCTGGGTGACGTGGTCTGCGGCGGTTTCGGCCTGCCCATCGCACGCGACATGTGCCAGAAGGTCATCGTGGTCGCCAGCAACGACTTGCAGTCACTCTACGTGGCCAACAATGTCTGCAGCGCCGTCGAATACTTCCGCAAGTTAGGCGGCAACGTCGGTGTGGCCGGCATGGTGGTCAACAAGGACGACGGCACGGGCGAGGCCGCAGCCTTTGCCGAGAAGGCCGGTATTCCGGTGCTGGCCGCCATTCCCGCCCATGAGGACATCCGACGCCGCAGCGCGTCCTACGACATCATCGGCCGGCCCGGTGGCGATTGGGGCCCGCTGTTTGAAACCCTCGGCATCAACGTGGCCGAGGCGCCTCCGATGCGCCCCCGGCCCTTGAGCCAGGACGAACTGCTCGGGCTGTTCTCGGGCGCGGTGGTCGGCCGCGACGTGGTGCTGCAGCCGGCCAACTCCGAGGACATGATGGGCCTCAACAGCGAGGCCAAGGCCACGCTGGAAGTCGTCTACGACAACGCCTGAGGCCGCCGTGGAACGCCCGACCATCCCCATCGTCCCGGCAGCGCCCGACGCGCCGGCGGCCACCACCGAGGCAGGTGCCTGCCACGCTCAGCCGGAGAGGGCACAAGCCGCCAAGGCGGCGGCTACCGCCGCCGGCCTGGGTGCCACGCTGGCCCAGTACGCGAGCGACTACCCCAAGGGCCCGCACGACCAGCCGCAGAGCATGTGCCCGGCCTTTGGTTCGCTGCGCGTGGGGCTGCGCATGCGCCGCACCATGAGCATCCTGTCGGGCTCGGCCTGCTGCGTCTACGGGCTGACCTTCACTTCCCACTTCTACGGCGCGCGCCGCAGCGTGGGTTATGTGCCTTTCAACAGCGAAACGCTGGTCACCGGCAAGCTGTTCGAGGACATCCGCGAGGCGGTCTACGCCCAGGCCGACCCGGCCAAGCTCGACGCCATCGTGGTGATGAACCTGTGTGTGCCCACCGCCAGCGGTGTGCCGCTGCGTCTGCTGCCCCAGGACATCAACGGGGTGCGCATCATCGGCATCGACGTGCCGGGGTTTGGCGTGCCCACGCACGCTGAGGCCAAGGACGTGCTGGCCGGTGCGATGCTCCGTTATGCCCGGCTCGAGGCCGAGGCCGGCCCGGTGGCCGCGCCCCGTGGTGGTGTCTCTGAAAAGCCTACCGTCACCTTGCTGGGCGAGATGTTTCCGGCCGACCCGGTGGGCATCGGCATGATGCTCGAACCCATGGGTCTGGCGGCTGGCCCCGTGGTGCCCACCCGCGAGTGGCGCGAGCTGTATGCCGCGCTGGGTGGCAGTGTCGTCGCGGCCATCCACCCCTTCTACACCGCCAGTGTGCGCGAGTTTGAAGCCGCTGGCCGCCCGGTGGTGGGTTCAGCGCCCGTGGGTTACGAAGGGACGGCAGCCTGGCTGGAAGGCATCGGCCGTGCCGCCGGGGTGGGGGCTGACGCCATCGCCGCTGCCCAGAACAAGTTCCTGCCTGCCATTCGCGCGGCACTGGCCGCCAAGCCCATCCAGGGCCGCATCACCTTGTCGGGCTATGAAGGCTCCGAACTGCTGGTCGGGCGGCTGCTGGTGGAGTCCGGCGCCGACCTGCGCTACGTCGGCAGCGCCTGCCCGCGCACCCCATGGTCAGAGGCCGATGCGCAGTGGCTGCAGTCCAAGGGGGTGCAGGTGCAATTCAGGGCGTCGTTGGAACAAGACCTGGATGCGATGCGGGAATACCGTCCGCAGCTGGTCATTGGCACCACGCCCGTGGTCCAAGCCGCCAAGCAGGCCCGCACCCCAGCGCTGTATTTCACCAACCTCATCTCGGCACGTCCCCTGATGGGCCCGGCCGGTGCCGGTTCGCTGGCCCAGGTCATCCAGGCCGCCATCGGCAACCAGTCTCGCTTCGACACCATGGCCGACTTCTTCGGCGATGTGGGCCATGGCGACCTCGGCGGCGTCTGGAGCGAGCCCCCGCGGCTGCGCCCGGAGTTCCGTGCCGATACCCGCCGGCGCCTGCAGCGCGAAGCCAAGAAGCGCAAGGCCGAGGAGATGCTGTGAACGCCCTGCGGAGAACACCATGCTGATCCTCGACCACGACCGAGCCGGCGGCTACTGGGGTGCCGTCTACGTCTTCACGGCCATCAAGGGCCTGCAGGTGGTGATCGACGGCCCTGTGGGCTGCGAAAACCTGCCGGTGACCAGTGTGCTGCACTACACCGACGCCTTGCCACCGCACGAGCTGCCCATCGTCGTGACGGGCCTGGCCGAAGAACAACTGGGCCGAGAGGGTACCGAGGGTGCGATGAAACGCGCCCACGCCGCGCTGGACCCTGACCTTCCCGCGGTGGTGGTCACGGGCTCAATCGCCGAGATGATCGGTGGCGGCGTCACGCCCGAGGGCACCGGCCTGCTGCGATTCCTGCCTCGCACCATCGACGAAGACCAGTGGCAGTGTGCCGACCGTTCTCTCGTCTGGCTGTGGAACCAGTACGGCACACGCAACGTGCCGGCCCGCAAGCCGCCGGCCGAACGGCCCGCGGGCGAGAAGCCGCGTGTCAACCTGATTGGCCCGAGCTACGGCATGTTCAACGGCCCGAGCGACTTGGCCGAGATCCGCCGGCTCGTCGAAGGCATGGGCTGCGAGGTCAACCTGGAGTTTCCGCTGGGTAGCCACCTCCAGGATGTCCCGCGCCTGGCCGACGCCGACGTCAACATCTGCCTGTACCGCGAGTTTGGGCGGGGTTTGTGTGAACTGCTGGAGCGGCCGTATCTGCAGGCGCCCTTCGGCATGCACAGCACCACGGCCTTCCTGCGCGAACTGGGGCGCCTGACCGGGCTGGACCCGGAGCCCTTCATCGAACGCGAGAAGCACACCACCATCAAGCCGATCTGGGACTTGTGGCGTTCAGTGACGCAGGACTTCTTCGGCACCGCGAGCTTTGCCGTGGTGGCCAACGAAACCTATACCCGCGGCCTGCGCCACTACCTCGAAGATGAGCTGGGGCTGCCCTGTCGCTTTGCCGTACCGCGCAAGGCGGGCGCCAAGACTGACCATGGCGAGGTGCGCCGCCTGGTGCACAACCAGCCGCCGCTCGTGCTCTATGGCTCCTACAACGAGCGCATGTACCTCAGCGAGATGGGTGGTGGCGGGTTTGGTCCCAAGCCCACCTACATACCGGCCAGCTTCCCGGGCGCGTTGATCCGTCGCCACACCGGTACACCCTTCATGGGTTATGCCGGCGCCACATACGTGCTGCAGGAGTTCTGCAACGCACTGTTTGACGCGCTGTTCTTCATCCTGCCGCTGGGCACCGAGCTGGACAAGGTCGACGCCACGCTGGCCCGTCCGCAGGGGGCTTCACGCGAGGCCCAGCTGGCCTGGGACGCCGACGCCGAGGCGCTGCTGGCTCAGGCCGTCGGGCGTGAGCCGGTGCTGCTGCAGATATCAGCGGCCAAGCGGCTGCGCGACACGGCCGAGGCCCAGGCTCGCCAGGCGGGCGCAACCCGCGTCACCGAAAGCCTGATGGCACGCCTGACAGGCCAGGCCACGGGCAAGGCGGAGGCATCACATGCCTGACAACCCACATCAGCAGGCCCTCACCGGCCTGCCTACCGAATACCGCAGCACGGCGCTGCGGTTGCCCACATTGCGCGGGCTGTGCGCAAGAAAGGCCGCAAGGCTGAATGGAAGGAGTGGTTCACATGGCTGATCGTAGGGCATCAATCTCAGGGTTGACCGACGAAGAAGCGCAGGAGTTCCACCAGTACTGGATGCAGGGTTTTGTGGGTTTCACGGCTGTGGCCGTGGTGGCACACATCCTGGTCTGGATCTGGCGGCCCTGGTTCTAACAACCGCAATGTAAGAAGGGGACTGTCATGTCAACCCAGGCTAAACCTCATGTTAATGCTGCGGCACCTGTCGGACGGAAGGATTCAACAGCCTTCTTCCCGATCTTCGCCTCAGCGTTCATGGTGTTCATGGCGATCGCGCTCATCGGCCAGTTGCTGGGCTTCCCGTGGCGGTCCTGGTTACCCGGAGCCGAGAGCGTCAAGTCGGTATTCGGTGGCGTGAAGGCGGCTGTTTATACCTTCATGTCTCATCTTCAATAGGAGCACACGATATGTGGCGCATTTGGAAGCTGTACGACCCGCTGCGTGCGATGGTAGTTCAGGGCATCTTCCTGTTCGGCCTGGCAGCCATGATCCATCTGGTTCTGCTGTCAACCCCAACCTTCAATTGGTTGGATGGCCCACAGGCAGCCCAGACGCTGAAGCAGAACGCGGCCATGCCGGCCAAGAAGTAATTCTTGGCACAACGGCAAAGCGGGCGGGCAGGGCAGATGGCCCTGGCCGGATGAGATGCCCGCCCTCTTTGCCCCTTCATTGCAGTTTTGCAAGATACACCCGGCGGCGACGCAAGGCACAACGCCTAACGCCTGACGCCATGATTACCCGAGGATAGCCCCATGGCGATGCTCAGTTTTGAACGCAAATACCGCGTCCGCGGAGGAACGCTGGTGGGCGGCGACCTGTTTGACTTCTGGGTCGGGCCGTTCTACGTCGGCTTCTTCGGCGTCACGACCGTCTTCTTCACCTTCCTGGGTGTGGCCATGATCCTGTATGGCGCCGCACTCGGGCCCACCTGGAACCCCTGGCAGATCAACATTGCCCCGCCTGACCTGAAGTACGGTCTGGCACTCGCGCCCTTGCGCGAAGGTGGCATCTGGCAGGTGGTCACCGTCTGCGCGATTGGCGCGTTTGGCAGCTGGATGCTGCGCGAGATCGAGATCTCCCGCAAGCTCGGCATGGGGCTGCATGTGCCCTTCGCCTTTGGCATGGCCATCTTTGCCTACGTGACGCTGGTGGTGATCCGCCCGGTGCTGATGGGCGCTTGGGGGCACGGCTTCCCCTACGGCATCTTCAGCCACCTCGACTGGGTGTCCAACGTCGGCTACCAGTACCTGCACTTCCACTACAACCCGGCGCACATGGTGGCGATCACCTTCTTCTTCACGACCACGCTGGCCTTGTCGATGCACGGTGCGCTGGTGCTGTCGGCCACCAACCCCGCCAAGGGTGAGGTGGTGAAGACACCTGACCACGAAGACACCTTCTTCCGTGACCTGGTCGGCTACTCGGTGGGCACCCTGGGCATCCACCGCCTGGGCCTGTTCCTGGCGCTGGCGGCGGTGTTCTTCAGCGCCGTGTGCATCGTCATCAGCGGTCCGTTCTGGACACGCGGCTGGCCCGAGTGGTGGAACTGGTGGCTCGCGCTGCCCATCTGGAAATAACAAGGAGGGTGACACCATGTTGATCACCGAGTACCAGAACCTGTTCACGCGCGTTCAGGCCACCGGCCCCGCGCAGGATGGCATCGAGCTGCCAGCGGGCAACAGCCCGCGCACGGGCACGCCCTTTTTTGTGCACCTGTTCGGCCGGCTGGGCAATGCCCAGCTGGGCCCGATCTACCTGGGTGGCCTGGGCGTTGCTTCGCTCATCCTGGGCATGTTGTCCATCAACATCATGGGCTTCAACATGCTGGCCCAGGTGAACTGGAGCCCCATCGAGTTCATCCGCCAGCTGCCCTGGCTGGCGCTGGAGCCGCCGCCCCCGGGCTATGGGCTGAAGCTGCCGCCCATGAACCAGGGAGGTTGGTGGTTGCTCTCGGGCGGCCTGCTGACGATCTCCATCCTGCTGTGGTGGGCCCGTACCTACCGCCGTGCACGTGCCCTGGGCATGGGCACCCACATCGCCTGGGCCTTCGCCGCGGCCATCTGGCTGTTCCTGGTGCTGGGCTTCTTCCGCCCGGTGCTGATGGGCAGCTGGGGCGAAGCCGTTCCGTTTGGCATCTTCCCGCACCTGGACTGGACGGCCGCCTTCAGCCTGCGCTACGGCAACCTGTTCTACAACCCGTTCCACGCGCTGTCGATTGCCTTCCTGTATGGCTCGGTGCTGCTGTTTGCGATGCACGGCGCCACCATCCTGGCCGTCAGCCGCTACGGCGGTGACCGTGAGATCGACCAGATCGTCGACCGCGGCACGGCCAGCGAGCGTGCGGCGCTGTTCTGGCGCTGGACGATGGGCTTCAACGCCACGATGGAGTCCATCCACCGCTGGGCCTGGTGGTTCGCGGTACTGACCCCGCTGACCGGCGGTATCGGCATCCTGCTGACGGGCACCGTGGTCGACAACTGGTACCTGTGGGCCGTCAAGCATGGCTTTGCCACCCCGTACCCGGCTGTGCCGGTGATCGTGGACCCGGCAACCCTGCTGCAAGGAGTCAAGCCATGAAGCGTTCACTGCTGATCACATGCCTGGGCCTGGCGGCCCTGCTGGCGGGCTGCGAACGCCCACCGGTGCAGAGCACCCAGAATGGCTACCGCGGCACGGGCATGGTGCAGGTGCAGAACCCCCGCACCGAAGCCAAGAAGCTCGCGGCCGAAACCCCGCCGCCTGAGCTCCCGCCATCGACACCGGCCGACGGCCAGCCGCTGGCCAAGGACATCTACCAGAACGTGCAGGTGCTGGGTGACCTGCCGGTGGGCGAATTCACGCGCCACATGCTGGCCATCACGGCCTGGGTGGCCCCTGAGCAGGGCTGTACCTACTGCCACGGTGACAACCTCGCCGACGACAGCAAGTACCAGAAGGTGGTGGCGCGGCGCATGCTGCAGATGAACCGCACCATCAACGCCGGCTGGAAGACCCACGTGGCCGACACGGGGGTGACGTGTTACACCTGCCACCGCGGCAAGCCGGTGCCGGACAAGGTCTGGTTCACCGCACCCACGCCCAAGATGAACCGCGTCGGCCCGGGCTTTGGCGACGATGCGGGCCAGAACCGTGCTGACCCGTCAATTGCGCTGGCCTCGCTGCCCTACGACCCGTTCACGCCCTTCCTGCTGAACGCCGAGCCCATTCGTGCCCAGGGCACGACGGCACTGCCCACCGGCAACCGCGCGTCGACCAAGCAGGCCGAGTGGACCTACAGCCTGATGAACCACATGAGTGAAGGCTTGGGTGTCAACTGCACCTTCTGCCACAACACGCAGTCGTTCCAGAGCTGGCAGGGCCCGCCGCAACGGGCCACGGCCTGGCACGGCATCCGCATGGCGCGTACGCTGAACACCGACTACCTGGTGCCGCTGACGGCCAGCTTCCCGGCCCACCGGCTGGGGCCGACGGGTGACGTGGCCAAGGTCAACTGCGCCACCTGCCACCAGGGTGTGAACAAGCCCCTGCGCGGTCTGGCGATGGCCAAGGACTTTGCGGGCCTGACAGGTCCGGCGCCGGCGGCCACGGCGGCGGTCGAGGTGCCCGCTGCGGGCGTGACACCGGTGGCTGCTGCAGCGCCTTCGGGCGTGAAGGCGGTGCTGCTGTTTGGTGTCAGTGCCTCGGCCTTGCCGGCGGCTCAGTCGAGCAAGCTGGCCCCGGTGATCGCCGCGCTGAAGGCGCAGCCCGCCGCCAAGGCGGTGGTGTCGGGCTACCACTCGGCCACGGGTACCCTGGCGGCCAACCAGGAACTGTCCAAGAAGCGCGCCTTTGCCGTGCGTGATGCACTGGCGGCCGCCGGCATCGCCGCTGACCGCATCCAGCTGGAGAAGCCCCAGCAGACGGAAGCCAACGCCGCCGGTGAAGACACCGCTGCGCGCCGGGTGGAGGTGTCGGTGCGCTGAGCGCGCCACACCGGCCACAGGAGTCCGACCTTGCAAGCGCCTGTGGCCCCGACCCATGCCGTGCTCCTGCTGGTGCGCTGGCGCTGGTTCAGCCTGCCCGCGGGCCTGCTGCGGCTGATGATGGGTCCCTGGGGTGTGGGCAAGCCTGAAGGCTTGTGCTTCACCAAGGTGCTGGGCACCGGGTTGAACGGCGGCTTTGGCCTGTGGCCAGGCCTTCGTCACCAGGGGCTGATGGCGTTTTTCCAGGACGCGGCGTCGGCACAGCGCTTTGTGCGCGACAGCCGGGTCTTGCGTGCGCGCCGTCTGGCGGCCGACGAGAGCCTGCTGGCTGTGCTGCGGGTGACCTCGGCCCGCGGCAGCTGGGATGGCCATACCCTGGCAGTGGCGTCCGGTGACCACCCCGAGCCCGGGCCCGATGCGCCTGTGGCCGCCCTGACAAGGGCCTCGATCCGGCCCGTGAGCGCCCGCCGCTTCTGGAGCCACTCACCCGCTTCCGAACGCGCGCTGGCGCAGTCCCAGGGCTGTCGCCTGGCCATTGGCCTGGGCGAGGCGCCGGTCTTGCGTCAGGCCACCTTCAGCCTGTGGGACAGCGTTCCGGCGATGCGGGCCTATGCGGCCGGTGCGGCCCATGGCCATGCCGCACAGGAAGCCCTGCGCCACGGCTGGTTCAGCGAGTGGTTGTTTGCGCGCTTCGAACCCCTCTCATTGCAGGGCCGCTGGCAGGGCCATGAGCACCCCTGAGACCCCGAGGGTGGTGGTGGCCGGCGCCGGTGCCGGTGGCCTGGTGAGCGCCTTGCTGCTGGCCTGCAAGGGCCTGGACGTCACCCTGGTGGACCCTGCGCCCGAGCCGGGCGGCAAGATGCGGGCCCTGTCGGTGAATGGGGCGGCGGTCGATGCCGGGCCCACGGTCTTCACGATGCGCTGGGTCTTCGACGAGATCCTCGCCGAGGCCGGCAGCAGCGTCGATGAACTGGTCAGCCTGCAGCCGCTGTCGGTGCTCGCACGGCACGCCTGGCGCGGCCAGACAGACACGCTGGACCTCTACGCCGATGTGCAGCGCTCGGCCGATGCCATCGCCGCCTGGTCGTCGCCCGCGGAATCGCGTCGTTTCCTGGCCTTTTGCGACGAGGCAGCCCGTATCTACCGCCGGCTCGAATCACCCCATATCCGGTCGAGCCGCCCCAGCTTCTGGCAGATGGTGGCTGACCTGGGTGTGCCGGGCCTGCGCGAGCTGGCGGCACTCGGCCCCTTCGCCAGCCTCTGGCGCACGCTGGGACGCCACTTTCAGGACCCTCGCCTGCTGCAATTGTTCGGACGTTATGCCACCTACTGCGGTGCATCACCCTGGCAGGCGCCCGCCACGCTGATGCTGGTGGCGCATGTCGAGATGGAAGGGGTGTGGTCGGTACAGGGTGGCATGGCCCACCTGGCACGCCAGTTGGCCGGGCTGAGCGCCCAACGGGGCGTCCGGTTTCGCCAGGGGTGCAGCGTCAACCAGTTGCGGCTGGAGGGTGGCAAGCTCCGTGGCGTTCAGCTCGACACGGGCGAGGTGCTTCCGGCCGACGCCCTGGTGTTCAACGGTGATGTCAATGCGCTGGCGCTCGGTGCGCTGGGCCCGCAGGCCGCGGCCGCCGTGGGGCCTACGATGCCGCTGCAGCAGCATTCGCTGTCGGCCGTCACCTGGGCGATGAACGTCCGCACGCAGGGTTTTCCGTTGACGCGTCACAACGTCTTCTTCGACGCCGACTACCGCAGCGAGTTTGACGACGTGTTTCGCCGCCGTCGCCTGCCCGGTCGCGGCACGGTGTATGTCTGCGCACAGGACCGCCTGCACGATGGGGTCGACGCACCCGCCGGGCCAGAGCGCCTGCTGGCCCTGGTCAACGCACCAGCACAGAGGGCGGGAGAGCCGCTCTCGCTATGGGAGATCGATACATGCGAACAGCGCAGCCGGGCTCTGCTGCAAGCCTGCGGGCTGGAGTTGGAGATCAGCAAGCCGGTGCAGATGCGCCGCCGTACGCCGGAGGACTTCGCGAGCCTGTTTCCGGGCTCGGGCGGGGGGCTGTACGGCCCGGCGACCCATGGCTGGATGAGCCTGTTCCGCCGCTCGGGCGCCCGCACGGCGCTGCCGGGCCTGTACCTGGCGGGTGGCAGCGTGCACCCGGGGCCGGGCGTGCCGATGGCGGCGATGTCGGGGCGACTGGCTGCTGCGACGCTGATGGAAGACCTCGCTTCGACGCGCCGATCCAGCCGGGTGCATATCGCTGGTGGTACGTGGACGCCATCAGCGACGACGGCCGCCACGCCCTGACCGTCATCGCCTTTGTCGGCAGCGTCTTTTCACCCTACTACGCCCACGCACTGCGCCGCAACCCCGCCGCCGACCCGCTGAACCACTGCGCGTTGAACGTGTGCCTGTACAGCCTGGACGGCCAGGGGCCCAGCCGCTGGACGATGACCGAACGCGGCAGCCGACACGTGCAGCGCGAGGCGCGGCGCTTTGTCATTGGCCCGAGCAGCCTGTCGTGGCAGGACGACGAACTGACGCTGGACCTGTGCGAGCGGGGCATGCCGCTGCCGCAGAGGGTTCTCGGCCGTCTGCGTGTGCAGGTGCCGGCGCTGGCCCGTTACGCCGTGGCGCTGGACGCGCCGGGGCAACACCGCTGGGTGCCCATCGCGCCGGTGGCCCGCATCGAGGTTGACCTGGCCGAGCCCGCGTTGCGCTGGCGGGGCAAGGCCTACCTGGACAGCAACGAGGGTGACACCCCAGTGACCGAGGCCTTCAACCGCTGGGATTGGCTGCGCGCCACCGCGCCCGACGGCCGCACCACGGTCATCTACGACACCGAGCCCGTGCAGGGCGCTGCGCGTGTGGTGGCGCGACAGTTTGCGCCCGACGGCAGCAGCCTGGCGCTACCCGTGCCGCCCCGTCAGGCACTGCCGTCCACACGCTGGTGGCGCATCCAGCGCCACGTGCGGGCCGTGACGTCCGCCGGCGGGCAAGGCCCTGCGGTGGCCCGTACCTTGGAGGACACCCCCTTCTACGCACGCTCGGTGCTGCAGCTGCCGGTGTGCGACGAACACGCCGGCCAGACCGTTGCACCCGAACAGCCGGGTTTCGAGGTCATTCATGAGTCGTTGGACGCGGGCCGCCTGCGTTCAGGCCTCGTGCAGGCGCTGCTTCCGTTCAGGATGCCACGCAGGGGCTGAACGACGTCGCCGCGGGCGGCGGTAGCCGTCGTGCAGCACGCTGTCAGGCTGACGGATACTGCATTTGCCATGGTCAGCTCAACACCGAAGCCTCGTGCACAGCCGGCATCACCGTGGGCCTTGCACAGGCGTGGCCTCCTCGGCGGTGCACTGGCCGCGTGCGTGGGTTTTCCTGGCGGTGCGCGCGCGGCCGAGTCCGCATTGCCCTCACGCTTGCGCCTGCTGTGCGGAGCCAGCGCCGGTGGCACCCCGGACCTCATCGCCCGGCGGTTGGCCACTGCGCTGGAAGCTGGCTTTCCGGGCGGCGTGATCGTCGACAACCGCCCGGGTGCCGGCGCGGTGCTGGGTGTGGCGGCCTTGCGTCAGGCAGCGCCCGATGGCGCCACCTGGCTGCTGGGGCATGCCGGGCTGGTCACGGTGAACGCCGAGCTGCCCGGCCTGCGGCTGTCGTACGACCCGCAGGCGGACCTCCTGCCGCTGGCGCAGATCACCGAGACGGCCTTTGTGCTGGCGGTCGGGCCTGGGGTGCCGGCAGACATCACCACCTTGCCGGCGCTGCTGCGCTGGTGGCGCGAACAGCCGGCCCGGGCGGCCTATGCCAGCCCCGGTGTAGGCACGCTGCCCCACCTGCTGGGTGTGCGCCTGGGCCGGGAGGCGGGTCTGCCGCTGACGCACTTGGTCTATCCCGGCGGCCCGCAGGCGATCAACGATGTGCTGGGCGGGCATGTCAGTGCACTGATCCTGCCAGAAGGCCTGCTGCGCCCCTGGCAGGGCGGCGCCTTGCGGCTGCTGTCCAGCTCTGGCAGCCAACGCAGCCGCTTCCTGCCGACCATTCCCACCTTCGGCGAACAGGGCTTTCCTGAGCTGTCTGGCCAGGAGTGGTTTGCCTGCTTCGCGCCAGCAGGTACGCCGGCCGACGTGCTGGCCGCTGCGGCGATGCGCTTGCGCGCGGCATGCGACGCCCCGGGCTTCGCCGACGGCCTGGCTGCGCTGTCATTGCAGCCAGCCTTCCTCGACACGGCGTCTCTGGCCACGCGCATCGGCCGCGAGCGTGCGCAGTGGCGGCGGGTCATTGCGCAGAATGGCATCCGCCTGGACTGAAGCGAGGCGCCGCCCGCGGCGTTGTCTGCGGCCAGCCGCCGGGGCCCCCCACTCGGGTTGCGGTGCTTCTGGCACACGATATTCCCGTGGAAAACTGCACTCGCTTAGAATCTGCGGTTCTGCATGCCTGCAGAAGTCAGCCTGGCCCTCCCCGCGAGGGCCTTGTTGCGTTGGGTCCCACCACCGCGCCGTGCCTGAGGGCACGGCCCAAAAACGCCTTGAGGTGTTGTCGTCATGTTCATCTCCGAAGCCTTTGCCCAAACGGCCCCCGCCGCCGCCGCCAGCACCGAGAGCACCTTGCTCAGCCTGCTGCCGCTCGTGCTCATGTTCGTGGTGCTGTACTTCATCATGATCCGCCCGCAGATGAAGCGGCAGAAGGAACACAAGGCCATGATCGAAGCCCTGGCCAAGGGTGACGAGGTCATCGTGGCCGGCGGCGTCACCGGCCGCATCACCAAGCTGGGCGATACCGTGGTCGGCGTCGAAGTGGCCCCGGGGGTTGAATTGCAGGTGCAGCGCCCCACCATCCTCCAGGTACTGCCCAAGGGCACGTACAAGGACAAGCTCTGACGCCTGACAGCACGCGCCGCCCGCGGCGGCGCCTGGCGGGTGGCCCCGGCCGCCCGCGGAGAACCGCATGAACCGTTACCCCTGGTGGAAATACACCATTCTCGCCATCGCGCTGTTGGTGGGCTTGGTCTACACGCTGCCCAATTTCTTCGGCGAATCGCCGGCGGTGCAGGTCTCGTCGGCCAGGGCCACGGTCAAGGTGGATGCGGCCACCCTGACGCGGGTCCAGCAGGTGCTGGACCAGGCGGGTGTGAAACCTGAGACGATCGCTCAGGAAGCGACGTCCATCCGGGCGCGCTTCGCCGACACCGACCAGCAGAAGAAGGCCAAGGACGCGTTGACGGCAGCGCTCAACCCCGATGCATCGAGCCCTTCATACATCGTGGCGTTGAACCTGCAGTCGCGCTCGCCGCAGTGGCTGGCGGCGCTGCACGCGAAACCGATGTACCTGGGCCTGGACTTGCGCGGCGGTGTGCACTTCCTGATGCAGGTCGAGATGCGCGCGGCACTGACCAAGAAGATCGACTCCCTGGCCACCGACGCCCGCTCGCTGTTGCGCGACAAGAACATCCGCCACGCGGGCATCTCGCGCGACGGTCAGAGCCTGGTCATCCAGTTTCGGGATGCCGCCACAGCCACGGCGGCGCGCAGCCTGCTGACGGACCAGCTCCCCGAGGTGGCCTGGCTGGAAGCGCCCGACGGCACCGACATCCGGCTGCGCGGCACGCTGAAGCCCGAGAGCGCCAAGGCCATCCAGGACCAGGCGCTGAAGCAGAACATCACCACGCTGCACAACCGCGTCAACGAACTGGGTACGGCCGAGCCGGTGATCCAGCAGCAGGGCGCCGACCGCATCGTCGTGCAGTTGCCGGGTGTGCAGGACACTGCCCGTGCCAAGGACATCATCGGGCGAACGGCCACGCTCGAGCTGCGCATGGTCAACGACAACGCCGAGGCCATGGAGGCCCTGCGTGGCGGACCGGTACCGTTTGGCAGCGAGAAGTACCTCGAACGTGATGGCACCGCGCTGATCGTGTTCCGCCAGGTGGTCATCACGGGTGACTGCCTGACGGATGCTCAGCCTGGCTTCGACAACCAGACCCAGGAACCCAACGTCAACCTCACGGTGGACGCCAAGTGCGGCCGCATCATGCGCGATGTCTCGCGAGAGAACATCAACAAGCGCATGGCCATCCTGCTGTTTGAACGCGGCAAGGGCGAGGTTGTCACGGCACCCGTGATCCGCGGCGAACTGGGCACCCGCTTCCAGATTTCCGGCCGCATGAGCAGCGCCGAGGCCGCCGACACCGCGCTGCTGCTGCGCGCAGGTTCGCTGGCCGCGCCAATGGAAATCATCGAGGAACGCACCATCGGCCCCAGCCTGGGGGCCGAGAACATCGCCAAGGGTTTTGACAGCGTCAAGTGGGGCTTCGTCGCGATCGCGGTGTTCATGTGCGCCTACTACCTGCTGTTTGGGGTGTTCTCATCGGTCGCGCTGGGCTTCAACCTGCTGCTGCTGGTGGCGGTGCTGTCGATGCTGCAGGCCACACTGACGCTGCCGGGCATGGCCGCCATCGCGCTCACACTGGGCATGGCCATCGACGCCAACGTGCTGATCAACGAGCGGGTGCGCGAGGAACTGCGCTCGGGCGCATCGCCGCAGGCGGCCATCCATGCCGGCTACGAACGCGCCTGGGCCACCATCCTGGACTCCAACGTCACCACCTTGATTGCCGGCCTGGCGCTGCTGATCTTCGGCTCCGGCCCGGTTCGGGGTTTTGCCATCGTGCACTGCCTGGGCATCCTGACGTCCATGTTCTCGGCGGTGATGTTCTCCCGCGGGCTGGTCAACCTCTGGTACGGCCGCCAGAAGAAGCTGAAGTCGGTGTCCATCGGGCAGGTCTGGCGGCCGGGTTCGGCAGCGCCTGCTCAATCCGCGGGCGATGGGCTGGCCACCGAGGCCTTGGACGCCCCGGCCTTGCCTGCCGCCCCTGCCAAGGGCACTGCGGTGGCACCGCTGCCCGCGAAGAAGCCGCAGGCCTGAGGCCCGCGCGCCCGCACCGACCACCGGAGCCCGACGATGGAATTCTTCCGCATCCGACGCGATATCCCCTTCATGCGCCACGCCCTGGTGCTGAACGCGGTCTCGCTGATCACCTTCCTGGCCGCGGTCTTCTTTCTGGCCACCCGCGGCCTGAACATGTCGATCGAATTCACTGGCGGCTCGCTGGTGGAGGTGGAGTACGCCCAAACCGCCAGTGTGCAGAAGACCCGCGAGGCCGTGGAGGCGCTGAACCTGGGCGAAGTGCAGGTCCAGACCTTCGGCAGTTCGCGCGATGTGCTGATCCGGGTGCCGGTGCGCAAGGGTTCCGCCCAGGCCGACACCTCGACCCAGGTCTTCACCGCCATCTGCAAGGCCGAAGCGGGCACCGTGGGCACCAAGCAGTACACCACGCCCCAGGGTGAGCAGGTCAGCCGCCCGTCGTGTGTCAATGCGCAGGGCCAAGAGCCGGTGAAGCTGTCACGCACGGAGATGGTGGGCCCCTCGGTGGGCAGCGAACTCGCCTCTGACGGCGCCTTGGCGCTGGGGATGACGGTGCTGGGCATCATGATGTACTTGGCTGTCCGCTTCGAATGGAAGTTTGCGGTGGCCGGCATCATTGCCAACCTGCACGACGTGATCATCATCCTGGGCTTCTTTGCATTCTTCCAGTGGGAGTTCTCGCTGGCGGTGCTGGCGGCCGTGCTGGCCGTGCTGGGTTATTCGGTCAATGAGTCGGTGGTCATCTTCGACCGCGTGCGCGAGGTCTTCCGCAAGTACCGCAAGCTGAGCACACCACAGGTCATCGACAACGCCATCACCAGCACCATCAGCCGCACCGTGATCACCCATGGCTCGACCCAGATCATGGTGCTGTCGATGCTGTTGTTTGGTGGCCCCACACTGCACCACTTCGCGGTGGCGCTGACCATCGGCATCTGCTTCGGCATCTATTCGTCGGTGTTTGTGGCGGCGGCCATTGCCATGTGGTTGGGTATCAAGCGCGAAGACCTGGTGAAGGCGCCGGTCAACAAGGATGTCGACCCCAACGACCCGAACGCCGGTGCGGTTGTTTGAGCTCCACTTATCGCCTTGTTGAGCGGACAACCGCGGCGCAACCAACCCGAGGATCGGCGACACTGCAGGCATGTCCACACGCGTGACCAACCCCAGTCTGGCTGCCCAGGCGCGGCGGCTTTACGTGGATCATGTGGCGCGCGGCATGCCCGCCGTGGGTGCCGCCGTTCTTGAGGCCACCCACCGGCTGAATGACCAGGCCAGCGAGCACGCGGTAGCGCAGCGCCGGCGTGACCTCCTTCAGGCCCTGATGAGCGGTGCCGCTCGCTGGGCCACGGCGGTGGTCGACGGCCTGCAACAGGCAGCCCAGCACGGCCTGCCGTCCACACGGCCGGCCGAGTTCGCCCCGGGCGGTGGCTTGGCGCAGCTCAGCCTGGTGGATGACGACACCATCGAACGTGAGATCCTGACTTCCCGCCTGGCCCTGGCCATCATGGACCGGGCCAGCTGGGAGTTCACCGATCTGCGTTCACGCATCGCCGGTCTCGAGGAACGGGTCGAACTGGAACCCCATGATCTGCTGCGGGCCCATGTGCTGGCGCGCGTGGCGGTTGACACATGGCGGGCCGCCGACCTTCGCCTGGACGGCTGGCGCGACCTTCAGAACACGCTCCACGAAGAGTTTGCGGCCCTGATCGAAGAGGCTTACCACGAGATCAACCGCTGGCTCGTGGCGCGCCGGGTCATGCCCGAGATCGATCTTCGGCCCTTCATCCGTCGCACGCGGTCTTCCGCCGTGCCGCAGTCGTCGCAGTCGTCGCAGTTTGGCGCCATGGACGCTGCCCAGGGCGGCATGACAGGCGGGGCGCCACTGGACGCCGCGGCGCGCGCCGCAGCCGCCTCGGCACTGGGCCCGGAGCAGCTGCGCCGAGTGCAGGAAGAAACGAGGCTGCTCACCCGCTCCCATGCGATGGCCCGCAGCGGTGAACACGCGGAGGCGGTGCTGGGCCGCCTGAACCGGCTGGTGGCCCGCCACCTGCCGGGCTTCGGCCGACAGAGCGACCACACCCCGACGCTGACACCGGCCTTGTCGGTGGCCATCAATGCGGCGCAGGACAGCATCCGCCAGCGTTCGCAGCGACAGACAGCCGCCGGCGGCGACATCCAGGTCACCACGCCGGCACTGCTGGCGGACCTGCACCAGCGCAAGCAGCAGCTGAAATCCCAGGCGGGCTCGGCCGAGGAGCGCGCCACCATCGAGATCGTGGCCCTGCTGTTCCAGAGCATCCTCACCGAAGACCGCATCCCCACCGCAGTACGCGTGTGGTTTGCGCGCCTGCAGATGCCCGTCCTTCGGGTCGCCGTGACAGAGCCCGATTTCTTCGCCACCGTGGGCCACCCCGCGCGCCGCCTGATTGACCGCATGGGCTCCTGCGTGATGGGTTTTGACAGCGGCACGGCTGGGGTCGGCGACGCGCTCGAGCGCGAGATCAAGCGGGTCGTGCAGGTCGTCGAGGCCTACCCCGACACGGGCCGCCGGGTGTTCCAGACGGTGCTCACGGAGTTCGAGAAGTTTCTTGAGCACTACCTGCCCAGCCGCAACGAGGCTACGCGCAAGGCAGTCTCGCTGGCCCAGCAGGTGGAGCAGCGCGAAACCATGGCCATCCAGTTCACGATCGAACTTCGTCGCATGCTCAACGAAGTACCGGTGCAGGAGGGCGTTCGCCATTTTCTGTTTCAGGTCTGGGCGGATGTGCTGGCCACCGCCGCCGTTCGCCACGGTGTGCAGAGCGAGCAGACGCGCCTGATGAAACGCGCCGCGGCTGACCTGATCTGGTCGGCCAGCGCCAAGGTCACCCGCGATGAACGCGCCGAAGTGATCCGCCGCCTGCCCACGCTGCTGAAGCTGTTGAAGGATGGCATGGCGGCCGCGGGGCTGGATACCGAGCGTCAGGACATCCAGATTCGTCAGCTGAACAACTCATTGGCCGCGGCATTCACGGCCAAGACGGCGGTGATCCCCAGCGAGCGCCTGCAGGAACTGATGGAGCGTCTGGAGACGCTCGAGGAGCTGTTGCCGGCGGTCGGCGATGAAGAGCTCGACGAAGCCATGGTGCTGGATATCTCTGGACATGAGAGCTCCGAGCTGGAAGTGGTGTCAGAAGGGGGCTCACTGCCCACGGCGGCCATGGTGGCCTGGGCGCGTGAACTCCAGCCCGGCAGCTGGTACATGCTGGATTACCGCAGCCGGCATGAATCGGTGCAGCTGGTGTGGCAAGGCATGCGCAAGCAGCTGTCGCTGTTTGTCACGGCCAACGGCCGCTGCATCCTGTTCCCGCAGAACCGGCTGGCGTCGTTTCTGCAGGCGGGCTTGCTGCTGCCGGCGCAGGATGAATCCCTCACCGTGCGGGCCACTCGCAATGCGCTGGCCAAGCTGGACGTCGAGCCGGCACGGCTGTTCAATTGAACGGACACCGCGCAGCGTCGCGGTGTGTCAGTGCAGCAGGCGGTCCTGGTCGTCGACAAACAGCTCGTCGAGGATCAAGGCGTCGGGCTCTTCACCCAGGCTCCAGAAGACCATCAAGACCATGACCTTCAGGTCTTCGACGTCGATGGGGGCATGGCCTGAAGCCACGGCCCGCTCGATCACCACTTCGCGCAGTGTCGGCGGCAACACGCCCGAAGACTCGAGGAAGGTGATGAACGCGATGGATTCGGGCCCCAGGGCTTCGCGCTCTTCCAGGGTGAAGACTCGGGTGCTCGTGGGCTGCTGGGGCAGGCTCTCGACGGCGGGCTCTGCGCCTTCGGTTTCGGCGGCGGGCAAGCCGTCCAACCACTGCAGCGCTTCCTCGATCTCGTCGCGCTCAAAGCCGGCTGCCGTCAGTTTTCTCGACAGCAGCGTGGCGGACGGACACGCGTCGGGGCGCCAGTAGTTTTCGTAGAGGTACACCAGCACGTCAAACATGCAAAGGACTATAGCCCAGGCCGCTGGCGGCAGTTCACGTGCGGCGTGTGCGTTGGTAAAGACCCCCCGCATGGCGGGTGACCTGCCCGGTGAGCTCGTGTTCCAGCAGGCGCGCTGACAGCTCGGCCACCGGCCAGCCCGTGCGTTGGCACAGGGTGTCCAGGGCCACGGGCTCCCAGCCCAGTGCCCGCAGTACCGGGTCTGGCGGGGGCCCGTCAGCGGGGTCTTCTGGGGGGCCGGTGGCGGCGCTGCTGGCCTCGGTCTCGTCAGCGGCACCGGCGCCTGGTGCGGCCACGCCTGCCGGGCGGCTACCCTGCAGTTCCTCGATCACGTCGTGCGCCGTTTGGGCCAGTTTGGCGCCCTGCTGGATCAGCGCATGGCAGCCCTTGGACAGTGGTGAGTGGATCGAGCCGGGAATGGCAAACACTTCCCGGCCGGCCTCGCTGGCCAGCCTGGCGGTGATCAGTGAGCCCGACTGCAGGGCGGCCTCCACCACCAGGGTTCCCTTGGCCAGGCCGGCGATCAGACGGTTGCGCTGGGGAAAGTGAGCGGGCACCGGCGGTGAGCCAGGAGAGTACTCACTGAGCACCAAACCTCGGCTGTCCGCGATACGGCGCATCAGGCCACGGTGCGCTGCCGGGTAGGCCAGGTCGGGCCCGGTCCCGATGATGGCAATGGTGATGCCGCCGGCTTCGAGCGCACCCTCATGGGCGCTGGCATCGATGCCGCGTGCCAGGCCCGAGACGATGGCCCAGCCCTCCGAGGCCAGGGTCTGTGCAAAGGCCCGCGCGTTGCGTGCACCTTCGGGTGTCGGGTTTCGACTGCCGACGACCGCCAGGGCCGGGGCGCGCAGGGCCGTCGTCTGCCCCTCGGCATACATCAGCAGTGGCGGGTCCTCGGTGTTGAGCAGGCTGTCCGGGTAATCGTCGTCACCCAGGCAGATGACGTGGCGGTGTTCGGACGCCTGCAGCCAGTCGCGGGCCACCAGCCAGCGCGGCAGGTGGTCCGCGGGTGGGTCGATCAGTGCCCTGACCACCTTGGGCGGCACGACCTCGCGCCAGGACTTGGCCGGCGCGTCAAACACCGCCTGCGGTGTGCCAAAGGCGCTCAGCAGCACACGCGCGGCGGCCCGGCTGATGCCAGGCGTGTGGGCCAGCCGAAACCAGGCCTCGAGCGCGTGTTCGTCCATCGGTCAGTTGGCCGGGCCGCCAGACCCTTCAGGGCTGGCTGAAGCGGTCGCCGGCGCTGACCGGCTCGGTGGTGGTCACGATCAAGGCGTAGGACACCCGATCGAAGACACGGAATACAAAGATGTGCCCATTGCGTTCGTCGGGCAACTGCAGCATCGGGCGGGTCGGGTCGGTGCGGTCAGGTACTCGGCTGCCCGCGCGCCACATCGCCAGCACATGGCCACGCTCGACGCCGTCGCGCTTGCCCCGGTTGATGGCCACGATCTGGCTCTGGCCGGCGCGCAACGCGCCCCCGTAGATGGACACGATGCGGCCGTCGAGTGGCGTGGCCGGGGCATGGGGCACAAAGGCCGTCCAGTCCATCGCCGGGGCACGCCACAGCCGGTCACCGATATTGGCCTCCTGCCGGATGGTCTTGATGGTGAAGGTGGCGGGCACGATGTCCTGGCCCTTGCCGTCGGCCGTGGGCGAGGTGCCGCCGCTGCGCAGCAGTTCAGCCGTGCCCACATACTGGCCTTCGTAGCCCAGCAGCTCACGCGTCAGCGGGTCCAGCATCGGCCTGGCCTCGCGGAAGATGCGGAAGTCCCTGGCGCCGCCGAGTTCACCCCTTACATAGGCCAGTTCGCCACGCGACAGCAGCACCCGGCCTTCCTGGGTGGCCACGATGCGCGGCGCCTGGTCCAGCTCGTTGCTCTCGAAGACCACGGCCTCGTTCAGGAACGGCCCGATCAGGTGCAGAGGAATGGAGGCGATGGCGCCGTTGTCCAGCAGCTCCCCGCGAACGCTCGGTGAAAGCTTGACGGTATTGGTCGGCGGGCCGCCAGCGCCGTTGGCCACCCTCAGGCGTGCACGACCGCCTGACTTGTCCAGCAGCAGCACCTGCCCCGGGAAGATGAGGTGTGGATTGCGGATCTGGTCGAGGTTCATGCCCCACAGCTGGGGCCACCGCCACGGGCTCTTCAGGAACAGCTTGGAGATGTCCCAGAGCGTGTCGCCGCGCTGCACCGTATGGCTGTCAGGTGCGTTGGGTGCCAGGTCTTCCAGGGCGACGCCGTCCTGGGCGACCTTCTGCGCGGTGGCGCGTTGCCCGGGCGTGATGGGAAACCGGGGCTCGTTCGCCCAGGCGGTGCCCAGAGACCAGCCGCCGGCCGAACCGACGATCGCCAGGGAAGTGGCCCGCAGCACCTGACGGCGACGCTGGCTGAGCAAAGGGTGATCACGCATGGGTCTGAAAGCTCCTGGTGCTGCTCGGCTGGGGCACGGGGTGCCACAATGTCGGACAGTGGATCGGGTTGGGCCTGCAAGCCTGCCAGCTGATGGCCCGCCGGCAAACCCTGGTGGGCCTGACCGTTCCGCTGATCAGATGCTTTCACAAATTTTGCCGGCCGGCCCTTGATGTCGCAACGAAATCAGGCGCTTGATCCGCGCATCAACGTGTTGCCTGTGTGGCTTGGTTGCCTGGGGTGAACAGTTGTTGCATGTGGTTGCGTGTGGTGGTGGCTGCGCACCGTGGTGTTGGCGCTCATCGGCTGCGCGCCGCACGGTGGCCGGTCAGCTGACAATATCGCCGTCAATCCTGCACAACGTCCTTCGCTGATCACATGGCTCTGCTGCCCATCCTGAAGTACCCGGATCCACGCCTGCACACCCGGGCCGTGCCCGTGCAATCCGTCGACCACCGCATCCAGACGCTGGTCAGCGACATGCTGCAGACCATGTACGAGGCCAGCGGGATCGGCCTGGCCGCCACGCAGGTGGACGTGCACGAGTGTGTGATCGTCATGGACACCTCCGAATCGCGTGACCAGCCGGTGGTGCTGATCAACCCCGAGATCACCGAGCGCAGCGAGGAGATCGTGCTGGGTGAAGAGGGCTGTCTGTCGGTTCCCGCGGTCTACGACAAGGTCGAGCGCCATGCGCGCATCACGGTGCGGGCGCTGAACCGCGACGGCCAGCCTTTTGAGCTGGAGGCCGAAGGCATGCCGGCGGTGTGTGTCCAGCACGAGATGGACCACCTGCGCGGCAAGGTGTTTGTCGAGTACCTCAGCCCGCTCAAGCGGGACCGCATCCGCACCAAGATGCTCAAGCGCAGCCGCGAGGAGCAGCGGCGCTGAGCCGCTGCGCCCTGCGTCCCTGCCCGCCGAATCCCTCCCCGCCGATGCGCATCGCCTTTGCCGGCACCCCCGCCTTTGCCGCTGACGCGCTGAAGGCCCTGCACGCCGCTGGCCATGACATCGCGCTCGTCCTGACGCAGCCCGACCGCCCGGCCGGCCGTGGGTTGCAGCTGCAGTCGTCGGCCGTCAAGCAGGTGGCGATGGCCGCCGGGCTGCCGCTGGCGCAGCCGCGCAGCCTGCGCCTGGACGGCCGGTGGCCTGATGACGCGCAGGCGGCCCAGCAGGCGCTCCTGGCGGCGTCGCCGCAGGTGCTGGTGGTGGCCGCCTACGGCTTGATCCTCCCGGCGTGGACCCTGGCCCTGCCGGGGCGAGGCTGCCTGAACATCCATGCCTCGCTGCTGCCGCGTTGGCGCGGAGCCGCGCCCATCCAGCGCGCCCTGCAGGCGGGTGATGCCCGCACGGGGATCACCATCATGCAGATGGATGCCGGACTGGACACTGGTGACGTGCTGTTGGCAGAGGCGCTGGACATCGGCCCGCATGACACCAGCGCGTCACTGCTGGAAGGCTTGGGCCAACTGGGTGCACGCCTGATCGTGCGCAGCCTGGAGGGTCTTGACGGCCTGCAGGCCAAGCGCCAGCCCCAGCCGGCCGAGGGTGTCACCTACGCCCACAAGATCGACAAGGCCGAAGGCTGGGTCAACTGGTCTGACACTGCGGCCGCCATCGAGCGCCGGCTGCGCGCATTCGACCCGGCACCCGGGTGCTTCACGCGCCTGGAGGGCCATGTCTACAAGCTCTGGTCAGCGCAGGTGTGGGAGGGTGCAACTTCTGCGGGTGGCGCCGTCCCCGGCACGCTCCTGG
>JAJTDE010000059.1 GCA_021298085.1 Rubrivivax sp.
GTAGCGGCGGTGATAGGGCGCGGGTGCCAGGTAGGGCCAATGCGGCTTCACGTAGGACAGGTGCAGGGCCCAGGGCTCTTGGCCCTGCTCGGCCAGGAAGCGCAGCGCGCGGCTCGTGACGTAGGCGGTTTCGGAGTGTTCTTCAGCGACGCGCGCGGGCAGGTGCACATTGCGCAGGAACCAGCCGCTGGCGGTTGTGCCATCAGCGCCGTCCGCTCCCACCACATGTTCGGTCCAGGGGTCGGCCCCGGCATAGCCGTGCGCACGCAGGTACTCGGCGTAGCCACTCTCGGCGCCCGGCGGACCGTGACCTTCGATGCGGTCGACTTCGACAAAGCCGCCGCTGGCATGGTGGCTCCAGCCGGGCGAGCCGGGCGGCACCCCAAGACGCTTCAGGCCCGCGGTGTCGGCAATGACATGGGTCTTGCCGACGAGATGAAGCTTGCGACCGGCTGCAGCCAGGTAGTCACCCAGGGTGGGCTGTTCCACGGGCAGCGGCACGCGGTTCCAGGTGACGCCGTGCGAGCCGACGTAGCGCCCGGTGTAGGTGGACATGCGCGACGGACCACACACACCCGCCTGCACGAACGCGGCGTCAAAGCGGGCGCTGCGTGCGGCCAGCGCATCCAGGTTCGGTGTGCGCATGGTGGGGTGGCCGTTGCAGGCCAGGTGGTCCCAGCGCAGCTGATCGCTCATCACGAACAGCAGGTTGCGCAGCGGGGCTTGCGTCACGGCCGTTCAGACAAAGACCGCGCCACCCTCGACGCACAAGGTCTGGCCGGTCATGAACGCAGCGTCGTCGCTGGCCAGGAAGCTCACCGTACCCACCAGGTCGGCGGGCAAGGCATCGCGTTGAATCGAACGAGACTTGCGGATGGCGTCTCCGAACTGGGCCATATGGTCGTCGTTCTTCAGGATCTGGTCGGACAGCGTCAGGCCCGGGGCGAGCGCATTGGCGGTGATGTTCCACGCGCCCAGTTCGCGTGCCAGCACGCGCGTGAACGTGATGACCGCGCCCTTGCTCGTCACATAGTGCGCCATGTTGGCCAGTCCCTTGAGCGCGGAGGTGGAAGCCACATTGATAATGCGGCCCCAGCGCTGCGCCTTCATGTGCGGCGCCACGGCCTTGGCACAGTTGAACGGCCCCAGCGTGTTCACACGCATGACCTGCATCCACTCGTCGGCCGAGTACTCGTCAAACGACTTGTTCACCAACGTGGAGAACAGGGCCGCGTTGTTGATCAAGATGTCGACGCCGCCCAGTTGGGCTTCCACGGCCTGCACGGCCCGCTGGACCGAAGCCTCGTCGGCCACATCCATGACCACGCCCAGGCATCGACTGCCCGCGGCGTCATGCGCCCGCGCCGCGTCCTCCGCGCCGCGCAGATCGCCGATGGCCACCCGGGCCCCATCGGCCAGCAGGCGCTGCACGAAGGCGCTGCCCAAACCCGTGGCGCCACCCGTGACGAGTGCCACTCTGCCTTGTAGCTTCATGCGAGTCTCATGTCAGGACTTGTGGAATGGCCGTGGGCTGACCGTGTCGCGGCGGGACACTCACTCGGCCTTGATGCCGGCGTCCTTGATCAGCTTGCCCCACTTGGCATGGTCGCCACGCTGCATGGTGGCCAGTGCTTCGGTGGTGCTGGCCACGGGCTCCATGCCCAGCGCCAGCATGCGCTCGCGCAACTCGGCGTCGGCGAAGATCCTGGAGAAGAGCTGCTGCGCAGACGCCAGCTGGGCAGCGGGCGTGGCCGCGGGCGCGTACAGCCCCAGCCAGCCCACGCCTTGTACGCCGGGAAATCCGCTTTCGATCAACGTGGGCACCTGGGGCAACTGCGGTGCTCGTGCGTTGCCGGTAACGGCCAGGATCTTCAGCCGGCCAGACTGAACCAACGGCAGACTGGACGCCAGGGTGTCGAACATCACCTGGATCTGTCCCGCCATCAGGTCGCTGCGCGCCTGGCCTTCAGAGGCATAGCCCACCCACGTGAGGTCAGCACCACCTTGCTGGCGCAGCAGCTGGCCAGACAGGAACGGCACCCCGCCACGGCCACCCACACTGGCGTAGTTCATGGTGCCGGGCTTGGCGCGCGAAGCGGCCACCAGTTCCTGCACGCTATTGACGCCCAGCGACGGCCTAACGGTCAACACGATGACGTTATTGACCAGCAGCGAGATGGGCGCGAAGTCCTTGACCGGGTCGTAGGCCAGCTTGCTGTTGAAGTGCGGGTTGACCGTCATGATGCCGGCGTTGCCGAGCAGCAGCGTTTGGCCATCAGGCTCGGACCGAGCAGCCGCCACCGCTGCCAGCGCGCCATCCGCGCCGGGGCGCAAGTCGATGATCATCGGCTGGCCAGAGAGTGCGGTGAAACGCTCGCCAACCATCCGCGCCAGCACATCGGCGGCTGAGCCCCCAGGGGCAGGAATTATCAGCTTCACTGGCTTGTTGGGCCAGACCGGCGCCTGGGCCTGCGCGTGTGCGGGCATGCCCAGGCCCAGCGCGGCGGCGCACACGAGAGCCAAGGCCAAGCCGCGGCGGTGGAACTGGCAACGCGTGACGATCTTCGACAAAGCCTTCACAGCCGCTACTCCTCGAATGGCTGGTTCACTCGCACCTCGGCCCCCTGGCGCCGCCCGTGATCCGTGCGGCCCCCCAGCCCGAGAGCCCCGTGTCACGCTCAGAACAGATGCACGATGCCTGCTGCCAGCGCGCTCGGGTCCGAACCATTAACGGCCGGACGCAGCCGCATGTTGTAGGCAGCAGGAATCAGACTGAGCTTCGAGCCGGCGTTGTTGTCGACCCGCGCATAGTTGACATACAGCGTGCTGCGCTTGGACAGGCTGTGCGCGTAGTAGGTCGCCCAGGTCGTGCCCTTGGGTTCGGGCAGTCCCGCAGCCTTGAGGTCACCCTTGGTCTGGCCCACCTGCAGGCCCAGCTTGCCCTGGGGGCCGACCGGCACCACGGCGCCGACCCAGTACGAAGTGGTGTTGTTGCTGGGGATCGCCCGGTCACGCGAGGCTGCGGGGGTGACCTGGTGAATCCGGTACCAACCGGCGTTGACGGTCGCCCAGCCAAAGTCGTAGCGTCCACCCAAGCCAGCCTCTGTCTGGTCATCGACCGCCAGATTGGTGCCGGTGGCTGTGCGCTCCTTGCTGGTCTGGTAGGCCGCGGCCAGGTTCAGTTTGCCAGCGCGGTAGTACGCACCCAAGCCGAGCAGCCGGCCCTGGTCCTTGGGTGGTGTGGGATTCTCCAGACCCAGGGTCGCCACCGCGCGCAGCGTCAATCCGCCCATGTCAGGCGAGGTGTAGTAGATGCCGTTGCTGGCCCGGCCGATCAGGTTCTGGCTGATGCTGCCGTTGTTGCCGTAGTACCCGATGCCGCCGAAGTCGGTCTGGTTGAGCATCGGGATCAGCGGCGTACCCGTGCGACCCAGCGCCACCTGGCCCCAACGGCGATCCTCGATGCCGACGATGGAGGTGCGGCCGAAGTTGATATTGGCGCCTGGCAGCGTCGCGCCGGTGTCGCCCTGGAGCCCCATGTCGAGGCGGAAGAACGCCGTCATGCCGCCCCCCAGGTCTTCCCGGCCCGAGAAGACGATCCGGCTTGAGGTCACGGTGCCTGAAGAGACTTGCCGGGCCTTGCCGCCCGGATCGCCGGTGTTCACCGCTTCGACACTGAGGTCCATCGCTCCGGAGATGGTGACCTGAGCCTGGCTGCCCAAGGGTGCCAGAGCGCAAAGCGCGGCCGCGATCGTTGTGAAACGTAGGTGCGAGATCAGCATAGCTTGGCTCCGTGGTGTCGTGCGCGGTGGGTCGTGTCACCGCGATTCTATAAACGCAACGGCTGTTCTAAAATAGGTACACGGTTCAACAACCCCCCGACAAACCCTGAGACCTCGCACGGCAGTTCATGCCCAGGTGGGCAGCAGCCCCTCCGCGGTCTCGCCGTTACGGGGTCCCCATCAGTTGGGCAGCTTGAACCCGGTTTCCTTGATCAGGTCGCCCCACAGCTTGTGCTCGGCCTTGAGGTCGGCAGCGACCGTCGCCGCCGGCGTCGCGCCATCGACCACGAAGCCCTGCGAGGTGAGCGCGTCGCGCAGCTTGGGGTCGGCCAGGCCTTTGGCAACGCGCGTTGCAATGGCGTCAACGGTCGTCTTGGGCGTAGCCGCCGGCGCCAACAGGAGGTAGGCGATCGACGCGGTCAGGTCCTTGTAGCCCAGTTCCTGGAAGGTCGGCACGTTGGGCAGCTGGGGCGCGCGCTTCAGGCCGCTGGTGGCCAGGATGCGCACCGTGCCAGCCTGGTGCTCGCGCAGCCATTCGGCCACCCCCGACGAGGCTGCCAGCACATGCCCGCCCACCACATCGGTGATGAGCTGCGAACCACCGCCGCGGTAGGCCGCGTTGTCCAGCGGCACGCCGGCCGCGCGGCCGAGCTTGATACCGAACATGTGAGGAATGCCGCCAAACTGCGGCGTAGCGAAGACAGCTCGCGAGCTGTCCTGCTTGACCCAATCGAAGTAGGCCTTGAGCGTCGTCGCCGGCACCTTGGCACTGACGATGTAGGCCACGTCAAACGCCGCCACGCGAGACACGGGAGCCACGTCCGCCATCGAATACTTCAAGTTGCCGCGTGTGTGCGGCGCCAGCGTCAAGGCCCCGGAAGGCGCCATCAGCAGCGTCGTGCCATCAACTGGCGCACCTTTGAGCGCCTCGAAGCCGAGGGCACCACCAGCACCAGGCCGGTTCTCGACAATCCAGCGCGCGCCATCGCCAGCGGCCAGCACATCGGCCACGCGGCGTGCCAGGCCATCCAGATCGGAACCGGCCACGGTACCGACGAAGATGCGGTTCTGCGCCGAGGCGGTGCCGGGCAGGGCCAGCAAGATGGCGGACATGGCGGCACCGGCCAGCGCAAAGAGATGTTTCATCGACAGGACTCCTTCAATGAGGCGGGGAACAAGGAACTAACGGTGTTGGTGGGCAGCGTGCCGGCGGCTGGCGTGTTCAGTCGCGGAACGCCTGTTCGCGACGCTGTCTGACCGCAGGCAACAAGGCCGCCAGCAGCATCACAAGCGCCAGCACGATCAAGGTGCCCGAAATCGGGCGCGTGAAAAGAACGCTCCAGTCGCCGCGTGCCACCAGCAGGGTGCGGCGCAGGTTCTCCTCGAGCATCGGCCCCAGGACCATGCCCAACAGCAGCGGACCGGCCTCGCAGCGCAGCTTGATGAAAACGAAGCCAACCACTGCGAACAAGCCTGCGAGGTAGATGTCAAAGTTGTTGTTCGACAGCGTGTACAGACCGATCACGCAGAAGCAGACGATCGACGGGAACAGGAAGCGGTACGGCACCGTCAGCAGCTTCACCCAGATGCCGATGAAGGGCAGGTTCAGCACGATCAGCATCAGGTTGCCGATCCACATCGAGGCGATCAGCCCCCAGAAGAGTTGGGGGTTGTCGGTCATCACCTTCGGGCCCGGCGTGATGCCCATGACCACCATCGCGCCGATCATCAGCGCCATCACCGGGTTGGGCGGGATACCCAGCGTCAGCATCGGGATGAACGAGGTCTGCGCGGCCGCGTTGTTGGCACTCTCAGGCCCAGCCACGCCCTGGATGGCGCCCTTCCCAAAGCGCTCCGGCGTGCGGGAGACGCGTTTCTCCAGCGTGTAGGCCGCAAACGACGCGAGGATGGCGCCGCCGCCGGGCAGTACACCCAGCACCGATCCGAGCGCCGTCCCTCGCAGCACGGCCGGCGCCGCCTGCCGGAAGTCATCGCGTGAAGGCCAGACGTTCTTGACCTCGCGCGTGAAGACTTCGCGCGACTGTGCCGGTACGTTCAGGTTGCCGATGATTTCGCCGAAGCCGAACAGCCCCATGGCAACGGCCACGAAGCCCAGACCGTCAGTGAGTTCGGGAATGCCGAAGCTGAACCGCTCAACACCGGACAAGGCATCGGTGTTGATCTGTCCCAGCAACAGGCCGAGCAACACCATGCCAACGGCCTTGATCACCGAACCCGAGGCCAGCACCACGGCGCCGACGATCCCGACCAGCATCAAGGCGGCGTACTCCGCCGGCCCGAAAGCGAAGGCGATGCCCGCCAGCGCAGGTGCGAAGGCCGCCAACACCAGGGTACCCACACAACCGGCAAAGAACGAACCCAGCCCAGCCACCGCCAACGCCGGCCCGGCACGCCCCTGCCGTGCCATCTGGTAGCCATCGATGGCCGTGACGACCGAACTCGACTCACCCGGCAGGTTGATCAGGATGGCCGTGGTGGAGCCCCCGTACTGTGCACCGTAGTAGACGCCGGCCAACATGATGAGCGCCGCGGTCGGATCGAGCGTGTAGATCGACGGCAGCAGCATCGCGATCGCAGGAACCGGGCCCAACCCGGGCAGCACCCCGATTAATGTGCCGATGAAGACCCCTCCCAGCGCGAAGGCCAGGTTCTGCAGGCTGAGTGCGACGCCGAAGCCGGTGGCCAGGTTGGTGAGCAGATCCATCGTGTCGCCTTGTCAGAACACGGTGGGCATCACCGGGATGCGCAGCTTCAAGCCGACGACGAACAGCAGCCAGCTGCCCACGGTGAGCACCGCCGCAAGACCGAGCGCCTCGCGCAGGCGGAATTCGCTGCTGGCCAGCGCCGTGAGCACTATCACCAGTGGCAGCGTGAGCAGCATGCCGGCACGCGGCAGCAGGAAGCCCGCCGCAAGCACTGCACCCACCACCACCACCAGCGGGCGCCACACGGGCCGCGCGATGCGTTCGTCCTCGTCAGGCTCGCGACCGAGGGCACCGACCAGCACGAACAGGCCGACCAGCGCCAGCAGCGCGCCCAGACCCAGCGGGAAGTAGCCCGGGCCGGGACGTGCCGATGTGCCCATCCGGTACTCGGTGGCGCCAACGGCGAACGCCAGGCCGACCACGAAGAACACGACGCCTGACCAGAAGTCGACCTGGCTCCTGATCTTCATGCCCGCATCTCCCGGGCTACCTGCGCCGGCACCGCCACGCGGGCCACGCCGAACACCTCCATCTGCACCACATCGTGCAGCGGCACCACCTCGACATCGAACACCGGGTGCAGTGGATCGTCGAGCGCGTACTCCCGGATGCGCGGGGTCGACGGCAGGTCGTCCGGGTAGACGCGAGTCAGATCATTGGCATCGAAGGTCTCGATCTGCAGGCCGGGAAAGCACAGCGAGAAGTCCACCAGCACATTGCCGGTGCGCGGCAGCACATGGGCATCGCCCATGGCGAAGCTGACCGCGCCCTCCTGCGCATCGACCGGTGTGGCAAAAACAACGCGCGCGGTGCGTGCGGCCTCGTCGATGTCGTAGACGACTGCCTGACTCAGCGACTCGGCCGCACTCTTCACGCGCTCACCCGTGAAGGGGATGGCCTGGTGCACATTGTTGTTGAACAGCACGACGTGGCCTTCAGGCGTCAGGCGCGGGTTGTGCTGGTGGCTCGGCCAGATGAATTCCTCGCCGACCGGCTTTAGCAGCTTGGCCCTTAACGCTTCGGACCAGCCGACGTCGCGGGCCAGGATCCAGCGGATCTCGCCACTGGGCCGGTCGATCTTGAGCACCGCATCCAGGTTGCGCAGTGACAGCAGGATGGAATCGTCCCGCGGATCGTGGTGCACACCGTTGCCATGCGTCCAGTCCAGGTGCTGCGGGAACCCGCGCACCCACCAATACGACCAGAAGGTGTCGTAGCCGATCTTGAACGGGTCCAGGTGGTCAAAGCTGTTCCAGCGCCAGACCACCTCGCCCTGCGGGTTGAACTCGATCACCTCGTCCCCCATCACCCACTGCGTGCGGCGGGGCGCGGTGGCATCGGTTTCGCTGGTGTAGTAACCCTCGATGCGGCGGGGCACGGCATTCAGCGACAGCAAGTTGCCATTGGGCAAGGTGTCCGGCTGGTGATGCAGCGTCACCGCCTGCACCGGAATGGCTCCGGACGGCATGGGGTTCGGTCCCAGCGCGGCACCCCAGCAGCGCAAGGTGCGACCCAACCAGTCGATCTCGGTCGGGCTGTTGCGCGCGGTATGGAAGAACAGGTGGCCGTTGTCCAGCGTGGCGACCCCGGCGATGCGCGACGGACTGCGATAGAACCACACGATGTCGCCGTCTTCGTCCAGCGCCAGGATCAGACCCCACTCGGTGGTGAAGCGGCGCTGCTCGGGCGTCATGCGGTGTGAGCGGCCCAATGCGCGGCGCCGCACGCTCAGCAGCGTCAGGCCGGGCTCCATGCGGTCGCGCTCGGCACGGTTCACGCGCAGCGGTGGAAAGTCGAGGCTGGGCAGCGGCAACGCGGGCGTCTGCACACGCAGCGGCTCGGCGACCACGCGTTGCCCCTGGGTGTCAGTCAGCGACACCTCGAACCGGTATGGCCGCGCCGGCTTCAGGCCGATGACGGGCAGTGCCTGGGCGCCAGGGCCGACCGGCCAGCGGTAGAGCAGCGGCCTCGCGTCGCCCAAGACAAGCAACTCCAGCGTGCCGTGCTCGCTCACGTCAACGGCGAGCACCAGCGCCATCGGCGCGCTCGGCTCGGCATTCGGCAACACACGGGGCGGTTGCCGGAACACCGGGGCGGCCGGCTGCGAGCTGCTCATCGGGAGTTCCTGCTCTGGTCAGATGCGTGCCAGCGCACGATCGATTCTGGCCAGCCCCTCCTCCAGGTCAGGGGCCGTGAGACCGGCAGAGACGAAGTACCGGTCACCACGCCCGGCGTAGACGCCCTCCTCGATCAAGGCTGCCCGCAGGCGGGTGGACCGGGTGCGGTCAGCATGCGCCGCCAGATCACGTGCCGAATACGCCACCGGCAGCGCGCTGAAATGAACGCAGAAGACACCGCGCACGCCTTGCACCAGCAGTTCGTGGCCGTGCTTGTGGCCCAGCCGCCTGAATTCGGCCATGAAATGTGTCTGCATCGTGTCGATGTGCCGGTATGCGGCACCATCGTCGCGTTCGAGCATTCGCATCGTCGTCAGTCCTGCGGTCATGCTCATCGGCGCGGCATTGAAGGTGCCAGCGCCCACCACGGCATTGGTGCGCAGCAGCTCGAAGATGTCCGCGCGCCCGGCCACCGCCGCCAGCGGCATGCCACCGGCGATGGCCTTGCCGAAGCTGGCCAGATCGGGCGTCACGCCGTAGTGGCCCTGAGCCCCGCCCAGCCCCATGCGGAAACCGGTGATGACCTCGTCGATGCAGAGCACCACACCGTACTCGGTGCACAGCTCGCGCACGCGCTCCAGATACCCGGGCCGCGGAATGCAGCAGCCACCGTTGGTCATCACGGCTTCCATCAGCACGAGTGCGATGTCGCGGCCATGCGCCTTGAACAAGGCTTCCAGTGCATCAACGTCGTTCCATGGAATCTTGAACGACTCGCGCATCGAGAACTCGGCGCGGCCCTCGGTGTGCATCGGGTCGGCCGGGTTCTCCAAGGCATGCGGTGGCGCACCGGCCTCGTCATTGACGCGCCCCCCCAGGACGTTGTCCAGCCAACCGTGGTAGTGGCCCTCGAAGCGCACGAAGTGGCGCCGCCCGGTGAAGGCCCGCGCCAGGCGCACCACCATCTGCACGGCCTCGGACCCGGTGGTCACGAATCGCACTCGGTCAGCACAGGGCACATGCTGGACGATGCGCTCCGCCAGCTGCACCTCGGGCTCGGTCTGCAGCATGCCCGAGGCCACCACGAACACCTTCTCGAGTTGTGCGTGCAGGGCATCCTGGTACTCGCGGTTGCCGTGGCCCCAGATGCCAGGCCCCATGCCGATGGCGAAGTCGATCAGCTCACGGCCGTCGACATCCCACATGCGCTGACCCAACGCGCGTTCGATGAAGACCGGCGGTTCCGGCTGCGCACGCAGATTGCTCTGACGACCGGGCATGACGCGCGCCGCGCGCGCGGCCAGATCCGGGGTCCGGGCAACCGCTTCACCACGTGACGAAGGTGCGGCACTCATGCCGACAACTCCGTATCGATGACGCACACGTTGCCGCCCACCGTCGCCTCCTGGCCAGCCGGGACCGTGATCGCCAACAGCCTGCCGTCGCAGGGCGCCTCGATCTCCATCGTGACCTTCTCGCTTTCGATCTCGTACAGCGCCTCGCCCTTGCGAAAGCTGTCGCCCGGTTGCTTGTGCCAGACGCTGACGGTGGCGGATTCCATGTTCATGCCAACACGGGAGAGTTTGAGATTGACTTTCATGGCTTCAGGCGCGGCGGTTGGGCAAGTCCTTGACGGTGGCCACGATGCGCTCGACGCTCGGCATCACGAGCCGCTCCAGGTTGGGGGCATACGGCATGGCGACGTCCGGCACCGTGACCCGACGGATGGGCGCGCGCAGCGCGCCGAAGGCCTTGTCGGCCACGACGGCGGCGATGTGGCTGGCGGCGCTGCAACTGTCGCGGGACTCGTCGACCAGCACCAGACGACCGGTCTTCTCCACTGAGCTCAGGATGCAGGCCTCGTCCAGCGGCACCAGCGTGCGCGGGTCGATGACCTCGGCATGGATGCCGTGCTCGCTGCGCAGCAGATCGGCGGCCGCCATGGCGTGCTTGACCATCGAGCCGATGGCCACCACCGTCACGTCGCTCCCTGAGCAGCGCACCGCGGCCTTTCCCCAGGGTGTGACGTAGTCGCCCTCGGGTACCTCGCCCATCTCGCCACCCCTGCCGCCTGCCTCCAGAAAGAAGGCCGGGCTGTCGCTGCGGATACAGGCTTTCATCAGGCCCTTGGCATCTTCGGGCGTTGCGGGTACCGCCACACGGATGCCGCCCAAGTTCATCAGCAGCGGGTACGGCGTATCGGAGTGGTGCGCAGCGATCGAACGGCCGCCACCGTAGGCAGCCACATAGGTCACGGGAAGCCGGGCCTGCCCGCCGGTCATGTAGCGCAGCTTGGCCGCCTGGTTGGCGATCGAGTCGAAGCCCGTGTAGGTGAAATTGGCAAACATCATGTGCGCCACCACACGGTGCCCGGCCGCTGCGGCACCCAGCGCCATGCCGGTGATCAGCGTCTCGCAGATCGGCGTGTTGCGGATGCGCGCGGGGCCAAATCGCTGCGCCAGGCCGCGGGTGTCGCCGAACAGACTGATCTCCACGTCTTCGCCGAACAGGATCACGCGCTCGTCGCGCGTCATCTCTTCCACCAGGGCATCGTTGATCGCCTGGATCAGGCGTCGCTTGGTCATGGTGCGGGCGTCCTCAGGCGAACATGAACTGCAGCGCCTGCTCCGGAGGTGGCAGCGGGCTGTCGATGGCGAACTGCACGGCGTCCTCGACCTGGGCCGCCACGCGAGCCTCGATCTCCGACAACTGAATCTGCGTGACAAGAGACATCCGCAGCAGTCGGGCCGTGGCGCGTTCGATCGGGTCTCGCGCAGCCCAGGCCTGGACTTCGTCGGCGCTGCGGTACTGCGCGCCCTGCAGGAAGCCGGTCTCGGCCTCCACATGCCCGGCCATGCGGTAGGTGAAGGCCTCGATGAAGCTCGGGCCCTCACCGGCCCGCGCGCGGCGCACAGCATGGCCAGCAGCAGCCCATACGGCGTCGATATCGTTGCCATCGACCTGCACCGCCGGCACGCCGTAGGCCAAAGCGCGGTCCGTGATGCGCCCGGCCACCACGGTGTCCGAACGCGAGAACTCCGAGAACAGGTTGTTCTCGCAGACGAAGATCATCGGCAGCTTCCACAGGGCGCTGAGGTTCAGAGCCTCGCTCATCACGCCCTGGGTCGACGCACCGTCGCCAAAGAAGGCCACAGCCACCTGGCCCTTGCCCTGCAGCATCTGCGAATACGCCGCACCACAGATCAGGCTGATGCCACCGCCAACGATGCCGTTCGCTCCCAGGATGCCTTTGCCCAGGTCAGCCACATGCATCGTGCCGCCCATGCCCTTGCACACGCCGGTGGCCTTGGCGTGGATCTCGGCCATCATGGCGCGCACATCGCCGCCTTTGGCCAGGAAGTGCCCATGGCCGCGGTGATTGCTGGCGATCCAGTCGTTGTGATCCAGGTGCTCGCAGACGCCCACACCGACGGCCTCTTGGCCGCTGTAGAGGTGCACGCCAGCGATCAGCCTGCCGGCCTTGAAATCGGCGCCCAGGCGCTCTTCCACCCGCCGGATGAGCAACATGCGCTCCAGCATGGACAGCCGCTGGGCGAGAGTGGGCACGGATGGATCGGTGCTGACGTTCATGGCGGAAGGGTCGCGCTGTCGGGGTGTCGGCGTGAACCGGATCGGGCATCGCCGATACGGCGTATCGCAATGTACAAGTACAGTTTCTCAAAAAGCAATAGGGTTCACCTTAGGTCCACCCGCCACCTTTGTGGATGACCCACTCATCGCTGATCCAACGTTTCACATAAAGTCACGCACAACCCACTTCGGCCCTCCCCCTGCCGCCTGCCATGAGCAAGACCGTCGCCAAAGCGCTCGCCATCCTCAAGCAGTTCACGCCAGCCGCAGGCGATCTGGGCGCCAGTGACGTCGCCCGATTGCTGAACATGGACAAGGTCATCGCCTACAGGCTGCTGCGCACCTTGGCGGCCGAAGACTTTCTCGTACAGGATCCATCGAACAAGAAGTACCGACTCGGGCCAGGCCTGATCGGGCTGGCCAGCCACAATCTGCGTGAGGTGCCGGCCAGCGAAGTCGCGCGGCCGTGGATGGAAAAGCTGCGGGAACTCAGCGAAGAGACGGTCATGTTTGCCGTTCGCCGAGGAACGGAGACCGTGGTCTCGCTGCCCCTGGAGAGCCGCCACCCGATGCGGGTGACCGCCAACGTCGGCGATGCAGAAGCCATGCACACCACGGCATCGGGAAAGGTGATGCTGGCCTTCGGCCCACCCTCGCTGTTCGACGATGTGCTCGTCACGGGCCTGCCCGCACTGACGCCGCGCACGCTCACCAGCCCCGAGAAGCTGCGGGCGGAAGTCAAGCGGGTCCGTGCCCGGGGCTGGGCCGTGGACAACGAAGAGTGCGTCGCGGGCATCCGCGCCATCGCCGCAGGGGTCTTCGGGCGCAGCGGCGCCCTCGAGGGCTGCCTGGCCATCCGCGGGCCAGCCAGCCGCATGAGCGATGCCGTCATCGAACGTCTGGCCCCGGAACTCATTCGGGCGACACAGGCGGTCTCGCAGGAGTTGGGGCACACGCCGGCGGCGTGAGTCGATCGTCGACCAGGGCCGCGCCGACGGCCGTCTACAGCCATCGGCGCCCGAGCGAAGCGGGCACCTTGTGGACACTTCTGTATTGTCATTATTACAATGACATTTCTTTTATAGAAATCTACAGGCAGCTCCATGGACATCCTGATCGTCGGCGCCGGCATCGGTGGCCTCACGGCTGCCATCCGGCTGGCTCAGCGGGGCCACCGGGTGCGCGTGGTCGAACAGGCCAAGGCGCTCGGCGAAGTGGGCGCCGGTATCCAGATGAGCGCCAATGCCGTGAAGGTGCTCCAGGCGATCGGCGTCGAGCCCGCGCTGGAGGCTACCGGAGTGAAACCCAAGGCCTTCGAATTCCGGCGCTTTGACAGCGGCGAGTTGCTGCACCGCATTCCTCTGGGCGACGCGCACCGAGAAAAGCACGGTGCGGCCTACTACCAGATGCACCGGGTCGACCTGCACGCGGCGCTGGTGGCCGCGCTGCGCGTGGTGGCACCCGATGCCATTCGCCTGGACGCCCAGGTGCGGTCCGTGCACGAAGACGCCGAAGGCGCCGAGGTGGTCTTGGCCTCCGGAGAACGCTTGCGCGCAGAACTGGTCGTCGGCGCCGATGGCGTGAAGTCGCAGGTGCGGCAGCACGTGCTCGGTGCCGACAAGCCGGTATTCACCGGCCAGGTCGTCTGGCGAGTGCTGGTGCCGGTGGACCGGGTGCCTGCAGCATTGCGCACCGATATCGTCTCCACGATCTGGTGCGGGCCGCACAACCACGGCGTCATGTACTACTTGCGCGGTGGCCAGTTGATCAACTTCGTCGGCTGCGTGGCCCGGCCCTGGGAAGAGGAGTCATGGACATCGGCCCGTCCCTGGTCGGAGCTGGACAGCGACTACGCCGGCTGGCACCCGATGGTGCGTGCCGTGGTGGAGGCGGCCGACCGCGACCACTGCTACCGCTGGGCACTGAACAGCCGGGTACCGGCGACGGTATGGAGCACGCCGCACGTCACGATGCTGGGCGATGCCGTGCACTCCACCCTGCCCTACATGGCGCAAGGTGCGGCCATGGCCATCGAAGACGCAGCGGTGCTGGCACGCGCGCTGGAACTGGACCTGCCGCTGGCCCGGCGACTGCAGGTTTACGAGCAGCACCGTGCGCCACGGACGCGACGCGTGGTCGAGGAGTCCACCGAGATGGGGCAGCTCTACCAGATCGACAACGCCGACGCCATGCGCCAGGCGTTCCACGATCGCAACATCGCCAGATCGCGCAATGAGTGGCTATATCCATACGACCCCTTGACGGTGCCGCTGGAGGCGGGCCAATCGGCGTGAGCGGGCCGGACATCGCGAAAGCTTGCCCCGACGCCCTGGACATCGCGGCTCTCAAGCACGCACAACAGGGATCCCGTCAGCCGGGACAGCGACACCCCTGGCCCCAACGCAGGCAGCTGGCGTGATCGCTGGCTGCAAGCCTGCGCAGGAGCCCTAGCATGTCCTACCTTGACGACCCACGCGTACTGTTTGCGGCCGAACGCACCTTGCTGGCCTGGCAGCGCACGGCCATCGCCTTGATGGGAATGGGTTTTGTCGTGGAGCGGTTCGGTCTCTTCTTTCGCATGGTGAATCCGCAAGCGTGGTCGGCCGCACAGCAGACCTATTCGCTATGGCTGGGCGTTAGCTTTCTCGCGATGGGCGCGCTGGTGGCTGTCTTGGCGGCGTTCCAGTTCCGCCGCGTGGTGGCCGGCCTGGGCGAGAAGGAAGTGCCCAGAGGCTACTGGACGAACCTGGGTGTTTGCGCCAACTTCACGTTGGCCGGCTTGGCGCTCGCCATGGCGATGTACTTCATCGCAGGATCCTGAGGGGCGGAGAACGGTTCAGGCATGCCTGGGCAGCCACATCACCTCATTCGAACGGGTACCGCACGCCCATCTGGTGCAGGACTTCGTGGTTCCAGCGCGCCAGCGCCAAGGTCTCGGCATGCGGCATGCGCGGGCTCTCCATCAGACCGGCGCCGATGCAGCGCATGGCTTCCTCGATCTCACCCTCGAAGCCGTTGATGCGGAACGGCGCTTCGAAGACGACCTCGGCCTGGTCCTGCAGCGCCAGCACGGCGCGTGTGCCTTCCCAGAAGCGCACGGGCAGCCTGATGCAGCCGCGTTCGCCGTTGACCACCAACGCGTTGTCCGAGCTGGCATCAAAGCCGCAGACCCACTGCGCAATGACGCCACCCGGAAACAGCAGCATCCCGCCCACACGCTGGTCCACGCCAGTGGGCGCGAGCGTGCCGCTGGCCACGATGCGCTCGGGCTCCGGGCAGGCACCCAGGCTGTTCTCCAGCACGAAGCGGGTCAGCGCCAGGTTGTAGATGCCGATGTCCAGCATCGCGCCGCCGGCCAACTGCGGGTTGAAGACACGGTGTTGGGCGTCGAAGGGCACGTTGAAGCAGAAGCTGGACTGCACCGTGCGCACGGCGCCGATAGCCCCGCTGCGCAGCCACTGTGCCACCTGGTCGTAAACCGGCAGGAAGCGTGACCACAGCGCCTCCATCAGGAACACGCGGTGGGTTGCGCTCAACTCGATCAGGGCCTGGGTCTGCGCCAGCGTGGGCGTCAGCGGCTTCTCGCACAGCACCGGCTTGCCGGCGCGAAGGCATTCGGCGGCCAGGCGCGCATGGCTGTCGTGCGGCGTGGCGATATAGACCGCCTGCACGCAAGGGTCGGCCAACAGCGCTTGCAGTTCGGTGTGCACCGTGGGCGCAGCAGTGCCTTCGCGCACCCATTGCCGGGCGAAGCTGGCACCGCGTAGGGCGTCGCGCGCCAGCACGGCCTGCAACCGTGCACCGGGCAGGCCGTTGACGGCCCCAGCAAAACGATGGGCGATGCTGCCGGGCCCGATCAGGCCCCAGTTGAAGAATTCGGTCGAGTGCATGGCCCCAGTTTGACCCAGGTCGGTCAGTCCCCCGCCACGACACCCAGCGGCGTTACGGGCACCTCCGCGCCGGCGTGCTGCTCCGACACCCAGGTCAGGTCTCGTCGATGGCAGCGCCCCGCAGTCGCAACGCGTTGCCGATCACCGAGGCAGAACTCAGGCTCATCGCCAACGCGGCAATCATCGGCGACAGCAGCCACCCAGTGAACGGATAGAGCAGGCCGGCGGCGAGCGGAATGCCCAGCGCGTTGTAGACGAAGGCGAAAGCCAGGTTCTGCTTCATGTTGGCCACCGTAGCAACCGACAGCGCGCGTGCCGTCGCGATGCCTCGCAGGTCGCCCTTGACGAGCGTGAGCTGGGCGCTGTTCATGGCCACATCGGTGCCGGTGCCCATGGCGATGCCGACATCGGCGCGGGCCAAGGCCGGTGCATCGTTGATGCCATCGCCCGCCATCGCGACGATTCGACCTTCGGATTGCAGCTTCTCGACCAGCTTGAGCTTGTCTGCCGGCTTCACCTCGCCGTGCACGTCCTCGATGCCCAGGCGCTTGCCCACGGCCTGTGCCGTGGTCAGGCCATCTCCGGTGGCCATCACGACGCGGATGCTGGCCTTGCGCAAGGACGCCAATGCGTCGGCGGTTGTCGCCTTGACGGGATCCGATACAGCGAGGATGCCCGCCAGCCTGGCGTCCACGGCCAGGTGCATCACGCTCGCCCCTTCGGCGCGCAGCGCCTCGGCCTGTGCAGCCAGCGAAGCCACGTCGATGCCAAGTTGCGCCATCCACGCGGTGTTGCCCAGGGCCACCGCCTTGCCTGCCACGCTGCCTCGCACGCCGATCCCTGAGGCGGAGTCGAACTGCTCGGGTTTGTCCAGAGCGAGCTTCTTCTCGCGCGCCGCGGCCACGATCGCTGCAGCCAACGGGTGCTCGCTGCCCTGATCGAGGCTTGCCGACAGGCGCAACACCTCGTCCGGCTCGAAGCCACTCACACCAACGGCCTTCTCGAACGTCGGCCGGCCTTCGGTCAAGGTGCCGGTCTTGTCGACGATCAGGGTGTCAACCTTGCGCAGATTCTCGATCGCTGCCGCGTCGCGGAACAGAACGCCATGGGTCGCGCCGCGCCCAGTGGCCACCATGATCGACATCGGCGTGGCCAGGCCCAGTGCGCAGGGGCAGGCGATGATCAGCACCGTCACCGCATGGATCAGGCCGAAGACCCAACTCGGCTGGGGTCCGAAGATGCCCCACCCAAAGAAGGTCAGCAGGGCCGCCGCCACCACGCCATAGACGAAGTAGCCGGCCACGGAGTCCGCCATGCGCTGCATCGGCGCGCGCGAGCGCTGGGCCAGTGCCACCATCTGTACGATCTGCGACAGCACGGTGGCCGAGCCGACGTGCTCGGACTGCATCACCAGGGCGCCGCTGGTGTTGAGCGTGGCGCCGATCAGCTTGTCGCCCACGCGCTTGGTCACCGGCAGCGGTTCGCCGGTCAGCATCGATTCGTCCAGCGCGCTGCTGCCCTCGACCACCACGCCGTCAACGGGTACCTTCTCGCCGGGCCGCACGCGCAGCTTGTCGCCGACGTGCACATGGGCCAGCGGGATGTCCGCTTCCGAGCCGTCCGCCGCAATGCGCCGCGCGGTCTTGTGCGCCAAGCCAAGCAGCGACTTGATCGCTGCCGAGGTCTGAGAGCGGGCCTTCAGCTCCAGCAACTGGCCCAGCAGCGTCAGCGAGATGATCACCGCCGAAGCCTCGAAGTACACCGCCACGCGGCCCATCGAGACGAAGGAGTCCGGGAACACCTGCGGCGCCACGGTGGCCACCACGCTGTAGACGAAGGCCGAGCCGGTGCCCAGGCTGATCAGCGTCCACATGTTGGGGCTGCGGTTCACGACGGACTGCGCACCGCGCAAGAAGAACGGCCAGCCGGCCCAAAGCACGATCGGCACCGTCAGCACCAGCTCGACCCAGCTTTGCGTGCCCATGGCCATCCAGCCGAGCTGGTGGCCGAACATCGCCAGCACCGTGACGATGGCCGTCAGCGGCAGCGTCCACCAGAAGCGATGCGTGAAGTCGGCCAACTCCGGGTTGGCTTCGTCGTCCAGGCTGGGCATGACGGGTTCAAGCGTCATGCCGCACTTGGGGCAGTTACCCGGGTGATCCTGGCGGATCTCGGGGTGCATCGGGCAGGTGTAGACCGTGCCTGCTGCCGCAGCCGCAGGAGCGTCGGGCGAAGGCCCGGGTGCCAGGTACCTCTGCGGCTCGGCCACAAACTTCGTGAGACAGCCAGCACTGCAGAACCAATAGGGACGGCCGGCATGCTCGGCTTTGTGCAGCGACTCCGTGGTGACGGTCATGCCGCAGACCGGATCCTTCAGCGCTTCGCCGGCGCGGCCCGCTGCAGACTGATCCTGATCGTCGTGCGAGTGTTCGTGGTGATGGACGGCAGCGCTGCCGCGCTTGGCGAGGATGGGCATGTCCACGGGCGTCATTCCTACCGAGGGCGGGGACCGTGGCTGTCAGGCTTGCTGTGACCCCCGTGTCCCTGGAACAGATGCATCAGTGGGCAGGCCAACAGCAGCGCTGCACCCCAGACGCCGGACGTGCGCTGGGTTGATGCAGGCGTCAGCGGAGCAGGCGGACCGGCCTGGGCAAGCATGCTTTTCATGGCATCGCGCTCACTTGACCATCGATGCGGGCGGCATCCGGTCGGCCATCATGTCCATCATCATCTGCATCATGGCCATGTGGTCGGCCATCATCTGGTGGCGCTTGGCCATGTCGGTCGGCATGCCCTTGCCGTCGCCCATCCCGGCCATCGGTGCCGCGCCGCCAGACGAACCCTTCATGCCCATGCCACCCATGCCGCCAGCGCCGTGCATGGCGTGCATCTCCTTCATCATGGTCATGCCGCCCTGCATCGCCTGCATGTGATCGGCCATCAGGGCTTGGCGCTCGGCCGGCGTGCTGGCGTTCACCATCTTCTGGTGCATCTCGTGCATCGCACTCCTGCGGGCGTCCGGCGTCGTCATCGACCCCGATGCGCCCATCGCCATAGGTGCCTTGCCGGCGGAGGATGACGGTGCATTCATGGGACCGGGATTCGCGCAGGCCCCCACGAGGACGGCGACAGACAAGCCAGTGAGGGCGCGAAGGGTGTGCATGGTGAACTCCTGAGTGGGGGTGGGTTGCCGCTGGTCGCCTGGCTGCGTGGCGGCCGCGGTGAATGCGGCCTTCGCGGCATCGCTTGCGCAAAGCGACCAGATCCCTGCGCGTGATAGCGTGCGGCTGAAACTACGATCGAACGTGCTCGGTGTCTGTGCGTCAACGAACCCGCTTGCAGCCGCTGCTCAGATCGGCACCTTGCAGTGAGCCCAAGGCTGCGGGTGTTCGCTGAGCATCCCGGCGCCCGCCATCTGGTCGCTCAGCGGCAGCAGCAGCCGCTGCGCGGCGCCGATTGCCCCACCGCCATCTCAGCGTCGGCAATGAGCACGGGTGTGTAGCCGGCCTCACGAATGGCGTCGCTCAGCTGGGAGCTTTCCGACTTGGTGGGCTCAATCTGTACCCGGTGCTTTGCCAGGTCGGCGGTGACCTGGGCGCCCTGATCAATCGTGTGGACGGCCTTGGTGATGCTGCCGACGCAATGTCCGCAGGTCATGTCCTGAACGTCGAAGGTGACCATCGTGCTCTTTCGTAGGTTTTCGGTGAGCGGACTTTGATCCTTCCCACCGTGGGAGGGTCAAGCACCTTGGGTGAACACCCTTCGGCGAGCATGTCGGCGTCGCCTGCTTGACCTTGCCATGGTGGGAAGGTCTAGACTCCTCCGCAGTCCATGAGCGAACGGGAGGGCGTCATGATGAACATCGGTCACGCAGCGAGCGCCTCGGGCGTGTCGGCCAAGATGATCCGCCACTACGAAGAGTTGGGCCTGCTGCCGGCTGCACAACGAACGGAATCCGGGTACCGCCAGTACGAGCAGAAGGATGTCCACACTTTGCGCTTCATCCGGCACTCCCGCGACCTCGGGTTCTCGCTGACGGAAATCGCCAAGCTGGTGAGCCTGTGGCAAAACCGCCGCCGCCCAAGTCGCCAGGTCAAGGCCCTTGCCGAGTCGCACATCAGGGAACTGGAGCGGAAGGCAGCGGAGTTGTTGTCGATGAAGTCAGCGCTGGAGCACCTGGTGCATTGCTGTCACGGCGACGATCGGCCGGAGTGTCCTATCCTGGACGGTCTTGCGGGCGCAGACACCGTGTCGTCGGCGGCATCCGCCACTCAGCGCCGTGCAGTTCGTGGCGGGCACCGCGTCCCGGGTTGAGCCATCGTGGATGGGGAAGGGAACTTCGAGTGCACTGCAAGCACTGAGCTGTGAACCGAGAATCCCGCCACGTGAAGCATCTGCGCATGGTCATCATGGTTCTGTTGGCCTTGTTGCTCCCCATCCGGGGCGCGATGGCCGCTGCCATGCTGTGCCCGGCTGACGGATCGAGCCCAAGCACGGCCGCCGCCGTCGAGCAGGACCTCATCGCCATGCCCGCAGAGCACGGCTCGCACGATGCACAAGCTATAGCGCATCACCATCTTTCTTGCGTTGATGTCTCCCGTGACGACAGCTCAGTCTCGGATGACCACCCGACCGCTTGCCAGGTCTGCGCCAGCGCTTGCTGCTTGACGCCATTGGCATTCGCGCCGCCCTCGGTGCAGGCCAGCGTCTTGTCGACATCAGACTTTTGGCCGGCGCTCTCTCAGGCCATCCGAGCCTTCGAGTCGGGCGGGCAGGATCGTCCTCCACGAACCACCTGACCCCGACGAGCCGCCTGCGTGAGGCTCCACTGGGCTCGTGCGTCCGCGGCACGACACATCTGCCGGTGGCATGCCCACCGGTGCATCAGAGGAACTCGAACGATGAAAACGACATTGGCATTCGCCGTCTTGGCCTGGACTGCCAGCACGGCCTTCGCCCACGGCGACGCTCACGTGGCGAAGAAGCCGGCCTACGACGCCTCGAAGGTCGAGGAGCGCGCCTTCGGCCGCGAGGGTGACCCCAGGAGAGTGACACGTACGGTCAAGCTCGACATGACCGACGACTTCCGGTTCACGCCGGCCGACATCACTGTCAAGCGTGGCGAGACGGTGAGGTTCGTCGTCGCCAACAGTGGGAAGGTGCTTCACGAGATGGTCCTCGGCACGACCGAGGAGCTGAAGGCACATGCCGAGCTGATGAAGAAGTTTCCCGACATGGAGCACGCCGACGCGAACATGGCCCATGTGAAGCCCGGCGCCAAGGGCGAGATCGTCTGGCAGTTCACCGAGGCCGGCGAGTACCAGTTCGCCTGTCTCATCCCTGGCCACTACGAGGCCGGCATGGTTGGAAAGGTGGTCGTGAAATGAAGCGTCGTGCCGCTCTCGCCGCGCTTGCCGCTGCGGCGGCAGCCTTGTCACTTCCTGTCGAGGCGAAGCAGGCCCTGCCGCCGGTACAGGTCTTCAAGAACCCAAGCTGCGGCTGTTGCGCTGCGTGGGTGGATCACATGAAGGCTGCCGGCTTCGCCGTGAACGTGACCGAGGTTGATGACACCTCGGTCGCACGCAGGCGCTACGGCCTGCCCGACAGGTTTGGCAGTTGCCATACGGCCGTTGTCGGCGGTTACGTCGTGGAAGGTCATGTGCCCGCCACCGACGTGAAGAAACTGCTGGCGATGAAGCCGATCGCTATCGGCCTGGCGGTTCCAGGGATGCCCGTCGGATCACCCGGCATGGAGATGGGCTCACGCAAGGATCCTTACCAGGTTCTGCTCATCGCCAAGGATGGTCGCGAGCGTGTCTTCTCCGCCTACAACTGAATCAAGGATCTCACCACGAAGATTTCATCTCGCCTTGCCGCTACGGCGCTCGCTTTGTCTGGCGCGGCCTTCGCACCGACGTCGGCTGCCGATGAAGCTGCAAAGCACCCCCTGGCGCATCGGCGCCCGCTTCGATTCCGCCGATGGCCTACGGCGAGGTCCGCAAGGTCGACAAGGAGCAAGGCAGGGTCAGGCTCAAGCACAGCCCGATCGCCAGCCTCGAGATGCCCGCCATTACAAGATTGCGTTGCCGCTACTTGAGGTCCGGATCATCAGTCAGCCGGCAAGTCGACCCAACGGATGGGTAAGTATGGCCGGCTGGTTTACCGAGGAATCTACTTCGGCTTTGGGTCGACGCCCGCCGGCCGCGATCCAGGACAGCCGTCGTTCGACCTGCCTAACGACTGAAGGATGGCTTCCTGGGGCGACCGTGAACTGGTAGTAGCGGCCAGGGCCAGCCCGTGGAGAGAGGCCGCTCTCCGGCACTGTCTCTGCCTGTCCCTCCATCGGACCTGCGCTCGGTTGATGGCCCTCGCTGCCGCTCAACCCGCGGCGTCGTAGGCCTTGCGGAGCCAGCTCTGCAACAGCGCATCGACCTCCGCAGCGCTCGTGATGCGCGTGGTGGCGTTGCACATGCCGCCTGGTGGCTGCAGCTTCAGCCTGGCGTGTGTCGGCAAGTCCTTGGCATTCAGGCCGATCTCGACGCTGTCTTTCGTGGCGGGCCCCACCATCGCGAACTGCTTCTTGCGGCGCAGGCTGATGTATGACTTTTTCGGCGCTTCTTCGAAGGCTCCCAATCCCCTGACCTGCGCCATCACTGCTTCGTGCAAGGGACGCAGCCCCGACTTCGCACCGGTGTAGATGGCGTCGAGTGGGTCGCCATCGGCAGCCGTTGCGGCGCCGGTCGGCGCTGCTCCACTCAGGTCAGGCAACGGCTTGTCGAAGAAGAGCGCGACGGCATTCGCGTCGCCGTAGCCGAGCTTGAACTGCTCCATCAGCCAACTCCGCCTCTCGCCGTGCTTGACCGCGCCACTGACGGCGACGGCGGCGTGCAACTCGGCAATGGTCTTGCCGGTGCGGACCTGGATGTTTCTAAGTTGCGTGATCGTCGCGGCTGCGGGGTCGGCCATGGCATGCTCCTAGCGTCGGTAGTTCAGTGCAACTTCAAGGGCCAGTGTTCGCTCTTCGTGCGTGCCGGCAGCACGAACTCCATGTGGTCGAACACCCAGTACATCAACCTTGTGCCCACAGGAGGCTGGCCGGTCTCGCAGATCGCCTGGAGTGTCGCCAGGATGCGCGTGCCGCCGCCCGCCATGCTCTTGGCGGTCCGGGTGCCCGAGGGCATGGCCAACACTCGCAGCGTGACTTCGACGCCGCCGCCCACAGCCTTCAGTTCATAGCTGACTCGGCACACGGGATCGTCGAACTGCGTGAAGCGGTGCGTGTGGACGAATCGATGAGGTGGCTCGAGCACTTCAACTGTGCCATCGACGATGACGCGCCTGCCAGTGCGCGTTCGCATCTGCATCGGCATGCCGGCACTCAGCGCGCCGGCGCTGTGCAGCCAGGCGTTGAACACCGCGCCTTGAGCCTCGCCCTGTTTGGTGAGCTCGCGCCAGACGCGATGGATGTCCGCCTTTATGAAGATGCGGAAAACGGCGTCCTCGGTGCTGCCAGAGTCAGCCATGTCTGCGAGCCTTCCTGGCGGCTGAGGCGTTGCGTTTTGGCAGGGCAAGCACCTCGGCACCTTCCGCGTCGTACTTGAGCCGCGTAAGGCGAGCGGCCCAGAAGGCGCTGAACTCCGTGGTCCAGCGCTCGTGGATCAGTTGCAGCGGCGTCGGGTCGAACCACAAGCGCTTGTCACGACCGTCCTTGGCCGTCACGAGCAGGCCACCACGTTCCAGCGCGGCAAGGTGCTTCATCACCGCGTGGCGGCCGATCTCGGCTGAGAAAAACTCGCAGACGTGGTTCACGTTGCATCCGCCCTCACGCTTGAGCAGGTCGAGCATGCGCCGGCGGAGTCCAGAAGAGAGCGCAAAGAAAGTGGCGTCAAGTTCGTCGGCCTCCATATGTGCCTCAATAGTCACATGTCTGCGCCACACATGTCAAGCGTGTGAGTCGCAGTGACCGGCAACACGTTCTCGTGCAGCATCGCGCGAGCGGCCGCTTGGCGGCAGGTCGTTCGGCGCAGCGGATGTCGCGACGGGTCGAGAGTTGCCGGCCGCCCCCAACGCAAACCGTCATGGAGTCGCCGGCCAGTCGTTCCATGGCCGAGTGACTGCAGACCGCAGGACAGAAGTGGCTCGAGCTCGCGGTCGTCGAAGGTCAGGTATCGATACGAGCGGCCGGTCGAATCCCCCTGGCCACAGGTCGGAGCCCGACCCATCAGCGACACCCGCTGCCGTGAACTCGTCGCCCCGAAGCGGTCGGTCACACATGCATCAAGGCCCCCGAAGGTGGCCCCACAACGGAGGGCACCCAACGGCAGGCAG
>JAJTDE010000217.1 GCA_021298085.1 Rubrivivax sp.
CAGCTCAGCGACCCGGTGGAGCTGCTGTTTGGTGTGCAGCTCGGAGGCGGCACCGACATCAATGGCGCGGTGGGGTATTGCCAGAGCCTGGTGCGCGAGCCCCGCAACACCATCCTGGTGCTGATCTCCGACCTGTACGAAGGGGGCGTCGCACCCCAGCTGCTGCGGCGCGCGGCCGAGCTGGTGGACAGCGGTGTCCAGTTCATCACCCTGCTGGCACTGTCAGACGAAGGCGCCCCGGCCTACGACCGGCAGCTGGCCGCCCAGCTGGCCGCACTGGGGGTGCCGAGCTTCGCGTGCACGCCCGATGCCTTCCCGGGCTTGATGGCCGCCGCCATCCGGCGTGACGACGTCAATGCCTGGGCCGCCGGGCAGGGTCTGGTGACCACCCGCGCCTGACGAGCGCGCGCAAGGCAGGCAAGCCTTGGCTGCGCGGGCGATGGCATGGGCGTGGACGCAGGGGGTCCGGAGCGAGCGCTTTTTGCCCTAGAGTCACCAGCCCGACAACAACACACTTCCGGAGACAACCCCATGACCCTGAACCCCTCCTTGACCGCCCGTCTGCTGGCGACGCTGAGCCTGGCTGCCCTGGTAGGCTGCGGCACCGCACCGCCGGCACCCGTGGCTGCAACCTCCGCGGCACCCAAGGCCGCGCCCACGGTCTCCACCGAGATCAAATCCCTGCTGTGGGTTGGCAACAGCTTTTTCTACTACAACAACTCGATGCACGGGCATGTGGGCCGCCTGCTGACGGAATCCGGCGCCAAGGGCATGCGCGCCAGCTCAGCCACCATCAGCGGCTCGGGCATCAACTGGCATAACCTGGAGGCGCATCTCGGCTCCGGTGGGATGGCCAGTTATTCCTTCGTGGGCGACAACGAGGTGCGCTTCAACACGCTGGACAAGCGCTTCGACGGCGTGATGATGATGGACTGCAGCCAATGCCCCGTCCACCCGACGCTGCAGCCCATCTTCTACGAGTTTGCCGCCAAGCACAGTGCCACGGCGCGCAAGTACGGGACGGCGCCCATCTTCTTCATGTCGTGGGCCTACCAGGACAAGCCCGAGATGACCCAGCAGCTGGCCGCCGAATACATCAAGGCGGGCAAGCAGAACAACGCGCTGGTGGTGCCGGCAGGCCTGGCGTTTGCGGCGTCCATCGCCAAGCGGCCGAACGTGAACCTGTATGAACCCGACAAGCGCCACCCCAGCCTGGCAGGCACCTACCTGGCGGCCTGCACGGTGCTGGCCTCCGTCTACAAGACCAACCCAGTGGGCCTGAAGTACAACGCCGGGCTGCCGGCCGACGTGGCCGCGCACCTGCAGGCCGTGGCCTGGGAAACGGCCCAAGGTTTTCACGCCAAGGAAGGCCGCGGCAGCCTGTAGCCGTGCCCGCGCCCGCGCCCGTACCCATGTCTTCGCCAACCGTGCCGCGCATCGCCCTGTTCGGCGAATGCATGATCGAACTGCGCGGCACGGCCTTTGGCGCGATGACACAGGGCTACGGCGGCGATACGCTGAATACGGCCGTCTACCTCGCGCGCTGCGGCGGCCCGCGCGTGGACGTGTCGTATGCGACGGCGCTCGGCGATGACCCGCTGAGCACCGGGATGATGTCGCGCTGGGCCGAGCAAGGCATCGGACTGTCACTGGTGCGTCGCCTGCCAGGCCGCATGCCGGGGCTGTACCAGATCGACGTCGATGCCCGCGGCGAGCGGCACTTCAGCTACTGGCGCGACCAGGCCGCCGCTCGTGCCTACTTCGACACCGACACCCCGACGCCCCTGGAGACTGATCCGCCGCCTTGCGACTGGCTCTACTTCAGCGGCATCAGCCTCGCCATCCTGCCAGCAGCGGGGCGCACCCGGTTGCTTCAGCTGGCGGCACGGCTGCGTGAGCATGGCGGGCGCGTGGTCTTCGACAACAACTACCGCCCACGCCTGTGGCCCCAGGCAGCCGAGGCCACGGCCGCCTACAACGCGGCCTTGGCCACGGCCGACATCGCCCTGCTGACGCTGGATGACCACCAGGCCTGGCGTGCCGCCTCAGGTGCACCCGCCGATGCCGAGTCGGCACTGGCCCATGCTGCCGCGCTGGCCGTGCCGGAGGTGGTGATCAAGCGCGGTGCCGAATCCACGCTGCTGCGGCTGGGCCAGCACGCACCGTGGCACGCGGTGCCGACCACGCCAGTGGCGCAGGTGGTAGACACCACTGCCGCAGGAGACTCCTTCGCCGGAGCGTACCTGGCAAGCCGGGCAACGGGTGGCACGCCGCTCGAGGCCGCGGCGCGGGGCAACCGCGTCGCGGCGCGGGTGGTGCAGTACCCCGGCGCCGTGATTCCCTGGGAGGCCATGGCGGACGATGTGCACTGACACGCCCATCGTGGCAAACCGCTAGCGGCCCATTCCGACGAGCCGTCCCTTCACTCGGCCGGCACGCACTTCCCACCGCCCATCACCGTCGATGCGCCACCCGTTTGAGCTGTCCGACAACGCGGTGCGCTGGCGCCCTTCGGGCCCTGAACGACAGTCTCGCTCAGTGTCAGCCGATCATCTCACTCGCCGCGCGAAGACCGCTTGCCCAGCGCCGCGCAGCGGCCGTGTCGCCGTGCAGGCGGTGCAGCACGTCGAAGGCGTGTATGGCGTCCGCACCCAAGAACAGCGCCTCGGCGATGGGCGGCCAGGGTGTGCCAAACATCAGACGGTATGTTCGAGCGCCACTTCGTCAGTTCGCGCCAGCGCGGTGAAGCCCATGTGCGCGAACGCCTGCCGGCCTTGCAGGCCGCACTGGACACCCATTTCGGTGGTCGTCACTGGGCATCGCGCGCCGGCCCCTGAAGCCTGGCCATCGTGATCGCCGTGTGGAACACACCGTCGAAACGCATGGCACACGGGGCACGGCCCTCGCGCACAAAACCCACGGACTCGTACAGCCTGATCGCCCGGTGGTTGTCTTCACGGGCCTCCAGCACGACACGGTAGATTCCCTTGTCCTGTGCGTGCTGCAACGTCCGCTCGATGAGCCTTCGCCCCAGGCCCTGCCCACGGTGCGCAGCCATGATGCCCATGCCCAGCGTGCCAACGTGCTGCAGGGCATGCGCCCAGTGGGCAAACACATCACACCAGCCAACCACCTGGCCGTCCCGCATGGCCACATACTGCGCTGCGTCGTTGGCCACTGAATCGGCCACAAACTGCTGCACCCGCTCCAGCGGCGGCGCCTCCACCTGCGCCAGGTAGCGCCGCTCGCGGGCCACGGCGTCCAGGCATGCACGGAACGACGCCGCGTCGGCGGTCTGGATGGGGCGGATGTCGATGGGCGGCATGGCGGGGTAGGCTCTCCACAATGACGGCTGCCCGACAGGGGGCAAGCCAGGCCACACAGGTTATCGTCAAACCCACCGGTGAAGCCCGCCCGACGCCAACCTCCGTGCGATGGCGCGCCCACCGGACGGCCCCACGGTGCGACCGCCCCACAGAGGGAACCAATGAGCACGCACACTGCAGGCGGCGGCAGACGCCACGCCATCCCCCCGTCCTGCCGCGCACACGGTCGAGCTCGCTTCGCTACACTCGGCCTGCCATGTCGCAACGCGCTCTGCTCATCGTGATGCTGATTGCCATGTTCTGGCAGTCTGTGGCCCACGCACGACCGGGCTCGTCCGTCAACCTGCTGGCCGATCTGCAACACGCCGTCCTGCACTGGCAGCAGATGAGCCACCACCATGATGACGACGGCTCGTGGCAGGAGGATGACTCCACGGCGTCGACGTCGCATGTGCTCAGCGACCACTTCACGGCAGCCACGCTGATTCTTGAGACACCTGCTTCGCCGGTCCAACCCGCTGCGTCGGAGCAACCCACCCAACGGGCCGGCAGTCTGGTCGCCGAACCCTGTCTCGACGGCCTTCTCAGGCCGCCTCGTCTCCCCGCCTGACCCGCCTTCGCGGCGGGCGCCCTGCCATGGGCGCCCGGTGTCTGGCTGCCCAGGGCATTGCCCGCGGAGACTGGCCGGTGGGGTGTCGCCAACGACACGTCCCCTGCCCAGCCTGCCCGCTCGTGAACCCACCGCAGCGCGTCATGTGTCTGGACCATCGTGACCTCTTGTCTACCCCGGTTTGCTGCCTGCGTCATCGCCGGCAGCCTGGCCGGCCAGCCCGCATGGGCTGAGCCGGCCGCACCCGAAGCCGCCACGCAGCTGTCCCCGGCCTCGTCTCGGATCACCCTGCGTGATGCCCTCAACGCAGCGTGGCAGCGCGCCACGGCCGCCCGCGAGGCTGAGTGGCAGCGCCGCCGCGCCGAGGCTGAGCGCGTGGCCACCCGCAGGCCCTGGGCCGCCGCCCCGTCGCTCGAGCTGAACCACCGCAGCGACCGCCTCCAGCGCCACGACGGCCAACGCGAGACCGAGGTGGGCATCGCTATTCCGCTGTGGCTGCCCGGCCAGCGCGCTGCCCGTGCGGCGACTGTGGAAGCCGAGGCGGCGCACGCCCAGGCGGGCGAGCAGGCCGCGCGGCTGGTGCTGGCTGGCGAATTGCGTGAAGCCGCCTGGCAGGTGGCGCTGCTGCAGGCAGACGCCGCGCAGGCCGACGCCCACGCGGCCGGGCTGGCCCAGCTGGCCGGCGACGTCGACCGCCGCGTCAGCGCCGGAGACCTGGCGCGCGCCGACAGCCTGGCCGCTCATGCCGAGCGGCTGGACGCCACGGCGGCGTTGGTGGACACCCGTCAGCGGCTGCAGGCGGCTCAGGCCCAGTGGACACTGCTCACCGGGCTGACTGCGCCGCCCCACCTGCCCTCGCCGGCGGTGCCGGCCGACGCCACCTTGATGCTGGACAAACACCCTGAATGGCGGCTCGCCAGCCAGGCCGTCACCCTGGCGCAGCAACGCCTTTCCCTGGTGCGTCATTCCCGCCGCGATGCGCCGGAGCTGACCCTGGGCCTGCGGCAGGAACAACCTGGCCGGGGCGACGCATCTCAGGGCAGCCTGGCCATCGGCGTTCGGCTGCCGCTGGGCACCGACGATCGCAACCGTCCGCTCGACACCGCCGCGCTGTCGGAACTGGACCTGGCCCAGGCCCGTGAACAGCGCCTGCGCGAACGCCTGGCCAGCGACACCGCGTCGGCGCGCGCCGCCCAGCAAGCGGCGCTCCAGCAGCTGGAGGCTGCCACCCAGCGCGCCCGGCTGCTGCGCGAACGCGCCATGCTGATCGACAAGTCCTTTCGCGCCGGCGAAACGCCCCTGCCGGACCTGCTGCGTGCCCTGGCCATCGCCAGCCAGGCCGACAGCGCCGTCGCCCGCCTGACCGCCGCGCTGGGCCTCGCCCGCGCCCGTCTCGAACAATCCCTCGGAGCGCTGCCATGAAGCCGACGTTCAACCGCTGCCGGCCGCTGCGCCGGCTGGCCACCACGGCGTGCCTGGCGCTGCTGATGGCCCACACTGCTGCCCTGGCCGCACCCGGTGCCCACGGCCCCAACGGTGAACACCTGGACGCCCCCACCTCCCAGCGCGCCGCGGCTGCACGGCCCCGCGTCGAGGCCAGCTCCGACGCCTTCGAGCTGGTCGCCGAACTGCGCACCAGTGAACTCGCCATCCTGGTCGACCGTTATGCCAGCAACGAACCGGTGCTGGGCGCCACGCTCACCGTCGACAGCGGCTCGCTCAAGGCCGTGGCAGCCTTCCGCG
>JAJTDE010000218.1 GCA_021298085.1 Rubrivivax sp.
CTTGCGGCAGGTCGCCAGCCCGCAGCGGACGTGGGCCAGCCATGAACTCCTCCAGCACGAAGGTTTCCGTCATCATTGCCAGCACGGGGCGGCCCGACAGCCTGGCCCACTTGCTGGAACACCTTGCCCGCCAGACGGTGCAGCCCGACGAAGTCATCCTTTCGGTGGTGCAGGTTTCTGACGCGCCGACCCTGGGCACCTACCCCTTCCCAGTGTTGTGTCAGACGGGCCCCAAGGGGCTGCCAGCCCAGCGCAACACCGGGATAGCCCTGTGCAACGCGCACACAGACCTGGTCGTCTTCTTTGATGACGACTACATTCCTTCTCGGTTCTGCCTGGAGAGGATGGTGGCATTCTTTGCCCAGCACCCCGATGTGGTGGGCGCAACCGGCGCACTCATCGCCGATGGCATCAACTCGGCGGGCATCGCCGCAGCCGAGGCTGTCCGACTGGTCGCGGAATACGACAGCCAACCCGCACCAGTCCCCTCCGTCGTCCGGGAGCTCCGCGGCCTCTATGGGTGCAACATGGCCTTTCGCCACGGTGCCATCGGCACCACCCGCTTCGACGAGCGGCTGAAGCTGTACGGCTGGCAGGAAGACATCGACTTCTCCAACCAGGTCTCCCGACGCGGCAGGCTGGTCAAGACGCTGGCGTTTGCCGGTGTCCACCAGGGGGTCAAGAGTGCTCGGACATCGGGCGTGCGTCTGGGATACTCGCAAGTCATCAACCCCGTCTACCTCGCGCGCAAGGGGACGATGTCCATGAGCTACGCGCGCCGTCTGATCCTGAAGAACGTCGCCGCCAATCACCTGAAGGCCTTGCGCCCAGAGCCTTGGGTAGACCGGATAGGCAGAGTACGGGGTAACTGGATCGGGTTCATGGATGTCATCAAAGGCCGCGTGACACCCGAACGAATTGAGAGCCTCTAGGCCAGTCCATGACCCGTGGTTTGCGCTTGAGACCTGTATTTTGAAAACCGCCACCAGAAATACCATTAAAGCCATCACAGCCATCGGGGCGTGTCAAGTGGCTCAGCATTCCAGTTATGAGCGCATGATTGTGATCCTCTCGCATATGAGGGGCGCAACCACGGCCTTGTCCAATGTTCTGTGCTCGCATGAGCAGATATCAGGTTATGGCGAGACACACGTAAGCCACAACCGCAGTTATAGCCCAGGCCAAGTTGTGGTGAATCAATATCGCCGCAATGCCTGGAAGAAGGAAGCGGATTTCCTTTTCGACAAGATCTTGCACAATGGTCTTGACGGCGACCTTCCCGATACATTTTATGGCTCGAGAGCCATCTTCATGGTGCGTGCACCGCGGCCTTCGATATCGTCGATCGTCAAGCTTTCCGCCGAGACAGGTATGAAGAATGTCAACACACCCGAGAAGGCGGCCACTTACTACCTGAACAGGCTTGAACGCCTGAGGGAGCACTGGGAGCGGTTCAGCCCTGTGCAGCGGCTGGGCCTGCACAGCGAACAGTTGCTGTCTTGCCCTGATGCAGAGGTCAGCCGTGTGGGGACGTGGCTTGGCCTGAATCCAGCGCTGCGCAACGCCTACATCAGCCACCCGGCGACGCAAGCGCACGGCGGCGGCGACCCGACGCTCAGTTCCAAGCTGACACGCATCGAGGCACGGCGCGAGGAGGCTGACCTCAGCCCGGTGACAGGCGTTCCTCCGGCACTGTCAGAAGCCTGTTTGCAGGCCTATCGCGCGCTCACAAAGCAGTTCAGCCCGACAAACGCCGCACCATAACGCGAAAGGCCCTCGGCTCCGGCGGACGTTGTGCTCAGAGCTGGTCAGGCGCTGCGGAAGACAGCCTCCACCTCGGCTTCGGCACGCACCACATCAAACTGCCCGAAGAGGGTTTGGTCAACACGCGGGTAGTTGAGTTCCTGAAGCTCCACCCCAAAGCGCTGTTCAAAATCGCTGCGCGCGTGCGCATCGTCCTGAAACTTCGGCAGGGACACCCAGCCTGCGTTGACTTCAGCAACAGGCTGGTGGGACACGAGCCAGCTCAGGTAGAAGAGCTTGTACTTCTCAGCCAGCGAAAGGCCAGCGGCGATGCGTCGCGCCATCTTCATGGTTGCGGCGTGGGGGGCGGAGCGGATCAGGAAGGCCGGGTACAGGACCATCCACTTCGTGATGGCCGGCACCAGTTCTGCGGCCTTTGTGCCCCACCGGGATGACGCCATCAACTGCATGGTGGTGGCTGGTACAAAGAAGTCATTGCGCTCGGGCTGGTACGAGACAAACTGGTCTCGACAGGGCCGGCTCAGATAGACATGATGCCCCGAAAACCGATTGAACATGTCTGGAATCTGCACACCCGAATGGCAGAACCCAAACACGGGTATACGGTTGCGTTGATGCGCCAAACGACAACACGCTTCAAGCAGTTCAGTGCCAGAGCGGCTCAGCCCGTTATAGACATCATACAAGCACAGTGACGGAGAGCTATAGCTCCACAGCGGCTTACCCGTGAGCGGGTCCGCCTCATTGAACAAAGCGAAGTACCCTTCGCTCGAACCCGGGTGTCGGAGCGCCTTGTGTCGCTGATCGTACTCCTGAGCAGCCATCCGGCGCTTGCGCGCAGACGACAGTTCACCGTTGAACGGCTCATAGAAAGTAAGGTACTTTTCTTCAGCAGTGAACCGAGACAACAGGTAGGTGCTACCCGTTCTCCACATGGAGTGCAGAAAAACAGCAGAGTTATTCTGAGATGGAGTCATGGTTCAATTCAGGCGATTATTTCGTCAGGGCTTTGAACCCGACACATGTTTGTCGTCAGCGGTGCCGGCCTGATGGCGTTGGAAGAGCCAAATGAACAAGGCACCCAGGGCGCCCATGCTCAGGGCCTGCAGCATCAGTCGCCACATCGCGTCCAGCGGCAAGCTGTTCAGGCCAAGGCCTACCACCAGGCAGGCCAACGAGGTTCCGACCGCCAGGGCGAACGCCTCCCAGGCAATGGCGCGTCGAACGCCGCCCCAGCGCAACATGCCCCACCACAAGACCGCGGCAGCCAACGCAGAGCCGAGCAACTTGGCATACGCGGCACCCTCCAGTTGCCACAGCTGTGCGCCGCAGGCAACCGAGCCCATCAGCAGCAGCGTCACACACAGGCGGAGCCGGAAGAGCTCAACGCCCTTGTTGCGCAGACTCAGCACAGGCTCGACGAACTGCCCCAGGGCAGTGAAGAGCGCAGCAGCGGCAAACATGGGAATCAAGTGCACCACCGGTGACCACTGCGGACCCAGGACCAACTGCACCAGGTCCTCCCGCGAGACCGTGAGGTATGTACAAGCCACGGCCAGGAGGATCATGCTGAGTCCCTGTGCCTTGCGCAGGGACTGGTGCCCCGTCAGGCCCTTGCGGGTCTCGTCAGCCATATGCACCCAGGCGTGTTTCATCATCGGCTGCGCAACGATGTCGTAAGCCGCCAGAACGAGACGGCTGGCCATCCGGTAGATACCGACGGCGGCCGGACTCAAGAACACGCCCACCACCACGTCCATGCCGTTGCTGCCGAAGAAGGAGAGCAGCCGGCTACCCGTCAGAGGCATCGATTTGATGAGGAGACTCTTGATGTCCGAAAGCCTTCGACTGATCGGGCACAGGCTCGGATGGGCCAAATGGAAGGCTGCGTATCCCAGTGCCGCCAGTGCCATCCGGTACGCCACCATCGCCCAGAGGCCCAAGCCCAGAAACAGCAGCCCTGCACCCAGGGCCAATGCGGCCAGATCCCGCCACAGAATGATCTGGAAATAGGCGGGCAGCTTGTCGGGTGCTCTAAGAAAGACCGCTTCACGCCAGGCCGCCGTCGCCGCCAGCAGCGGTATCACGGAAAACAGCTGGAGCATCAGGCCCAACGATTCAGTGGCCTCATGCGGCTTCAGTAGCCAGCCGGAGCACCCCAGGGTGACTGAGGCCAGGACAGCCGTCAAGAGCTGTGTGGACAAGGCCAATGGGCCATCGCGATCGAGGTCCGCGCTCTTGAGAACATGCTCATAGGCGCCTGAGAACAAGAAGACATTGGCCAGCGCGACCGCAATCGACGCCAGCGTATACGCGCCAAACTCTGCCGGCGTGAGAAACTGCGCACCCAACACCAGGAGAATGAGCGTCGAGCCTTGAGAAACAACTCTGGACAGAAATCCAGAGGTCAACCGTGAAAAACTCATGGGTGCGTTCGGGAGTGGAGCGCACCAATCCAGAAAGACATGCACACCAAAACCACGGTTCGGGCTCTTGGGATGGTTATACGGCCTTCAGACTAGCGCTGATATTCACCCGCTCAGCGAAGCTTCCGTACGCTCGACATGCGTCGTCTTTCACTGCTGGCAAAGAGGGCAACAATATGCTTTCTAAATTCCTCGTCGGTAAACCTCAATAAGGCCTCTCGCCGCGCCTGTTCGCTCAGCTTGACCCTTTCCTCCTCGCACTGATAGAGGCTGAGGGTGCGCATAGCCATCTCTTCCACGGTGCGACAAATCAAGCCTGTCTCATCCTGGACGAGGATATCCGAACGTCCATCCGGGTTCCAGCTCAGGCAAGGCAAACCGACCGCCATGGCCTCAGCGACATTCATCGAAAATCCGCGACCTTCACCACAAGCAAGGTAGATGGACGCATTGGCGAGCACCTTGGCACGTTCGTAGGGCTCTGTCTCCACCGACAAGACCTCGACACCGGATGCCTTCAGAAGCGAGGTGTCTTCGTCGGTAGCTGCGCCGATCCAGCAGAAAGTTGCATGCGGAATGCTCTCGGCCAGCAAGACGGCCAATTGGGAGAACCGTTGGACGGCGCCCTTGGCGTCCAGCGCGGCACTGCCCACCAGCGTTCTGGAGTGGTTGGCTGCCGGCACGCTGGCTGAGAAAAAAATCTCATCGACAGGCGGCTCGATGAGCCGTGCAGAGACCTTTGTCAGGCGCTGCATGGCTCGGACATCAAATGGCACGCTCGCGATGGTTTCGATGCCAGCCATGGGCAATACCCGGTGCAGCGCCCAAAAGATCGGCTGCCCAAAAAATTTCATCGAGCGCAATGATCGGGAACTGTGCGGGCTCAAAAGCACTCGCGTTCCAGAATCCTTGACGCGCTTGAGCAAAGGCGCTGCGGCGACAAAGGGCATCAGACCGTGGAGATAAACGGCCTGCCACTTGCCTTCGGAGATCATTGTTTGAAAGACGTTGCCCAGGCGCATCCAGGTATTGACAAAACCGCCTTCAGTTCTCAACGGATGGATCTGAATGGCATCATTCAGACGAATGGATAGCCGCATCAGGGTATTGTCTTCGAGCACCAGCAAGGATTGAGGCCGCCCTTCCGCGTGCAGCGCAGCACACGTGGGCCCCAGTATGTCGAAGACCGCCTCGGTGAGATGCCCGACCACATGCAATACGCCCATGGGCGGGGCCGCTGCGCCGAATGTCTTGGTGAACTGGGAGTCCGAGAACGAGGTAGTATCGGCCAGCTGAGGGTCTTCAGCCGGTCGAGGCCGGTGCACAGCACTCACGGCCTCATGCCTCATTCACAACGAGACCAGCAAACTGGGCATTGCCCTTGGAGAGCAGGCCCATGAACGAACGAAGGCCGTCCAGGCCGCTCTTGTGCTTGCGTGCGACCAGCAGCGACGCACCGCTGCGTGCAGCCACCAAGCGTGCAT
>JAJTDE010000219.1:0-267 GCA_021298085.1 Rubrivivax sp.
CTGGGCCATGCGGTGAAGGCCGATGTGCTGGCCTTCCAGGAGGTCAGTGGCCGGCAGTCGGTGCAGGAGGTGCTGCCCGACGGGGGCGCGGGCTACCACCTGTGCAGCTACGACGGCCACAAGGTGCAGCGCCTGGCCTTTGCCTGGAAGCGCGAACTGGGCACGGCCGTCAGCTGCGAGGTGCACTGGCCCCTGAGCCTGCCGCAACGCCCACCCAAGGAACAGCCGCGCCCCGGCCTGGCCCTGACCCTGCGCGTTGACGGCCAG
>JAJTDE010000219.1:275-6520 GCA_021298085.1 Rubrivivax sp.
GTCTCGCCGCTGGACGAACGGCGCGAACAAGGCCGCGGGCAGCTGGACAGCGACGAGCCCAACTGCCAGGTGCTGCAGGCGCAGGTGCCGGCGCTGGAGGCCTGGATCGAAGCCCAGAGCGCCGGTGTGGCCGCGCTGGTGGTGCTGGGCGATTTCAACCGCAACCTGCAGCACGAGCAGCGCGAAGCCGCCGCCGCGCCCGTGCGCTCACAGGGCACGGCGGTAGACCCTCACCGCAGCGGCAACCGCGTGCGCAACCTCTGGCGAGAGGTCAACGACGGCGCGCCCGCCACGTCAGCCTTGGTGCTGCTGGACACCCAATGCCCCGGTGAGCCGGCGGTCGGCGCGCTGTGCGAGCAGGCCAAGGTGGCGGCGCTGCCCCGCCCCGACGTGCAGCAACTGGGCGGCTCAGCGGCCCTGGGCTGCCGCAACCCGGTGGGGCTGGACCACATCGCGGTCTCACCCCGCGTCAAGGGCCGCGTGGCAACGAAGGTGGCGGTGGGCCTGATGGGCCGCACCTCACCCGCTCGCGAGGGGCGGTCGGCCTTGCTGGCTGTGTCGGACCACTGCCCGCTGACGGCTGACCTGGACTTCTGAGCCGGCGCAGCGGGCGGGGCCGCCTCACGGGCGCCTGAGCAGCTGCAGACGCAGCGGCGCGATCAGTGTCATCTCCAGCACCGCAAAGTGCTGCCCGATGCACACCCGCGGGCCAGTCCCAAAGGGCATCCAGGTGCCCCGTGGTGGCGCTGCGGCAGTGCTGACAAAGCGCTCAGGCCGGAAGGCGTCGGGCTCGGGAAACCAGCGCCGCCACGGGCGGGTACAGGCGCATCGCCTCCTTGAGTGTGGCGCCCGGCCAGTCCAGCGCCGTGGCATCGGCCGCCTGCGGTTCACGGGTGCCCAGCACCGCCTGCACCTCGGCCTGGGCTCGGGCCTGGGCCTCAGGGTGCATGGCCATCAACCAGGCCCACCACAGCAGGGCGGTCGCGCTCGTCTCGTGGCCAGCCTGGAACATCACCATGCACTCGTCGTGCAGTTCGGTGGCCGACAGGCCGTCGCCGGTGTGCTCGTCGCGCACGGCCAGCAGCATGGCCAGCAGGTCATCCTGGGGCGCCGCTTCGGGCGGCAGGGCCTGGCGTTGGGTGATGTGGCGTTGCACCAGGCCATGCAAGCTGCGCAGCGCGCGGCGCTTGGCGCGCTTGCCGGGCAGGGGCAGCCAATCGGGAAGGGTGACCGGCCAGAACATCTCGCGCATGGCCGTTCGGCCCAGGACCTGCGTGGCCCACGCGGCCGCTGCCGCTTCCAGACCTCACCTTCGGTGACCAGCACACCCTGCCAGAAGGCCTGCTTGAAGATGTCGATGCCGCGCTCGTTGCCCAGCCGCATGAAGGTCAGGTCGCCGTGCTCGCGCTGCAGCGTGGCCACAAAACCCAGGTGGTCGCGCGACATCTGTCGCACCAGGGGCAGGCCCCACCAGCGTGCTGACGGTCCGGGTGGGTGAGGGTGTGTCATGACAGACAGCCTAGACCGTCTGCCTGCGGGCGGTCTTGAAGGGTTCCGACATCGTCGGGTCATCACCCGCGCCGCAGGGGCACCGTCCTCCACTCGGCCGATGGCCCACCTGGCGCAAGCACCGCAACCCGCGCTGGCGGCCATGAACCGCTCGCGGGTGCAGGTCTGGCTGCCCCTGCGCGAGCTGCGGGGCTTTGCACGCTCAGAGCAGGCCTTCTTCCGGGCCCTGGCCGACGGCGACGGGCCCGTGCGCTGGACCGACGTCGCGGCGGACGCCGGTTATGCCGATCAGTCCCATCTGTGCCGCGAGACACGCCGTGTGACGGGTTTTGCCCCGGCCGAGCGGCGTCGCCGCATCGCCGAAGACGAAGCGTTCTGGATCTACCGCGTCTGGACCTGAGCCCACACGCCTGAGGGTGCCCTTGAACGCCTTGCCTTGAGGCCATTGACACGCCTCAATATTTCCATATACTTAGAAACATGGATGAAAAAGACGCCGTCACCGCATTGGCCGCCCTGGCCCAGGGCGCCCGCCTGCGCACCTTTCGCGCGCTGGTGGGCGCGGGCCCCCAGGGCATGACGCCGGGGGCGCTGTCGGCGCTGCTGGACATCCCGGCCTCGACCCTGTCGTTCCACCTGAAGGAGCTGGTGCATGCCGGCCTCGTCACGGTTGAACGCGAAGGCCGAAACCAGCACTACCGCCCGGCGCTGGACGCCATGAACGAACTGCTGGCCTACCTCACCGCCCACTGCTGCCTGGGCCAGCCCTGCACACCCACCGGCGCCCAGCGCCGATCCACCTGCTGACACGGAGACCCCCATGAAGCGATTCCACGTTCACCTGCACGTCGACAACCTCGACCAGAGCATCGCCTTCTACGCCAAGCTCTTTGCCGCACAGCCCACCCGTGTCGAGACCGACTACGCCAAGTGGATGCTCGAAGACCCACGCATCAACTTCGCCATCTCCACCCGCGGCAGCCAGCCGGGCATTGACCACCTGGGCTTCCAGACCGACGACGCCAGCGAACTGGCCGCGCTGAAAGGCCGCGCACAGGCTGCTGACATGGCCCTGCTGGACGAGGGCAACACCACCTGCTGCTACGCCCGCAGCGAGAAGCACTGGGTGACGGACCCTCAGGGCATTGCCTGGGAGCACTTCCACACGCTGGAGAACATCCCGGTGTTCCACGAGGCCGCGGCAGGACAGGCCGTACCCGTTCCTGAATCCGCCCCCGCCCTCGCCCCGGCAGCCGAGCCGGCGGCATCGGCCTGCTGCGCACCCACCCCGAGGGGCAAGCCGATCGGCATCCCCGTCCAGGCGGCCAACCGCTGCTGCTGACCTGTCCGTTGAAGAAGGCCACTGAGGAGGGCCGTTGAACCATGACCATCCATGTCCTGATCCTGTGCACCCATAACTCCGCACGCAGTGTGCTGAGCGAGGGCATGCTCAACCACCTGGCCCAGCGCCTGGGCAAGGACGTCCGTGCCCACAGCGCGGGCAGTGCGCCCAGCGGCCGGCTCAACCCCTTTGCGCTGCAAGCCCTGCAGAACGCCGGGGTGGACACCCAGCACTACCGCAGCAAGCGCTGGGACGAGTTCAGCCGCGAGGGCGCGCCGCCGCTGTCCATCGTCATCACCGTCTGCGACAGCGCGGCCGCCGAGAGCTGCCCGGTGTGGGTGGGTGCGGCCGGCGGGCAACCCGTCAAGGTGCACTGGGGCTACCCCGACCCGTCGAACGCCGAGGGCGGCGACGAGGGCAAGCGCCGCGCCTTTGAGCTCACCCGACAGGCCATTGCCTACCGCATGCTGCAGCTGCTCCAGCTGCCGTTGGCGCAGATGGACCGCCCCTCCCTGCAGGCCTCGCTGCAGGCCATCGGCCAGAGCTGAAGACCCACCCGAGTCCCGCCATGACCAGCCCCACCAGCTCCACCATCGCGCCCTGCGCCGACACCCCGGCGCCGATGAGCGTCTTCGAGCGCTACCTGACGGTCTGGGTCTTCCTGTGCATCGTCGTGGGCATTGCCCTGGGCCAGTGGCTGCCCGGGCCGATGCAGGCCGTGGGCGGGCTGGAGATCGCCAAGGTCAACCTGCCGGTGGGGCTGCTGATCTGGATCATGATCATTCCGATGCTGCTGAAGGTGGACTTCGGCGCCCTGAGCCAGGTGAAACAGCACTGGCGCGGCATCGGCGTCACGCTGGCGGTCAACTGGTTGGTCAAGCCGTTTTCGATGGCCCTGCTGGGCTGGCTCTTCATCCGCCACGTCTTTGCGCCCTACCTGCCCGAAGGCCAGGCCGACAGCTACATCGCCGGCCTGATCCTGCTGGCCGCGGCGCCCTGCACCGCGATGGTGTTTGTGTGGAGCCGGCTGACGGGTGGGCACCCGCTGTTCACGCTGAGCCAGGTGGCCCTGAACGACACCATCATGGTGTTTGCCTTTGCGCCCATCGTGGGGCTGCTGCTGGGCCTGTCGTCGATCACCGTGCCCTGGGGCACCTTGGTCACGTCGGTGCTGCTGTACATCGTGATCCCGGTGGTCATCGCGCAGCTGTGGCGCCGCGCCTTGCTCAAGCGGGGCCCGGCGGCGCTGGAGGCCACGCTGGCCCGCATCGGGCCGTGGTCCATCGCGGCGCTGCTGGCCACCCTGGTGCTGCTGTTTGCCTTCCAGGGTGAGGCCATCCTGAAGCAGCCGCTGGTGATCGCGATGCTGGCCGTGCCCATCCTGATCCAGGTGCTGTTCAATGCCGGGCTGGCCTACTGGCTCAACCGCCGGCTGGGTGAATCCCACAGCGTGGCCTGCCCGTCGGCACTGATCGGCGCGAGCAACTTCTTTGAACTCGCGGTGGCGGCGGCCATCAGCCTGTTTGGCTTCGAGTCAGGCGCGGCACTGGCCACCGTGGTGGGCGTGTTGATCGAGGTGCCGCTGATGCTGCTGGTGGTGCGCTGGGTCAACCGCAGCAAGGGCTGGTACGAGGCCGGCTTGCCGCCGGGCCAGGTTCAAGCGCGGCGCGACGTGCCCTGAGACGCCCTGACACGCCTTAACGGGCCCTAGCGCGACCGCGGTCCCGCCGCTGGCGTCGCCGGCGAGGCCGGCGTCAACGCCGCCGTCACCCCGGTCATCCCGGCGTCCAGGCTCATGCCCAGATCATCGCCCAGCTTCTTCAGCGCCGGCAACTGCACGGCCATGGCCATCACCGAATCCAGGGCCTGGTTGACGGGTGTCTTGCCGCTGCCGTCACCGGCATTCTGCGCACCACCGCCCAGGCCGTTGACCTGGTGGATGCGGATGGACTCGATGCGCTCGGCCGGCTTGACCATCTCGGCCAGCACGCGGGGCAGCGCCTCCACCTTGGCCAGCTCGACGCGCATCGCCACGACGCGGTCTTCCAGCACGTTCTGGGCTTCGGCCAGGGCACGCTGGCCCTCCGCCTGAGCCAGCAACTCACCCTTCATCGATGCGCTGCGCAGTGCCGAGGCCTCGGCGTCGGCCTGCGCGCTGCGCACCACCGCGGCGGCGCGGTCGGCGGAGGTGGCCAGTTCGGTCTGCGCGGCGTGGCGGGCGCGTGTGCTGGCAATCTCCACCTCCTGCTGGGCGGCCAGCAAGGCCACGGCCTTGCGGCGTTCGGCCTCGGCCATCTGCTTGGCGGTGGGCACGGCTTCTGCCGCACGGATGGCGTCGGCGCGTGCCACATCGGCGGCAGCTCGGGCATGGCTTTCGGTGCGGCTGTGTTCGGCGATGGCAATCTGCCGCTGCTGCTCGGCCAGGGTCAGGTCGCGCTCGCGGGCGATTTCGGCTTCGGCCAGCGCCTTGGCCTGGGCGATCTCGGCTTCGCGGATGCTGCGCTCGCGGTCGAGGTCGGCGCTGCGGATCTGCTGCTCCATCTCGATGCGGGCACGGGCCGATTCCAGCTCGCTGTCGGCCTTGCGCTTGACCACCTCGGCCACCTGCGCGGCCTTCAGCGTCTCGATCTGCTGCACCTGGGCGATCTGCGCCGTCTGCTCCTCCAGCTCGATCTGCAGCTTGCGGCGCGTGGCCTCCATCGCGGCGCGGCGCACCGACACCTCGGCGTCGGCGTCGATCTGCGCACGCTCCTTCTTGCTGGTGGCAATCACCTCGGCCAGCTTGCGCATGCCCACCGCGTTGAAGGCGTTGTTCTCGTCCAGCGCCTTGAAGGGTGTCTGGTCCAGTGCGGTGAGCGACACCGTGTCCAGCTCCAGGCCGTTGCGCGCCAGGCTCTCGATCAGGCTCTCGCGCACCTCGCTGACAAAACGGCCACGGTTCTCGTGCAGCGCGTCCATCGTGAAGCGCGCGGCCACACTGCGCAGGGCGTCCACCAGCTTGCCCTCGATCAGCTCGCGCAGCTTGGCGGCGTCGAAGGTGCGGTTGCCCAGGGTCTGCGCGGCGCGGGCGATGCCTTCCTCGGTGGCGATGACGCTCACGTAGAACTCCGCGCCCACGTCCACCCGCAGGCGGTCCTGCGTGATCAGGCTGGCGTCACCGGCCCTGCGCACCTCCAGCCGCAGGCTCTGCATGTTGACGCGCGAGATCTGGTGGAACCAGGGGAAGGCGACCACGCCGCCGTCCATCACCACGCGACGGCCACCGACGCCGGTCTTGACCAGGCTGGTCTCGCGGGTGGCGCGTTCGTAGAAACGCGCCAGCACGGCGATGGCAATGGCCACGATGACAAGGACAACGAGGGTCCAGACGATGAATTCACTCATGGCAGGGCTC
>JAJTDE010000010.1 GCA_021298085.1 Rubrivivax sp.
CCAGGGCGAAGCTGGGCCCGGAGAGCACACCGCAGGGGACACCCGGGCGCAACGCCGCAGCCAGCTCGTGGCCCAACGCGCCCGTGTCGGCTTCAAAGCCCTTGCATAACCACAGCGCCGGGACGCCGGCCGGCAGGGACTGCAACGTGGCGCGCAAGGCCGACATGGGGGTTGCCACGACGACGAGGGCGCCTGACGCCACTGGCCGAAGTGCCTCGAGAAAGTCGGCCGTCACCTGCAGCCGGCCGGGGAAGCCGACGCCGGGCAGGTAACGATCATTCACCTGGACGGCCTGCATCCGGGCGGCCTGCAGGGGGTCTCGCGCCCACAGCAGCACATCGTGCCGACGGGCCGCGTGGATGGCCAGTGCGGTGCCCCAGGCACCGGCCCCGAGCATGATGAGCGTCACGGCCGGGCCCTCGCAGCGCAGCGCAGCAAGGGAAGCGGCCGCGACGCCGCGGACGCCGCCCTGGGCTCAGTTGGCGCTGGTGATGATGCGCGAGCCACCGTTGGCCTGCTGGGCTTGCGCCTGCTGCGCCTCGAACATGGCCTGGAAGTTGACTTCAGTGAGCAGGATGGGCGGGAAACCGGCACGGGTGCAGACATCGCTGACGATGGCGCGCAGGTAAGGGTAGATCATCTGCGGGCAGACGATGCTGACGATGCCCTGCATCTGGTCCTGCGGCACGTTGCGGATCTCGAAGATGCCGGCCTGCTTGGCCTCCACCAGGAACAGGACCTGGTCATTGACCTTGGTGGTGACGGTGGCCGTCACCGTGACTTCCACGATGCCCTCGGCCACCGGCTCGGCGCCCATGCCCAGGCTGATGTCCACGTGTGGCTGCGCCTGCTCGGTCAGGATCTGGGGCGAATTCGGCTGCTCCAGCGACAAGTCCTTGAGGTAGATGCGTTGGATGTTGAAAACCGGGTTCTGGTCGTTGTCAGCCATGATGGGAGGAGGTGAGCGGAGATAGGCGCCAGCCGCAGCACGGCTTGGCAGGAATGGGCATCATGCCCTGGGACAGCGGGAGTCGGGCGCACAACCCGTTGCACACGCCGCGACGGATTATCCGCCGGGTGGCCTCAGGGCCTCACCCCAGCATGGGGACCAGGCCACCACGCTGGTCCAGCGCGATGAGGTCGTCGCAACCACCGACATGGGTGTCACCGATGAAGATCTGGGGCACCGTGCGGCGGCCGGTGATGCGCATCATCTCGTCGCGGGCCTCGGGGTCCGTGTCGATGCGAATCTCTTCGATATGGCCCACACCCCGCTGCTTCAGCAAGGCCTTGGCCCGCACGCAGAAAGGGCAGACCTGGGTGGTGTACATCTTCACCGCGTTCATCGCTGGCTCCAGTGGGGGGGGGGCACTCAAGTGGCTGGGGCACCCCGCGCGAGGGCCCCAGGTGCATCAGGCTGCTTTTTTCTCAACCGGGAGGTTGGCTTCGCTCCAGGCGCGGTTGCCACCGGCCACCGGGTGCACGTTCTGGTAACCCAGCTTGCGCAGCAGGCCGGCAGCGCGGCCAGCACGGGCGCCGGAGGGGCACATCAGGATCAAGGGCAGCGCCTTGTTGCTCGGCAGGTCCTTGCTGGCCTCGATGCTGCCAAAGGGAATGTTGCGCGCACCACCGGCGTGGCCTGACGCAAATTCATTGGGTTCGGCCACGTCGATCAGCACCCCCTTCTCGCGGTTGATCAGCCGCACGGCCTCGGAAGGCGTGATGGACTTGCTGCCACCTCGCATCTGCGGCGCGATCAACATGCCACCGGAGACGGCCGCCAGGAGGATCAGCATCCAGTTTTCGAGTAAGAAGCTCACGGTGAGGTCCCCGGCTGTGGCGGGTTCTGTCGGAAAAACGACGATTATAAAATTTTGGGTTTCCCCCCACCAACCCTTCCCCCGAAGCACGCCCCCTCCACCCGCACGCGGCCGACACGTTCGGCCACTGCGCCGGACAGGCGGCCACTGCGCGCACCCGCTGGAAAGCTCCCTGATGTACCAACTTGTCCTCATCCGCCACGGTGAATCCACCTGGAACCTCGAAAACCGCTTCACCGGCTGGACGGATGTCGGCCTGACCGACACCGGCGTGGCCCAGGCGCGCGAAGCGGGTCGGCTGCTGCGCGAGGGCGGCTGGGAGTTCGACATCGCCTACACCTCGGTGCTCAAGCGTGCCATCGCGACGCTGTGGCACTGCCTGGACAGCATGGAGCGCACCTGGGTGCCGGTGGTCAAGGACTGGCGCCTGAACGAGCGCCACTATGGCGCACTGCAGGGGCTGAACAAGGCCGACATGGCCAAGCAGTACGGCGACCAGCAGGTGCTGGTGTGGCGCCGCAGCTATGACACCCCGCCGCCCGCGCTGGACGCCAACGACCCTCGCTGCGAGCGCAGCGACCCCCGCTACGCCGCGCTGGCCAGCGGGCAGGTGCCGCTGACCGAATGCCTGAAGGATACCGTCGCCCGTGTGCTGCCCTGCTGGGACGAACAGCTGGCGCCGGCCATCCGTTCGGGCAAGCGCGTGCTGGTGGCCGCGCACGGCAACAGCATCCGTGCGCTGGTGAAATACCTTGACGGAATCGCTGACGACGCCATCGTCAACCTCAACATCCCCAACGGAATTCCGCTGGTCTACGAGCTGGATGCGCAGCTGAAGCCACTGCGCAGCTACTACCTGGGCGACGCCGAAGCCGCTGCCAAGGCGGCCGCCGCGGTGGCCAACCAGGGCAAGGCCTGAGGGCCCGAGGCGCATCGAGCGCGTGAGGCGCGTCCAGAGACGTCAGGCGCCTGGGGCCAGAGCGTCCTCGATGTCCTGCTTCAGCCGCTGTGCCAGGGCACGGCGATCGGCATGGGTGCAGGCCTGGGGCAGCAGCACCTGCACCCGCACGCACAGGCCTGTCGCACCCGCCAGGCGCCACAGGCTCTGGGCGAGTGTGGTGTCACCCACAAACTCGGCAGCCGGGCTGATGGCGTGTGACGCGTCGCTGTACCGCAACGCCACCGGCTGCACCGGGACATCGGTGGCGATGGCCGCCTGCAGCAGGTTGGCGTGGAAAGGCAGCAGCGCCCGGCCATCGGCCGTGGTGCCCTCCGGGAAGACCGCCACCGTGTCACCGCCGGTCATGGCCTCGGCCATCTGGTGCACCACCCGCAGCGCGTCACGCCGCTTCTCGCGCTGGATGTAGAGCGTGCCGCCCGCAGCCACCAGACGCCCCAGCAACGGCCAGTGCTGCACGTCGGCCTTGGACACAAAACGCGCCTGCGGGTGAACCGCATGGATGGCCATGATGTCCAGCCAGGAGATGTGGTTGGCCACGATCAGCTTGGCGCCCGGCCGAAACTGGCCCTGCACCTGCAGCTCGACACCCAGCAGGCCCAGCAGCTTGACCGACCACCACTGCACCCGCACCTGACGCTGCGCCTCCGAGGCGCGGGGCAGCACCACCAGGACGATCAGCAGGCCGTGCAGCGCGTGCAGCGTCGCCCGTGTCAGCCGCCAGGCGGCCCTCACCATGCACTCACCATGCCATTACCCCGCCCTGCACCATCAGCCCACGTGGGCCACGGTGCCGGCCACCAGGGTGGCCTTCACGCGCCCGGGCACCTGCGTGCCGCTGAACTCGAAGGCAAAGGGCGTGTACTTGCCCTGGCTCAGCAGCGCCTGGGGCTGAACCGCCCATTCGGCCTGGGGGTCGAGCACGCAGATGTCGGCCACGCCGCCTTCCAGCAGCCGCCCGGCACTGGCCTGCAGCGTGCCGATGGCCGAACCCAGCACGGCCACCGGGCCGTGCGTGACCACCGCCAGTGCGCGGCTGAGCGGCACGCGGTCTGAACGCGCCCACTTCAGGGCCATGCCCAGCAACAGCTCCAGCGCGGTGGCGCCGGGCGTGGCCTCGGCAAAGGGCAGGTTCTTCTCGTCGGCGCCCACGGGCATGTGGTCGCTCACCAGTGCGTCGAGGGTGCCATCGGCCAGACCGGCCCGCAGCGCGTCACGGTCGCGCTGCTGGCGCAGCGGTGGTGTCAGGCGCATGGCCGGGTTGAAGTAGCCGATGTCGGTGTCGGTGAGATGCAAAGAGTGGATGCTCACATCGGCTGTCAGCGGCAGCCCTTCGGCCTTCGCCTGGCGCACCAGTTCGACACCCGCGGCACTGGACAGGCGACACAGGTGCACCCGCGCGCCCGTGGCGCGCATCAGCTCGAGGATGGTGTGCAGCGCGATGGTCTCGGCCGCCACCGGCACGCCCGACAAGCCCAGCCGCGTGGCGATGGCGCCACTGGCGGCAACACCATGCCCCAGCGAGCGGTCCTGCGGGCGGAGCCACACCGTGTAGCCAAACGTGGCGGCGTACTGCAGCGCCCGTTGCAGCACCAGGTTGTCGGCCATCGCCACTTCGGCCTGGGAAAAGCCGACACAACCGGCGCTGGTCAGGCTGGCCATCTCCGTCAGGGCCTCGCCCTTGAGCTGGTGCGTCAGGGCGCCGAGCGGGAAGAGGCGGCAGCGGCTGAGCTTGCGCGCCCGAAACTTCAGCATCTCCACCAGACCGGGTTCGTCCAGCACCGGGTCGGTATCGGGTGGGCAGACCAGGCTGGTCACACCCCCCGCGGCCGCGGCGCGCAGTTCGCTTTCGAGGTAACCCTCACCGCCCTGCCCGGGTTCGCGCAGGCGCGCGGCCAGGTCCACCAGGCCCGGCATCACCCAGCAGCCGTGGGCGTCGAGGGTGCGTTCGGGCACAAAACCGTCGGGCACCTTTCCAAGGCGCAGGATGCGCCCGCCGGCCACGGCCACGTCACCGGGTTCATCGCGGCCAGAGGCCGGGTCGATCAGGCGGCCGCCACGGATCAGGATGCGCTGTGTGTCGCTCATCGGGCGTCGTTCCCGGCAATGATGGACATCACCGCCATGCGCACGGCAATGCCAAAGGTGACTTGGGGGAGGATCACGCTGTGCTGGCCGTCGGCCACGGAGGAATCGATCTCCACCCCGCGGTTGATCGGCCCCGGGTGCATGACGATGGCGTCGGGCTTGGCCTTGGCCAGCTTGTCGGCCGTCAGGCCGAAGCTGCGGAAGAACTCGCCGGCACTGGGCAGCATGGCACCGCTCATGCGTTCGTTCTGCAGGCGCAGCATGATGATCACATCGGCGTCGCGGATGCCTTCTTCCATGTCGTGGCACACGCGCACACCCATCTCGCGCAGGTCGCCGGGCACCAGGGTGCGCGGGCCCACGGCGCGGATGTCGGGCACACCCAGGGTGGTCAGCGCATGGATGTCGCTGCGCGCCACGCGCGAGTGCACGATGTCGCCGACGATGGCCACCGACAGCTGGGTGAAGTCCTGCTTGTAGTGGCGGATCGTGTACATGTCCAGCAGCCCCTGGGTGGGGTGGGCATGGCGGCCGTCACCGGCATTGACGACATGCACGTGCGGCGCGCAATGCTGGGCGATCAGGTAGGGTGCGCCGCTTTCGCTGTGGCGCACGACAAACATGTCGGCGTGCATGGCCGACAGGTTGGCGATGGTGTCCAGCAGGCTTTCGCCCTTGGCGGTGGACGAACGCGCAATGTCCAGGTTGAGCACATCGGCCGACAGGCGCTTGGCGGCAATCTCGAACGTGGTGCGGGTGCGCGTGGAGTTCTCGAAGAAGAGGTTGAAGACACTCTTGCCGCGCAGCAGCGGTACCTTCTTGACCTCTCGGCCTTCCATCAGGAAGCTGCTCGCAGCGTCAAGGATCTGCACCAGCGTGGCGCGGGGCAGGCCTTCGATGCTGAGCAGGTGAATCAGTTCGCCGTGGCGGTTGAGCTGGGGGTTGCGTCGCGAGAGCATGGGGCAGGCGCTGGAGGTGGGTTCAGGAGCTTCGGCCCTCGACGGCGAAGCGGAAACGGCCGGTGTCGTCGCGGGCCAGGCTCAGGCGCTGGCCCTCGGGCAGCGAGGCACGGGCCGCGGCCACCGCGGGCTCGATCGGCAACTGCCGCCCGCCACGGTCCACCAGCACGGCCAGGCTCACGCTGGCCGGCCGGCCAAAATCGTAGAGCTCGTTGATCACGGCGCGGATGGTGCGCCCGGTGTAGAGCACGTCGTCGATGAGGATGATGTGGCTGCCCTCGATGGCAAAGGGCAGCTGCGTGACATCAGCGCCCGCTGAGAGGCCGCGCGAACCAAAGTCGTCGCGGTGCAGCGCGCTGGAGATCACGCCGTGTTTGCCCGGCAAGGCCAGGTCCTGCTGCAGTCGTTCGGCCAACCAGGCGCCACCGGACCAGATGCCCACCAGCACCGCGTCGGGCTGTGTCAACCGCAGGCCGCGGATGCCACGGGCCAGATCGGTGTACAGGCGTTCGGCGTCAAGTTGCAGCATGGTCGTGTCCTGCGGACATTGTCGGGGCTGTGGATGCGGCTGAGGCTGACGGCTCGTCCCGTGGAGGCAGGCCACGCAGAAACTGCTCGAGGATCAAGGCCGCGGCGGCGGCGTCAGCATCGCGCGCGCCAGCGGACAGGGCCTCGGTGGTGGTGTAGCGTTCGTCGACCTCGTGCACGGGCAGGCCGAAGCGCCCCTGCAGCTGCCGCGCAAAGCGCTGGGCACGGCGGGTGTTGTCGTGCGGTGCGCCATCGGGGTGGTAGGGCACGCCCACCACCAAGGCGTCAGGCCGCCATTCCCGCAGCAGGGCCTGGATGGCGACAAAGCGTTGATCGCCCTCCTGCGTCAGGGTCTTCAGCGGCCGCGCCGTGCCCAGCAGGGTGTTGCCGCAGGCCACACCCACCCGCTTCAGGCCGTAGTCAAAGGCCACGAAGGACTGGTGTCGAGAAACCGGGGACGAGGATGCGGGGAACGCAGCGGGCGTGGACACAGGCTGCGACAACGCCATCAGGCGTGCCCCGCCTCAGACGACAGCATGTAGGGGTCGATGCCCAGCAGCTGGAAGGCGCGTTCATAGCGCCGTTCGACAGGGGTGTCGAAGATCAGGGAAGGGTCGGCATTCACCGTCAGCCAGCCATTGCGGCCCAGCTCGTCCTCGAGCTGGCCGGCACCCCAGCCGGCGTAACCCAGCATCACCAGCACCTTGGCGGGGCCGGCGCCCTGGGCCAGGGCTTCCAGCACGTCCTTGCTGGTGGTCATCTCCAACGCCGCACCCGGGATGGTCATCGTGGACGCGTAGGGTGAGCCCGGCGCCCCGTCAGGCGCTGTCACGGCCAGCTTGGGGTGGAGCACAAAGCCGCGGTCGGTCTGGACAGGGCCGCCGAAATATACGGGCTGTTCGGCCAGTTCCGTGCGGTCCAGCGAGAGCTCGACCTTCTCGAACAGGCTCTTCAGCTTGATGTCGCTGGGCTTGTTGATGACCAGGCCCAAGGCACCCTTGGCCGAGTGTTCGCACAGGTAGACCACCGAGCCCTCGAAGTTCTCGTCGGCCATGCCCGGCATGGCGATGAGGAACTGGTTCGTCAGGTTGATCTGCGCGGGTGAAGACATGCTGGAAATTCTATGCCCCAGCGGCCGCGAAGGGCCTTTGCCGGCCTCCCCCTTCAGATCGACATGCGCTGTCGGACGCCGTGGGCTTCCATGTCGGCACCACGGCCCTGGGCCACCACCTCGCCACGCTCCATCACCAGGTACTGGTCGGCCAGCTCAGCGGCAAAGTCGTAGTACTGCTCCACCAGCACGATGGCCATGGTCTTGCGGTCGGCCAGCATGCGGATGACCCGGCCGATGTCCTTGATGATGCTGGGCTGGATCCCTTCGGTGGGCTCGTCCAGCAACAGCAGCTTGGGGCCCGCCGCCAGTGCCCTGGCAATGGCCAGCTGTTGCTGCTGGCCCCCAGAGAGGTCACCCCCGCGGCGCTGAATCATCTGCCGCAGCACCGGGAACAGCTCGAACAACTCAGCCGGGATGGCCGTGCCGCCAGGGCGGCTGGCCAGACCCATGCGCAGGTTGTCTTCCACCGTGAGACGCCCAAAGATCTCGCGGCCCTGCGGTACGTAGCCAATGCCGGCCCGAACGCGCTCATACGGCGTGGCGCGGGTGACGTCCTGCCCACCCACGGTGACACTGCCCGTCTTGACGGGCACAACCCCCATCAGGCTCTTGAGCAGGGTGGTCTTGCCGACCCCGTTGCGGCCCAGCACCACGGTGACCTCGCCCAACCGGGCTTCAAAGCCGACGTTGCGCAGGATGTGGCTGCCACCGTAGTACTGGTTGAGCCCAGCCACCTGCAGCAGGGTGTGCTCAGCGGCCAAGGTACACCTCGACCACCTGCTCGTTGTTCTGGACATCGGCCAGCGGGCCCTCGGCCAGCACCGAGCCCTCGTGCAGCACGGTGACGGTCTTACGACCTTCGGTGAGCTGATCAACGAACTTCATGTCGTGCTCCACCACCACCAGCGAGTGCTGACCTTCCAGCGTCAGGAACAGCTCGGCCGTGCGCTCGGTTTCCTCGTCGGTCATGCCGGCCACGGGTTCGTCGAGCAGCAGCAGCTTGGGCTCCTGCATCAGCAGCATGCCAATCTCCAGCCACTGCTTCTGGCCGTGGCTCAGCAGGCCGGCTTCACGGCCGTGCTCCTGGCTGAGGTGGATCAGCGTCAGCACCTGCCCGATGCGGTCGCGCTGCTCGCCGCTGAGGCGGTGGAAGAGGCTGGCGCGCGCGCGCCGGTCAGCCCGCAGTGCCAACTCCAGGTTGTCGAACACGCTCAGCGGTTCGTAGACCGTGGGCTTCTGAAACTTGCGCCCGATGCCCACCTGGGCAATCTCGGGCTCGGTCAGGCGAAGCAGGTCGATGGTGCTGCCGAAGAAGGCCTTGCCGCTGTCGGGCCGGGTCTTGCCGGTGATGCAATCCATCATCGTGGTCTTGCCGGCGCCGTTGGGCCCGATGATGCAGCGCAGTTCGCCCACATTGATGGTCAGGCTGAGCTTGTTCAAGGCCTTGAAGCCATCGAAGCTGACGGTGATGTCGTCCAGGTACAGGGCCACGCCGTGGGTGAAGTCAGGCTCACCCAGTTTCAGCACCCGGCCATAGGCTGCCGCACGGCCCCCTGAGGCGGTCTTGCCGGTAGCCGTAGACCGGCGTTCGTCATAGGCCTCGCGGGCCTGGGTGCCGGCCTCCAGCAGGTCGGGCGTCATGGGCGCTCCTCCGGCTTGCCACCGCGGCGCAGCCAGCCGATCAAGCCGATCAGACCCTTGGGCAGGAACAGCGTGACCGCAATGAACAGCGCACCCAGGAAGTACAGCCAGAATTCCGGGAACGCCACGGTGAACCAGCTCTTGGCCCCGTTGACAAAAAACGCGCCCAGGATGGGCCCGATCAAGGTACCCCGGCCACCCACCGCCGCCCAGATGGCCATCTCGATGCTGGCCGCGGGGCTCATCTCGCTGGGGTTGATGATGCCCACCTGCGGCACGTACAGTGCCCCGGCCACGGCACACATCACCGCCGACAGCGTCCAGATGCTCAGCTTGTAGGCCACCGGGTCGTAGCCGGTGAACATCACCCGGGTCTCGGCGTCGCGGATGGCCTGCAGCACCCGGCCATACTTGCTGTGCACGATGAAGCGGCTCATCAGGTAGAAGCCAATCAGCACCAGCCCGCTGAGTACACACAGCAGCACCCGCATCTGCTGGTCGATGGGCACGCCCAGGATGCGCTTGAAATCCGTGAAGCCGTTGTTGCCACCGAAGCCAGTCTCGTTGCGGAAGAAGAGCAGCATCGCGGCAAAGGTGAGCGCCTGCGTGATGATGGAGAAGTACACCCCCTTGATGCGCGAGCGGAAGGCAAACCAGCCGAACACAAAGGCCAGCAGGCCCGGCACCAGCACCACCAGCAGCATCTGGCCGATGAAGCTGTCGCTCAAGGCCCAGTGCCAGGGGAACTCCTTCCAGTTCAGGAAGACCATGAAGTCGGGCATGTCGCTCTTGTACTGGCCATCACGCCCGATCTGGCGCATCAGGTACATGCCCATGCCGTAGCCGCCAAGGGCAAAGAACAACCCGTGTCCCAGCGAGAGGATGCCGGTGTAGCCCCAGATGAGGTCGATCGCCAACGCGCAGATGGCGTAGCAGAGGATCTTGCCAATCAGGCTGATGTAGAAGTCGCTGAGGTGAAAGGCACTCTCCGGTGGCACCACCAGGTTCAGCAACGGCAGCACCGCCGTCACCACGATCACACTCAACAGCACGGCGGGCCACACCGCACGCCGGGTTGCGCCAGAACCGGTGTTCATGTCTCACGGCCCTTCAGCGCAAACAGGCCTTGCGGGCGTTTCTGGATGAACACCACGATCAGCACCAGCACCATGATCTTGGCCAGCACGGCACCCTGCCAGGCCTCGAAGAGCTTGTTGAGCACACCCAGCCCCAGCGCCGCGTAGACGGTGCCTGCCAGCTGCCCGACACCGCCCAGCACCACGACCATGAAACTGTCGACGATGTAGCCCTGGCCCAGGTCAGGGCCCACGTTACCCACCTGGCTCAAGGCACACCCGGCCAGGCCGGCAATGCCGGAACCGAGGGCAAAGGCATAGGTGTCCACCCGCGCCGTGTTCACACCCATGCACGCGGCCATGCGGCGGTTCTGCGTGACACCGCGCACAAACAACCCCAGCCGGGTGCGGCTGATCAGCAGCGCCATGCCCACGAGCACCAGCGCCGCAAACACCAGGATGGCGATGCGGTTGTAGGGCAGCGTCAGGTTGGGCAGCACCTGCACCCCGCCCGACAGCCACGACGGGTTCTCCACACCCACGTTCTGCGCGCCGAAGAGCGAACGCACGGCCTGCATCAGGATCAGGCTGATGCCCCAGGTGGCCAGCAGCGTCTCCAGCGGCCGGCCGTACAACCAGCGGATCACGCTGCGCTCCATCAACGCGCCCACCAGGGCCGCCGCCATGAACGACACCGGAATGGCAGCCAGCACATAGAGGTCAAACCAAGCCGGCAGGTAGGCCTTGAAGAGGTTCTGCACCACATACGTGGCGTAGGCGCCGATCATCATCAGCTCGCCATGGGCCATGTTGATGACACCCATGAGTCCGTAGGTGATGGCCAGGCCCAGCGCCACCAGCAGCAGGATGGAGCCGAGGCTTGCGCCCGTGAACAGCAGGCCCAGGCGTTCGCCCCAGGCCAGGCGCGCCTGCACCGTGTCCAGCGAGGCCTGCAGCGCTTCCTTCACCTGGGCATCACCCTCGGCCGCCAGCTGCTCCATCAGCAGCGAACGCACGGCCGGGTCATTGCTGCCCGCCAGCATGGTGGCGGCCGCGAGCCGACGCGTGGCATCCTGCGAGCCGATCAGCGCCTTGGCCTTGAGCATGCCCATCTGGGATTTCAGCGCGGCGTCGGTCTCGACGCCCTCCGCCTTGTCGAGCAAGGGCACCAGGCCCTCATCGATGACGTCACGCAGATCGGCCAGCGCCTTGGCGCGGGTGTCGCGATCGGGTGACGAGAGATTGAATGCCGCCAGCGCGCCTTCCAGCGCCTGGCGCATGCGGTTGTTGTTGACGACGTCTTCCGCGTCGTCGGGCAGCGTCGCCTTCGCCCCGCTGCCCGCCAGGGTGACCCCCGACTCCTTGACCACCCAGGCCTTGCCGTCGGCCAGCTTGACCTCATCGGCCAGAAGCGCCTCGATGAACGGCGCCAGTGCCGCATCGCCGGCAGTGACCGCTTCGGTCAATGCGGCAATGCGGGAATCGCTGTCGCCCTGGGCCATGCGCAGGGCCTGCTCCTGCGTCAAGGCGTGTGCACCCATGCCCCAACCCATTAACAGGGTCAGGAGCAAGCAGCGCCAGGTGATGCCTGGGAGGGTCATGGGGTCACACCGTCAGCCGTGTTTGCCAGCGTGGCTTACTTGGACTTGGCGGGGACGTTCTTCTTGTCCTTGTTCTCGGGGATGAAGTCGCTCCACGGGTCGGCAGCCACCGGGCCCGGCGTCTTCCAGACCACCTTGAACTGGCCGTCGGCCTGCACTTCACCAATGAAGACGCTCTTCTTCAGGTGGTGGTTGCTGTCCATCGTGCTGGTGATGCCCGAAGGTGCCTTGAAGGTCTGGCCGTACATGGCGGCACGCACCTTGTCCACGTCCAGGCTCTTGGCCTTGTTGGCGGCCTGGGCCCACATGTGGATGCCGATGTAGGTGGCTTCCATCGGGTCGTTGGTCAGCGGCTTGTCCTTGTGGCCGGCGATGCCCTTGGCCTTGGCGTAGACAGACCACTTCTTGATGAACTCGGCGTTGGTCGGGTTCTTGATGGACTGGAAGTAATTCCAGGCGGCCAGGTGGCCCACCAGCGGCTTGGTGTCCACACCGCGCAGCTCTTCCTCACCCACCGAGAAGGCCACCACCGGCACGTCCTTGGCCTTCAGGCCCTGGTTGCCCAGTTCCTTGTAGAAGGGCACGTTGGAGTCGCCGTTGATGGTGGACACCACGGCCGTGCGCTTGCCCTCGGAGGCAAACTTCTTGATCTTGGCGATGATGCTCTGGTAATCCGAGTGGCCGAAGGGGGTGTATTCCTCCATGATGTCGGCGTCAGGGATGCCCTTGGCCTTCAGGAAGGCGCGCAGGATCTTGTTGGTGGTGCGCGGGTAGACGTAGTCGGTACCCAGCAGCACGAAGCGCTTGGCGGCACCGCCGTCCTTGCTCATCAGGTATTCCACGGCGGGAATGGCCTGCTGGTTCGGGGCCGCACCGGTGTAGAACACGTTGGGGCTGAGCTCTTCACCTTCGTACTGCACCGGGTAGAACAGCAGCGCGTTGTTCTCTTCGAACACCGGCAGCACGCTCTTGCGCGAGACGCTGGTCCAGCAGCCGAAGGTCACGGCCACCTTGTCCTGGGTGATCAGCTGCTTGGCCTTCTCGGCAAAAAGCGGCCAGTTGGACGCCGGGTCCACCACCACGGGCTCCAGCTTCTTGCCGAGCACGCCACCCTTGGCGTTGATCTCGTCGATGGCCATCAGCACGGTGTCTTTCAGCACCGTTTCGGAAATCGCCATCGTTCCCGACAGCGAGTGCAGCACACCCACCTTGATGGTGCCACCGGCCTGGGCCAGTGCGACGCTGCTGAAGCCGGCCGTGGCCAGCGCAAGGGAGAGGGCGGTCAGGGCCTTGCCGGCCCCGCGACGGGAGATGCTCATGGAAATGCTCCTGGCGACGTTGAAGTAAACAGATGCAACGGTACGCAGGGGGGACGGTGTGCGGAATACGCCGTCTGGCGTATGGGCAGCCGCCGCCACACGGCTGCGACTTCAGGCTGGCTGCAGCCCCCTGACACGCTGCATCGCCAGCGACGCCGCCGCCGTGCGGGTTTCAACACCCAGCTTGGCAAACACATGCTCGAGGTGCTTCTTCACCGTGGCGGGGCTGGAACCCAGGATGTCGCCAATGTCGCGGTTGGTCTTGCCGCGGGCCACCCAGTACAGCACCTCGCTCTCCTTGAGCGTCAAGCCGAAGGCCTGCATCGTGGCCTCGACCACCGCCGCATCGTTGACCTCACGCAGCACCAGCAGCCAGTCGTCGTCGACAGTGCGGCCCTGCAGCGACACCACCAGCCGTCGGCCCGCCGCCGTGGCCTGCAGCGAGCGCTCATGCACGCCGCCGGCCAGCTCCTGCAGCCATTCGATCAGGCGCAGCGGCAGAACCTCCAACGGTGCATCGAAGTAGACCGGCAGCCACTGGCGGGCCAGGGGCGTCTGCCAGACCAGCCGGGCCCCGGCGGGGGCTGAAGAGTCCAGGCGCACAGCCAGGGTGGCGTGGCCATAGGCGTCCAGCGCGTTACGGGCCTGCCGTGCCTGGCGCGCGGCGCGCCGGTGCACGGCCATGCGGGCCATCACCTCGGCCGGCCTGATGGGCTTGGTCACATAGTCGGCGCATCCGGCTTCAAAGGCGGCCAGCACATGTTCGGTGTCGGCCAGACCCGTCATGAAGATGATCGGGATGTGGGCCGATGCAGGGTCGGCCTTGAGGCGGCGGGCGACTTCGTAGCCGTCCATGCCGGGCATGACCGCGTCCAGCAGCACGATGTCGGGCTCGGCCTGCTGCACCCGCTGCAGCGCGGCGTGGCCGCTGGTGGCCACCAGCACGGTATACCCCGCGTCGTCCAGCGCATCGTGCAGCAGCGACAGGTTATCGGGCACGTCGTCCACCACCAGCACCACGCCTGCGTCACGCAGTTCAGCCAATGGGTCAGGACCTGCGCTGAGGCCGGCCGGCGGGGCCTGGTCAGGGCGTGGAGGATCGTTCGAGGGCATCGTTGATCACCTGCATCAGACGTTCAAACTGGAACTGCCGGGCCAGCGGCCGCAGCGACGCGACAAAGGCCTGGCTGTCGGGGTAGCGCTGCTCGATGTCGTCCAGGCTGCGCTGCACGCCGCGGGGGTAGCCCAGACGCACGACCTCGCGAAGGGCCAGCAGGGCGGTCGACGGCGGGCCCTGCGGCGGCGTCGCCAAGGGCGTGGGCGCCGCAGGATCTGGCGTTGGCACGGGGGCGGTTTCCAGCCACTGCAGGCCAAGACGATGGCCCAGCCAGTCCTGGAGTTCATCGAGCCGCACGGGCTTGGTGATGAAGTCGTCGGCCATGATGCCCACGTCGTTGTCAGCACCCTTGTCGAAGGCGTTGGCCGACACGATGGCCACCGGCGCGCGGCTCAGGCCCAGCTCACGCAGGCGACGGATGGTGGTCCAGCCATCGATACCGGGCATGGCCAGGTCCATCAGGATGGCGTCGGCCCCTCGGCCCGCAGGCCCGCCCGCCGCGTGTTCGGTGAGCCAGGCCAGTGCCGCCGTGCCCGACGAAGCCTCGACGACGTCAAAGCCGAGCGACTGCAGGCGCGCCGCCAGCAGCGTTCTATCAACCTCTTCGTTATCGACCACCAGCAGCCGGCGGCGCTCACCGGCGTACGCCAGCCGCGGCTTGGGCAAGGTCTGTGCGGCTTCGTGGGGCAAGGCCGGCAGGAACAGCTTCACCCGGAACAGCGTGCCCTGCCCCGGCGATGAACGCACGGCCAGGTCACCACCCATCAGTTCGGTCAGCATCTTGGCGATCGTCAGGCCCAGCCCGGTGCCGGCGGTACCGGCCGAGGCGGCGGCCCGGGCAAAGGGCTCGAAGATCGCCTCGAGTTCGTCGGACGCGATCCCGGGGCCGGTGTCCTCGATCTCGAAGACCGCCATCTCGCGCACATGGCTGGCACTGAAGCGCACCCGGCCTTGGGCTGTGAACTTCACGGCATTGCCCAGCAGGTTGATGAGGATCTGCGTGAGACGGCGTTCATCGACCCGCACCCACTCGGGCAACGCCTGCAGTTCGGCCTCGAAACGCAGCCCCTTGGCCGCCGCCTGCAGCTCAAAGAGGTTGACGATCTGCTGCAGGCTCTGCCGCAGCCGCAAGGGGCGCGGCTGCAAGGTGAGCTTGCCACTTTCGATGCGCGCGATGTCCAGCGTGCCTTCGATCAGGCTCAGCAGGTGTTCCCCGCCGCGCCGGATCACGCCGACACCGTGCTTGCGGTGCGGTGGGATGGAAGGGTCCTCGTCCAGCAGCTGGGCGTAACCCAGGATGCTGTTCAGCGGGGTGCGCAGCTCGTGGCTGATGCTGCTGATGTAGCGGGTCTTGGCCTGGTTGGCGGCATCGGCAGCAGCCCGCGCCTCGTCGGCCTTGCGGGTCTGCTGCTGCAGCGCCTCGTCGGTGCGCCGGTGGCTGTCGATCTCACGCATCAGCGCCTCGGTCTGGCGGTTGCTTTCTTCCTGGGCAACACGACGGCTGGACTGGGTGAGCACCAGCCACCAGGCCATCACCGCTGACACCAGCAGCAGCACCACATAAGCCTTCAGGAACCCTGCCTTCAGGGCCGGCGCGGCCATCGCCGCGTCGGCCGCCGACAGGCTGCGCAGCTGGGCCTCGACGATGAAGGCCATGAGCCCCGCCAGGCTGGGCGCCAGCACCGCCATCAGCAGCAGGTAGCGCGCCAGCCCGGTGTCCAGCTGCGGCCACCAGGCGCGCGGCGTGAGTCGCTGCAGCAGCCGGTTGAGCTGCTCACGCCCGCGCGCTTCGGCGGGCTTGCACAGGTCGTGGCAACGCGCGTCCAGGCTGCAGCACAGGCTGCAGATGGGGCCCCCGTAGGCCGGGCAGCCGGCCATGTCCTCGGTCTCGTAGTCGCGCTCACAGATGACGCAGCGGCGCGTGCTGAGCCGTTGGCCCAGGTAGGCACCTGCCGCCTGGGCGATGTCTGCGCCGTCGGCATCCTCGGGCCGCCTGGCCAGGTAGTAGCGTCCCTTTGTCAACCAGGCCAGCGCCGGTGCCGTCACGAGCGCCACCACCATCGCGATGACGGCCGAGAACGCCTGCGCCAGCGGGCCGAAGACCCCCATCCAGGCCAGCATCGAACAGGCCGATGCCAGGCCCATCGCGCCCACACCCACCGGGTTGAAGTCGTAGAGGTGGGCGCGCTTGAACTCGATGCCGCGCGGGCTCAGGCCCAGCGGCTTGTTGATGACAAGATCGGCCACCACGGCCATGAACCAGCTGATGGCGATGTTGCTGTAGAGCCCCAGCACCCCACCGATGGCCTGGAAGACCTCCATCTCCATCAGCATCAACGCGATCAGCAGGTTGAAGACCATCCACACCACGCGGCCCGGGTGGCTGTGCGTCACCCGCGCGAAGAAGTTGCTCCAGGCCAGGCTGCCGGCATAGGCGTTGGTGACGTTGATCTTCAGCTGGCTGATCACCACCAGCAGCGCCGTGGCGCCAACCGCCCAGCTGTAGTCGGAAAAGACGGCCTCGAAAGCCGCCAGGTACATCTGGTTGGGGTCCACCGCGCGCTCGGCCGGCACGGCCAGCTGCAGCGCCAGGAAGGCCAGCGCGGCACCCCCGAGCATCTTCAGCACCCCCGGCACCACCCAGCCGGGGCCACCCAGCAGCACGGCGAACCACCAACCCAACCGATTGCGGGGCGTGCGTTCGGGCATGAAGCGCAGGTAGTCCACCTGCTCACCCATCTGCGTGATCAGCGCCACGCCCACCGTCAGGGCTGTGCCAAACAACAGCGGGTTGAAGCTGCCACCCTGGCCGTTCTCTCCGGCATAACGTTGCAGATCAGTCAGCAGCGTGGGGTGGGCCTGGAAGACAAAGACGTAGGGCAACACCAGCAGCACCAGCCACAGCGGCTGCGTCCACACCTGGAAGCGGCTCAGCGCGGTCACGCCGTGTGTCACCAGCGGGATGACCACCACTGCGCAGATCAGGTAACCCCAGGCCGGCGGGATGTTGAACACCAGTTCCAGCGCGTAGGCCATGATGGCCGCTTCCAGCGCAAAGAAGATGAAGGTGAAGCTGGCGTAGATGAGGCTGGTGATGGTGCTGCCGATGTAGCCGAAGCCCGCTCCACGGGTGAGCAGGTCCATGTCGAGCCCGTAGCGGGCGGCGTAGACGCTGATCGGCAGGCCGGCCAAGAAGATGATCGCCGCGGTGGCGAGCACCGCCCAGAAGGTGTTGACCCACCCGAACTGCAGCAGCAGGGTCGCACCCAGCGCTTCCAGGACCAGAAAGCTGGCGGCCCCCCCCAGCGCCGTGTGCGCCACCTTCTGCGGGCTCCACTTGCGGAAGGCCCGTGGCGTGAAGCGCAGCGCGTAGTCTTCCAGCGTTTCGCTGCCGACCCAGGCGTTGTAGTCGCGCCTGACCTTGATGACACGTTGCTGGGGCTGCGCGGCGGGGGCATCCATGCCTTGCTGGGTTGCAGGAAGCGGACCATGCGCCAAGCGGGTGCATGCACGCATCTGGTGCGTGGCGGCACGTTGAACCGGCCACCCTGAAATTCACAAGCCCCCCGGGCACCCTTGGTCTGCCGAGCGCACGCACACTCTGGTACATGCCATCCATGTCCATTCCGCCAGCCGCGGGCCAGGCGACGTCCACGGCCCGCCAGGCCCGCCCGGCTAACCCGACCGACAAGCCCCTGCACCGTGCCCTTGTCTGGCTGCGCCGAGACCTGCGGGTGCACGACAACACCGCCCTGCACCACGCACTGGCGCGGGCCCGGCAGGTCTGGGTGTGCTTCATCTTCGACAGCGACATCCTGGCCGCACTGCCGCGCGTCGACCGCCGCGTGGACTTTCTGCTGCACAGCGTGCAGGCGCTGGACGAGCGCCTGCGCGATCTGGCGGCGGCGGCCGGTGTGGCACAGCCCGCCGGCCTGCTGGTGCAGCGCGGCGCGGCGCGCCAGGCCGTGCCCGCGCTGGCCGCCGCGCTCGGCGTGCAGGCCGTCTTTGCCAGCCACGACGACGAGCCCTACGCGCTGCAGCGCGACACCGCGGTGCGTGGAAGCCTGGCCGAACAAGGCGTGTCACTGCACACCGTCAAGGACCACGTGGTCTTCGAACGGCGCGAGGTGATGACCATCGGCGGCACGCCCTACAGCGTCTTCACGCCCTTCAAGAATGCCTGGCTGAAACGGTTGCAGGGCATCGATGGCGCGGGCGCCCTGCAGGCGCACCCGGTGGAGCCCCTGGCTGCCGCGCTGGCACCCCGGCCAGCCCAATCCGCGGCATCGGCCGCGATACCCGCCACCCTGCCCACGCTGGCCACGCTGGGCTTTGAGCCCAGCAACCTGCACAGCCTGCGCTTCCTGCCGGGTGAGGCCGGGGGGCAGACGCTGCTGCAGGAGTTTCTGGACGAGCGCATCGACGACTACGCCGACACCCGCGACTTTCCGGCCGTCAAGGGCCCCAGCTACCTGAGCACCCACCTTCGCTTCGGCACGGTGTCCATCCGGCAACTGGCCCGGGAGGCCTGGCAGCGCAGCCAGGCGGGCTCACGGGGCGCGTCAACCTGGCTGTCGGAACTGATCTGGCGCGACTTCTACCACCAGATCCTGCACCACCACCCGCAGGTCGTCGGGCACGCCTTCAAGCTGGAATACGAGCGCATCGCCTGGGCCCGCGGGCCGTCGGCCGAGGCCTTGTTCAAGGCCTGGTGCCAGGGGCAGACAGGTTACCCGATCGTCGACGCGGCGATGGCGCAGATCAACCAGACGGGCTACATGCACAACCGCCTGCGCATGGTGGTGGCCAGCTTCCTGACCAAGGACCTGGGCCTGGACTGGCGCTGGGGCGAGGCCTACTTCGCGACGCACCTGAACGACTTTGACCTGGCCGCCAACAACGGCGGCTGGCAGTGGGCGGCGTCTACCGGATGCGATGCACAGCCCTATTTCCGCATCTTCAACCCCGTGAGCCAGAGCCGCAAGTTCGACCCGCAGGGCCGCTTCATTCGCCGCTACCTGCCGCAGCTGGCGTCACTGCCCGATGAGGCGCTGCACGCGCCTTGGGAAGCCCGGCCGGTGGACCTGGCGGCCGCAGGCATCGTGCTGGGCCAGGACTACCCCCTGCCCGTGGTGGACCACGCGCAGGCCAGAGAGCAGACCTTGGCGCGTTATGCGGTGGTCAAGGTGGCGAAGGAAGGGCGCGGGTGAGCCCTGTTCAGGGGCGGACGCCGCGGCGCCGGCGCAAGGCCAGCGCAGCCACACCCAGCAGGCCCATCAGGTAGGCGGAAGGCTCCGGCACCGGGGTAATGGGTGATAAGACGTCACCCGTCCTGACCACGCCGAAGGCCAGCGAACTGCTCGCCAGGCCCGGCAGATTGCCGCCAAAGCCCAGAACAAAGACCGAGGTGAAGCCGGATGTCGCCGACTCGTCGATCCACAGGGCGTTGGACAGACCCAGATTGACAAACGGCCCGGTGAGGAACGGCGCGCCCGTGGTGGCATTGCCCAGAACGTCCTTCCAGAGGTAGGTCAGTTCGCCAGAGCAGGTCACTGTGCAGCCTGGCACCAATGGGCTCGCGTTGATGGGCAGGCGCCAATCGGTAAAGCCACCCAGCGCCAGTTGGTCGACCCAGGCGTGGGCGTCGGCGGAGGTCAACGAGCCGCCGGCTGCAAAGTCTCGCAGCCAGGTGAGATTGGCGACATCGTCGTAGATGAACACGGCCTGCGGTGCCGTCGCTGCCACGGCCTGGCCGTGGATGTCTCGCCCCACCAAGGCGGCCTGGCTGGTATGGAACAGCACCAGCCCGACGAACGCCACCACACCGCGACGCAGCGCGGCCTTGAAACCATGTGTCATTGCACCTCTCCCTGCTACCGTGGGCCGGCCAGGGTGCACTGCACGCACCGGGCCAGACAACGTGGGCGCGCTGGCAAGAGCGCCCACACCGCATTGTTCGATGAGCCAGACGGGTTGGCGGCCCTGCCAAGCGGCACTCAAACGGGGGGAGGGGTTGCCGAGAGACCCCATGGTTCGGGACCTCGGTGGCTGAGGGGTTCACGGGGATCAGCCGGGCAGCCCGCCACGGGCTTGCTACCGGCAGCGGTTCAACCAGTGACCGTCTCAGGCGGCGCGCACAACACGTCCGCCTCACTCACCAAGGACCGCCCCTCAGCCCTTGGCCGCAAACTGCGCCAGCAGCCCGGCATGCCGCTGCGGCCAGGTCTGCAGGCCCTGGGCATTGCCATCGAAAACCTGCTGCACAAAAGCCAGCACCAACTCGCGTGTGGCCTGCAGCAAAGGGTCGCCTTCTCCCCGACGGCCCACGAAGTGGCTGTGCGAACCACCCTGAAAGACGGCCAGCCACTTCTGTGCACTGCCCATCGCCTCAAAGACCTTCAGCCGGTCTTCCAGACCGCTGAAATAGCCAGGAATGCGGATCACGTCATCGGTGGTGGTGATGTGCAGGCTGGGCAGCGCGATGCCACCCACGATGCTGCCCAGCGCCGCTTCGCCATAGAACGGCGGCGCTGACAGCAACACGGCCGCGCGGATGCGCTCGTCGCGCAGGCTGAGACGCTGACCTTGACGCAGCACCTCGGCGCCACTGGCGAGCAAGGCGGTGTTGGCGCCGTAGGAGTGGCCTGCGGCGATGATGCGCTGGGCATCGGGCACCAGGCCGGCGCGGCCGTCCAGCGCTTCGTCCAGCGCAAACTTCAGGTCGCGCACGCGGTCGATGGCTTCAGCCTCCTGCGCGGCGCTCTGAAGCCGGCTGACCACCTGGAAGGGGTTGCCCATCCAGACCTGACGATCACTGCCCACATGCTGCAGGTGAAGGCTGGCCACACCTTGACTGGCCAGGTAACGGCCCAGGTAGCCATAGCCCGTACGCGACCCGCCAATGCCATGCGAAAACACCACCAGCGGGTGAGCCCTGACGCTTTCGTTCAGCGGCGCATAGACGCGCACCGGGACGGCGCGCTGGCGATGGTTGTCCCACCACTCCAGGTCCTGCTGGCGATACGGCGGCGGCACCAGCAGGGTCTCGGCGGCCTGTGCCCAACGGGCCCAAGCCAAGGCGGCACCTGCGGCCAGCGCACCGCCAGCCACGCGGCGGCGCGTCAGCAGGGCCTGGTGTACCGGCGGCTTGGGAGGGGTGTGGTGCAAGGCCATGGCTCAGGAACCTCCGACGGGGGCTTGGTCACTTGAGGGTACGACGCCGCGTTTCAAGCGCTGGGTGAAGAAGACGACAAAGTCGTCCACCAGCGTGTAGATCACCGGGATGACCAGCAGGCTGAGGAAGGTCGAGGTGATCAGGCCACCGATGACCACAATGGCCATCGGTGCCCGGAAGCTCGGGTCGACACCGATGCCCAGCGCGATGGGCATCATGCCCGCGCCCATGGCGATGGTGGTCATCACGATGGGCCGGGCGCGTTTTCGGCAGGCGTCCAGCAGCGCGTCCCAGCGGTTGAGGCCGTGTTCGCGCCGCGCCATGATCACGTACTCCACCAGCAGGATCGAGTTCTTGGTGGCGATGCCCAGCAACATGATCATGCCGATCATCGACGGCATCGACAGGTACTGCTGTGTCACGAACAACGCAAAGATGGCACCCGGCACCGCGAGCACCAGCGCACCCAGGATGGTCACCGGCTGCACCCAGGCATGGAACAGCAGCACCAGCACGATGTAGATGCACAGCACACCGGTCAGGATGGCCAGCAGGAAGCTCTGCGCCAGCTCGGCAAAGGCCTCGGCGTCACCCACGGTGGTCTGGATCACGCCCGGCGGCAGGTTCTGCAGGCTGGGCAAGGCCCGCGCGGCCGCATCCACCGCACCCAGCGCCTGGCCGTTGAGCTCCACCTCGAAGTTGATGTTGCGCAGGCGGTCGTAGCGGTCGATCTCGGCCGGACCGCTTTCGATGGACAGCGTCGCGACATTGCCCAGCGGCACCGGGCCGCGGGCGCCGGGCACGGGCAGGCGGGCGATGAAGTCCAGGTCGGCACGGGCTTCGGCCGGCAGGCGTACCACCACCGGCACCTGGCGCTGGCTCAGGTTGAGCTTGGCCAAGGCCTGGTCGTAGTCGCCCGCGGTGGCGATGCGCAGCGTGTCGGCAATGGCCGCCGAGGTCACACCGAGATCAGCCGCACGCGCAAAGTCCGGCCGCACGATCAGTTCAGGCCGCACCAGGCTGCTGGTGGAGGTGACGTTGCCGATGCCGGGGATGGTGCGCAGTTCCTGCTCGACGGTGCGCGCGTGTTCGGCCAGCACACGGCCGTCTTCTCCGGCCAGCACCAGCACATACTTTTCGCTGGAGCCCCCGAAACCCACCTTGGTGCGGGCGCCCGGGATCTGCGCCACCGCCTCGCGAAGGTCGGCCTCGATCATCTGCTTGGTGATGCCGGGGCGCTCTTGCCGCGGCGTCATGTTGAGCGTCAGCGTGGCCTTGCGGACTTCGGCGGCGCCGCTGGGTGAAAACGGGTCTGAACCCGTCGCGCCGCCGCCCACCGCGGTGTAGACCAGCTTCACGTGGGGGTTGGCCTGCACCAGCTTGCGCGCCTGCTCGGCCGCTGCCAGCGTCTCCTTGAAGGTGGAGCCCGGCGGCAGCGTCACCATCACCTGTGTCTGGTTGAGGTCATCGGGCGGGATGAAGGCACCGGGGATCTTGCCCATGAAGGCCGGCGCCATGGCCAGGACGGACAACAGCAGCGTGATCAGCAGCGTCCACCAGCGGTGGCGCAGGCACCAGGCCGCCCAGCCCAGGTAGATGTCGACCCAGCGCGGTTCACGGTGCTCCTTCTTGGGCGGCTTGAGGATGTACGCCGCCATCATGGGCGTGAGCATCCGGGCGACCACCAGCGAGAAAAACACCGCGATGGCAGCCGTCCAGCCAAACTGCACAAAGAACTTGCCGGGCACACCCGCCATGAAGGCCGTGGGCAGGAATACCGCGATCAGCGTGAAGCTGGTGGCAATCACCGCCAGCCCGATCTCGTCAGCGGCTTCCATCGCCGCCTGGAAGGGCGTCTTGCCCATGCGCTGGTGGCGCACGATGTTCTCGATCTCGACAATGGCGTCATCCACCAGGATGCCCACCACCAGCGACAGCGACAGCAGCGTGACCACGTTGAGCGAGAAGCCGCCCCAGTACATGGCGGCAAACGTCGGGATCACCGACAGGGGCAAGGCGGTGGCCGAGACGATGGTGGCGCGCCAGTCGCGCAGGAACAGCCAGACCACCAGCACCGCCAGGAACGCGCCTTCGAACAACAACAGCATCGAGCCGTCGTAGTTCTCCTCGACCGGGTCGACAAAGTTGAAGGCCTCGGTGACGGTGATGTCCGGGTGCTCGGCGCGCAGCTTCTCCAGCTGCAGCCGCACGCCTTCCGCCACCTCGATCTCACCGGCACCCAGCGAGCGGACAATCTCGAAGCCCACCACGGGCTGGCCATTGAGCAGCGCCGCACTGCGCTGCTCGGCCACCGTGTCCACGACCCGCGCGATCTGCTCCAGCCGCACGCGGCGGCCATCGGACAACGCGATGTCCATCGCGCCCAACTCAGCGGCCGACTGCACCGTGGCAATCGTGCGCACCGACTGCTCGGCGCCGCCCACGTCGGTGCGGCCGCCACCGGCCTCCTGCTGGATGCTGCGCAGTTGCCGCGACACGTCGGCCGCCGTGATGTTCAGGGCCAGCAGCTTGCCAGGGTCGAGCTCCACACGGACTTCCCGCGTGGCACCGCCCACCCGGCTGACGGCGCCGACGCCACGCACCGACAGCAGGCTCTTGGTGACCTCGTTGTCGACAAACCAGGACAGCGCCTCGTCGTCCATGCGCTGGCTGGCCACCGTGTAGGTCAGGATGGGCGCGCCGGCCAGGTTGACCTTGCTGATGATCGGGTCCCGCAGGTCACCCGGCAGCTCGCTGCGCACGCGCGACAGGGCATCGCGCACATCGTCGACCGCTTCCTGGGTGGGTTTTTCCAGGCGGAATTCGGTGGTGATGGTGGCGGTGCCGTCCTGCACCTTGGTGTAGATGTGCTTGACGCCCTGCAGCGTGGCAATCGAGTTTTCGATCTTGCGCGCCACCTCGGTCTCGAGTTGGGCGGGTGATGCACCCGGCAGCGAGGCGGTGACGGTCACCGTCGGCAGGTCGATGTCGGGGAAGTTCTGGATCTTCATCGACTGAAAACCCAGGATGCCGGCCAACGTGAGCACGATGAACAGCATCACCGCCGGCACCGGGTTGCGGATGCACCAGGCTGAGACGTTGACGTTCATGGGCTGCCCACCACGCGGACGAGGTCACCGTCACCCAGGAAGCCGCCCCCGGAGGCCACCACCTTGGCATTGGCGGGCAGGCCCGACACCACCTCCACCCGATCGCCCTGACGGCGACCCAGCTCCACCTTCTGCTGGCGCGCCTTGCTCTGCGCGTCCACCGTGAACACGTAGCTGAAACCGTCGCGCAGCACCACGGCACTCTGCGGCAGGGTCAAGCCACTGCGCTCGGAGACCTCGAACTCGCCAGCGGCAAACATGCCCGCGCGCGCCGCCCCCGGGTTGGGCAGGTCCACGTGCACGATGCCGTTGCGGGTGGCGGCGTCCACCGTCGGCGCCAGCAGGCGCACCTTGCCCGCCACCGGCGTGCCGCCCGGGGGTGTCACCGTGGCGGCCATGCCCGGCTTGAGCCGGGGCAGCTCCGAGGCCGGAACCTCGGCACGCCATTCGAGCCGCCCCTGGCGAATCAGGCGGAACAACTCCTGGCCGGCGGGCATCACCGCGCCGACGTTGGCCGTGCGCACGCTGACGACGCCGTTGTCGGGGGCCAGCACCTCGGTCTGCTTCAGGCGCACCTCGGCGGCCATCACCGCCGCGCGTTGCGCGTCCAGGCGCGCCTGGGCCACCCGCTCGGCGGTGAGCATCTGCTGGATCTGCTGGCCGCTGAGCGCGCCAGAGCTCTGCAGATCACGCGCACGCTGGGCGTTGCCTGCGGCTTCGGCCAAGGAGGCCTCGGCCTCGGCCACGGCGGCCTTCAGCTGGGCCAACTCGGCACGCAGGGTTTCGCTGGCAAACACCGCCAGCACCTGACCCTTTTTCACCGTGTCGCCAACCTGCGCACGGACCTCGGCCAGGCGCAGGCCCTGCACCTCGGAGCCCACGCTGGCTTCCTGCCAGGCGGCCACGCTGCCGTGCGCCGACAGACGGATGCGGATGGGTGTGCTCTGAGGCGCCACAGTCTGCACACTCAGCGCGGGCCGCGCGGCCGACGCCGCCTGCCCCGCGGGCGCCGAGGCGCCCTTGCTGGCTTGAGCTGCCACGCCCAGGGCCACTAGGCCAAGGAGGCCGCCAACGGCGCCTATCGCCCACCATCGCTTGTTCATGCGGGACGCCCACGCGGAGCATCCGGCCAGGCGATCTCCAATCCCTGCCACGTTCACCAGCTACCTCCAGCGGTCGGCGGTATCCGGTGGCACACCCGCGCCCGGCAATGGCTGACCAATCGGTCAGTTTGCCTCGAAATTCGGGTTTGTTCGGGGTATGGGGTCTGAAAAGACCTGTCGGCGTTTGGGGTCAGCGGGCCGGTGTGGGCGCGGCGGCCACCGCCGCCGTGGCCTGCCAGCCACCGCCCAGCGCCCGGTACAGGGCGATCCAGGCGGCCACCCGCTCGCGCTGCAGCTCAATGAAGGCGCTGCGTGCGGCCACCGCCGTGCGCCGGGCGTCCTCGAGCTCGAAGATGCTGGAGATGCCACCCTTGTAGCGCGACTCAGCCGCCTTGAACGAGGCTTCGTAGCCTTCCATGGCGGTCTGCGCATCGGCCTGGCGGTCTGCGGCGCTGCGCAGCTGCACCAGCGCGTCTTCCACCTCACGCACCGCCACACGGGTGCGCGCCTGGTAGACGGCCACGGCCTCGTCATAGGCCGAACGGGCGGCCGTCACGTTGGCGCGGCGGATGCCGGCATCAAAGACCGGGAAGGTGACCTGCAGGGGCCCGAGGCTCCAGGTCTCGCCGCTGCGCGATACGCCATCGGCCCTGACACCCATGAAGCCGAGCGCACCACTGAGGCTCACCCGCGGAAAGCGGCGCGCCTCGGTGAGCTTCACATCGGCGGCGGCGGCCGTGACCGCGGCGGCGGCCTCGGTCAGGTCGGGGCGCTGGGCCAGCAGCTGCGCCGGCAGGCTGGCCAAGCTGAACGCGGCCGGCTGCGGCAGCTGGGCTGTGCGTTCAGCCAAGGCACGCCGCAGCGCGGCTTCGTCCTCGGCACTCAGGGACACCAGCGCCTTCACCAGACTGTCGCACTGCGCCCGCTGGGCCACCGTCTGCGCGCGGCCTTGCGCCGCGCTGGCCCGTGCCTGGGCCGCGGCCGCCGGCGGCGTGAGGCCCGCCTGGGCGCTGCGGTCGGTCACACGGGCTGTCTCGGCACGCGATTGCGCGTCGATGTCCAGCTGCTGCACCTGCGCTTCGCAGGCCCTCAGTTGCAGGTAGGTGGACGCCGTCTCGGCCGCCACGGCCACACGGGCGCTGTGCCAGGCGGCCTGTGCACCATCCAGGCGGGCCAGCCCGGCTTGATCACCGGCGCGTACCGCACCAAAGAGGTCAATCTCCCAGCTGGACTGAAACGCGAGTTGGGCCACAGACGCCCGCGGCACCCCGGCCTCACCCTTGCCGGTGCTGGCACTGCCCACGGCATCTACCAGTGGCAGGCGCGCCGCCGAGGCGGCCACACTCGATGCCCGCGCCTGCTCGATGCGACTGCGCGCGCTGGCCAGCGTGGGGCTGACCGTCTGGGCGGCCGTCTGCAGGCGCAGCAGCACCGGGTCGTTGAACTGCTGCCACCACTGCAGCAGGTCGGTCGGCTGGCCCTGATGGGGCACCGGCGCCTGCCACTGCAAGGGCGTGCCCGGCGCAGCGGCGGCTGCGGGCTTGCTGGCGGCTTCGGCGGGCTTGTCAGCCCCCCAGCCGGGTAACGATGGCAGCGATGGCAAGCTGACGCAGGCGCTCAGCAAGGCCGCAGCGCCCACAGCGCCGGATACCCCTGCAACACGCCGCAGGGGCGCGGCCGGCGGTGTGAACAAATGATGGTGTGTCAGACGATTCATCCCGGGTTCACCTCTGGCCGGGCCAGGCGGGCCACGACCGACAACAGTTCTTCCTCGCCATAGGGCTTGCCCAGGTAGTGGCGAACGCCCAACTCTCTTGCATAGTCGCGGTGCTTCTGCGCAATGCGCGACGTGATCATGATCACCGGCAGGTCGGCCGTGGTGGGTTCGGCGCGCAGCTGGCGCAGCAGGTCAAAGCCATCCATGCGCGGCATCTCGATGTCGCTGAGGACGACACGGGGCCGTTCCTCGGCGATGCGCTCCAGGGCTTCCTGTCCGTCCTTGGCGGTGTGCACACGGTAGCCTTCACGCAGCAGCAGCCGCTGCGTGATGCGCCTGACGGTGAGCGAGTCGTCCACCACCAGCACCAGCGGCGCTGGCACAGCGGCCGCGCTCTCTACTACCAGCGGTGTGCCCGGCGGGTGCTCGGCCAGCAGCGCCTCGACCCGACGGCGAGCCGGCGCACCCCAACGTGCAGCCAGCGCCACCGGGTTGTAGATCGCCGCGATCTGCCCGGAAGCCAGCAGGGTGATGCCAGCCAGGCCAGGCAGACGCGCCAGCTGCGGGCCGAGGTTCTTGACCACCACCTCGGCGTGGCCCAGCACCTCGTCGACATGGATGGCCACCCGCTGGGCCGCGCTGCGCACGATCACCACCGGCACCTGGCGCCCGCTGGCGGCACCGGCGGGTTCAGCCCCCAGCAATGCGGCCAGCCAGTGAAACGGCACGGACTCGTTGACCAGCGGCCAGGTCCCCTCACGGTACGCCGCCTCGACGGCCGCAGCGGTCTCGCGGCGCACACTCTCGATGAGGTTGGTCGGCACGGCAATGCGCCGGTCGCCACAGCGCAGCATCAACACCTGGGTCACCGCGGTCGTCAGCGGCAGCACCATCCGGAAACGCGTGCCCTCGCCAGACCGTGTCTCCGTCTGGATACGACCACCCAGGGCCTGCACCTCGGAGCGCACCACATCCATGCCCACACCGCGCCCGGCCAACTCTGTCACCTGGGACATCGTGGTGAAACCGGGCACAAAGATCAGCTCCGCCAGCGCGTCGTCGCTGAGTGCATCGGGGGCGCTGGCAAAACCGCCAGCGGCCGCCTGTTCGCGGATGCGCGGCAGGTCCAGGCCGGCGCCATCGTCGCTGAACTCGATGGAGACCTCGTTGCCTTCCGGCGCCAGCTGAATGCGGATCAACCCGGCCGGGTCCTTGCCCTTGGCCTGACGCTGCTCCGGGGTCTCGATGCCGTGCGCCACGGCGTTGCGCAACAGGTGCTCAAACGGCGCCGTCATGCGCTCCAGCACGCCACGGTCGATCTCGATGGAGCCGCCAACGATGTCCAGTCTCACCTGCTTGCCGGCTTCGCGGCTGCTCTGCCTCACGATGCGGTAGAGCCTGTCCGACAAGGACTCGAACTCCACCATCCGGGTGCGCATCAGGTCGTCCTGCAGCGAGCGCAGCAGCCGGCCCTGCAAGGCCACCTGGTCTTCACCCGATTGAAGGGCCCGCTGCAGGCTGCGCTGCACCGTGGCCACGTCGTTGACCGACTCGGCCATCATCCGCGTGAGCTCCTGCACGCGGGTGTAGCGGTCCATCTCCAGCGGATCAAACTCCACCGAGGCAGCCTTGGCCGCTTCCATGCGCGAGATGATCTGCACCTCGGCCTGCACCTCGACATCGCGCAGCTGCCGGCGCAGGCGCTCGAGGTTGTCGTTCAAGTCCGCCAAGCTGGTCTTGACCTGCGACAGGTCGGTCTCGAGGCGGGTACGGGCAATGCTGGTCTCACCGGCATGGTTGACAAGCCGGTCCAGCAGGGTCGAACGCACCCGCACCGCGCTGAACGTGGCAGCCAGGCTGCTCTTGCGCTGTGCGGCGGCCAGCATGCCGCGCTCGTCCATCGCCGCCGCCTGTTCGGCGGCCACCAGTGCCGCCCACGACAGGCCAAGGCCATCGCTGAGCGCCGCAGACTGGCTGTTCGGGTGGGCCGGCTCTGTCCGATCGACTGGCAAACGCTCCAAGGCAGCGGCCGCAGACGCCTGGAACGCCGGCACGTCCTGCGCTGCTGACGTTGCCGCGTCAGCGGCTGGCTCTACCCCGACGGTCAGCACCGGCAGGGGGGGCTCGGCCACGGCATCGCGCAGTGCCTGGTAGGCCGCTTCCAGTGCGTCCACGCGCCACAACAGGCTTTCGACGTCGGCCGCGGTGATGGAAGGCTCGGCCGAGAACTGCTCGACGGTGGACTCCAGCCGGTGCGCCAGCTCGCCGACCCGCATCGCGCCGGCCAGACGGGCCGCACCCTTCAGGGTGTGCAAGGTGCGCATGCAGGCGGCGCTGGCGGCGCGGTCCTGCGGTTGGCGCGCCCAGGCACGCATCTGCGCCTGCAGCTGCGGCAGGTGTTGCTCGGCTTCCTCGGCAAAGGCCTGCAGCAGCTCGGCATCGATCTGGTCTTCGAGGTCGATGTCATCGTCGCTGCGCAGCACCGCGCGCGATGCGGCGGACGCGGGGGCCACCGGCTGGCGTGGCACCGGCAGGTAAGCCTCGAGGCGTTGCCACAGGCCAGCCTTGGCGTCGACAAGGAAGCCGGCCGCAAACTGGTGCAGCATGCGCCGCAGATCGGTGGCGCACTCGGTGAAGAGCGCCGCTTCATCACCCTGAAGGGCCAGCGCCTCGCGGCTGCGCTGCAGCGCGTGTTCAAGGGCCCGCGCCAGTGACGACAGCTCGGCGTAACCCACGGTGGCCGAGCTGCCCGCCAGCGAATGCGCCAGCACACCGGCCTCTTCGGGCGGCGCGTCGCGCTGCTCGTCCAGGCTCCATTCGGCCAATGCCGTGGCCAGGCGTCGCGAGAGTTCATCTGCCTCGTTGAGGAAGATGTTGAACATCGCGATGTCGATGCGCAACGGGCCCACCACCTTGACGGGTTCGTCGAGCGCCGGCTGAAGTGCCGGCTGAAGCGCGGGCTCGGCTTCTGGCGGCGGCACGGTGGCCACGTCGGGTGCGGGCGTGGGAGCCGCCTGCGCCGGCAGCGACAGCACCAGCCACTGGCGGTGCTGCCGCATGGCGTCGGCACTGCGCACCACGGGCTCCGGACGATGGCCACGTTCGGCGCGCTGCGCCACCGCCTGCGCCCAGTCGGCGAGGTAGTCCAGCAGCTGCGCGGTCAACCCAGCCAGGCTGTCATCCATCTGGGGCGCCTGTGCCAGGCGCGCGTTGTAGAGCTGCTCGCAGGCCCAGGCGGCCTCGCCGAAGGCGGTCAGCCCCACCATCCGCGAACTGCCCTTGAGCGTGTGAAAACTGCGCCGCACGGCCGTCATCGGGCTGACGTCCAGCAGCGGGTCTCGCCCGGCTCGGCTCAGCTCAGCCAGGGCCGCACGGGCCTCGGCGATCACTTCGGCCGCCTCTTCCAGGAAGACGGCGAGCATGTCATCGCCGTCATCGGCCGTGACCGCGGCAGGAGCGGGTGCGGGTGCGGGTACGCTGGGTGCCACAGCTGCCGGAGACTCGACTGGCGGCACCGCTGGCGCAATCGGGAATGCGGGCGCCAGCGGCTGGGCAGCGGCCTGCGTGGGCGGTGGGGCGTCACCATCGAGGGCCGTGTGGGCACCTGGCAAGGACTCCGCGAAGGCCGGCTCGTCGGCCCGCCGGGGCATCAGCGTCTGCAGGCGTCCCGATGCCACGTCGAACGCAAACATCAAACGGGCCAGCAATGGCTGAACCGCCAGGATGTCGACCACAAATCCCAGTGCGCCGAGGTTGTCGGCCAGACGGTTCAGCAGCAGCTGATCGCGCTGCGCAGCCTCCGGGCCGACGGCGGCTGCATGGGCGAGCTGGTCCAGGTCGGCACGCATGCGTTCCGTGGCGGCGGTGGCCGGCTCAAGGCCAAGCACCGACAGTACACCGCGCAGGTGTCCGAGCAGCCCAGGGACAGGCTGCAGCAGGCTGCGCTGTGCAGGGTCACGGCAGTACTGGTCGAGCAGGCGCTCCACCTCCGCGAGCGACGTGCGCAATTCGGTGACCACCGTGCCCAGCGTCTGCTGCTCGCTGGCGCGGCGATAGACCTCCTCCATCCAGGCCTCGGGCGGCTGCATGGCCGCCCCACCCTGGACCGCATCGATGCGGCAGGCCAGGCTGAGCATGCGTGTGCCCCAGGCCGTGTGTGCCCAGTCGCCGTCGTCCAGCGCGGCCTCGACGGACAACAGGGCAGTGGCACCTCCATCGCCAGCGGCGGGGGCGTGACACGCGACGGTGTCAGCGACGCCGCAGCACGCTGCAGCGCGGCGCCCAGCTCAGCCCCGTTGGCAAACAGGGCCTGCAGCGAGTCCTGCAGCAGCGCAAAGCTGTCACGGATGGCGGACCAGCGCAGGCCTTCAGGCCCAGCCACCGTGGCCCAGGCGTCGCGGGCGGTGGCCGCGCGCTTGCGCGCCTGTGCCACTACCGCAGGGTCTACCTGGCCTTCGGGGCGGTCTTCGTAGTCGGGCGGGCTCTGACGTTCCAGTCCATAGGCTTGCCGCACCGCGCGCAGGCGCGGCACCGGCAGGGTTTCCCCCGGGTCCAGCGCGCGGGCACAGAAAAACAGCATGTCCAGCGCCAGCCGCTCGGTGGCCTCACCCGGCTTGATGCCGCTGCGCGCCACCGCCAGCAGACGCGGCGCGGTGCGTTTCACATAGGCATCCCAGCGCAACAGCCCTTGCGCCTGCGCCTCGAAGAAACCGGCCGCCAGGCGCCACAGCGTGGCCACACGGCCCTTGGCGTCAGCGCCCAGGGTGGCGCAGAGGTCGCTCATGCGGCGCAGCGTGGCGCGGTCTGGCGCGCGCATCAGCCGCAGCACCAGGCGCTCCATGGCGTCGCGGGCCTGCGCTTCCGACAGCGCCACCTCCAACCCGCCTTCACGGGTGATGGTGCGCCAGCGCCACTCGGCCTCCCAGAGGTCGGCCGGGTGGATGCGCTCGGCACCCGCACACTCCAGCAGCCCACGGTAGTGCGGGAACAGGCTGACGGCGCTGACGGGCCGACCCAGCGTCAGCCGGTTGAGCGCGGCGGACAGCGCGGCCCAGGCGGCGTCCATCGCGCCCAGGCGTTCGGCCGTCAGCAGCGCTGGTCGCTCGGCCATCCTCTGGACCGCCTGCTCACCAGCACGCACCACACGCGCAGCCACCGGCAAGCCCACCAGTTCGAGTGCGCCGGCCGCCTGGTGCAGGTGCGTGCGCGCGGCACGCAGCACCCCTGGGTCGACACGGTCGACGTCAGAACCGCTCAGGGCCTGGGCCTCTCGCAGGTGGCGTTGCAAGGCCTTCTGCGACGCCTCCAGGGAGCGCCTGACTTCTTCCTGGACCCAAGTCAGGGCGCGCACGTCACTCGCCGAGGTCTCCTGGGGCACACCGCCAAGGCGCGCTGTCGAAGTGTCGCTGGCCGCCGTCATCGTCACTGCACCTTGAAGCGGGCCACGGAAGCCCGCAGTTCTTCAGCGGTGCGCGAGAGTTCGCGAACCACCTGCGCCGTCGATTGGGTGCCATCCGACATCTGCTCCGTCACGGCGAAAATGTGCTGGATGTTGGTGGCCACCACGTTGGCCGATGTCGCCTCGCGCAGCGCGCGTGCGGAGATGGTTTCGATCAAGGCCGCCAGTTCGCGTGTCACCCGGTCAATGTCCTGCAGTGCACCGCCGGCAGCGTCGCTCAGGCGCGCGCCCTCCACCACGCCCAGCGTCGAGCGCTCCATCGCACCCACTGCGTCCTGCGTGTCGGTCTGGATGGCTCGCACCAGGGCGGAAATCTGCCGCGTGGCGTCGGCCGAGCGTTCAGCGAGCCGCTGCACTTCCTCGGCCACGGTCGTGAACCCGCGCCCCGCCTCACCGGCGGACGCGGCCTGGATGGCCGCATTCAGCGCCAGCACGTTGGTCTGCTCGGTGATGTCGGAAATCAGGTCGGTGATCTCGCCGATCTCCTGGGACGACTCACCCAGCCGCTTGATGCGCTTGGACGTGTCCTGGATCTGCTCGCGGATGGCGTTCATGCCGCCAATGGTGTTCTGCACCGCGTGCAGGCCACTGCCGGCGGCCTGCAGCGAGTGACGCGCCACCTCGGCACAACGCTGCGCGGCGGTGGAGACCTCGTTGATGTTGCCGGCCATCTGCAGCACCTGCTCCCCGGTGTCGCGGATCTCGTGCAGTTGCTCACCGGAGGCAGCCAGCAGCTCGGTCGAGGTGTGTTCAACCTGCTGCGTGGTGCGCGTCACGCGCTGCACCGTCAGCTGAACCTGCGACACCAGCGAGCGCAGTTCCTCCACCGTGTAGTTGACGGAATCGGCAATCGCACCGGTGATGTCTTCGGTGACCGTGGCCTGCTGGGTCAGGTCGCCCTCGGCGACGGTCTGCAGCTCGTTCATCAGGCGCAGGATGGCCGCCTGGTTGGCGTCGTTGACCCGTTTGGCCTCGCGCTCCTGGCGCTCGGCCTCGGCCCGCTGGAACTCGGCTTCGCGAGAGCGGTGCATCTGCTCGATCACGAACAGGCGCAGCAAGCCGGCGGCGCCCAGCAGCAGCAGCAGCGTCGACAGTGACAGCCCCACCGCATGGGGCCAGCCGAAGCCGCTGCCCGAGGCCACCTGGCCATGCAGCCTGTCCAGGCCGGTGCGCAGCGATTCGGCGTCACGCAGGATGCTGGCCTGCGCCTGTCGAGCAGCCACCAGGCCGGGGACGTGGTCGAGGATGGCCGAGGCCTCGCGCTTCATCTGGGCATGCTGGGCCTGCAGCGCCTTGATGCGCTCGGCGAGAACCGGGTCGCGCGTGCCGGGCAGCCGAAGTTCACTGCTGCCACTGAGCAGGCCATCGGTCAGCGCCTTGAACTCGGCCAGATCACGTCCCAACCACTGCACGGAATCGGCGCGGCCGCCCACCGGCGCCACAAACTCGCCCAGGTGCTGCGAGATGCGCTGCGTGAGCACCGTCAGCGTGGCGGCGGCCGACAGCTCCGCGGCACTGGTATTGCCTTCCAGCTTCTGCATCAGCAGGGCCTGCAGCGTCTGCAGCATCTGGGTAGACTGTCGGTAGACCGACTGCAGCGCCTGGCCCGTCTGCGCCAGCTGGGGCTGCTGCTGGACGATGACGTCAGCCTGCTGCTGCACACGCTCGGCCAGCTCCAGCAGCGGCTGCACCGCATCGGCAAAGGCCGGGTCCGGGCCCAGCAACTGGCCCTCACCCAACTTGAGCGCGCGCAGGCTGCGGCTGAGCACCTGGCTGCCTTCACGCAGCTCGGCAAAGGCCGGCGCTGCACCCAGCAAGGCCTGCGTCGACGCCTTGGCCACACGCTGGCCCTGCGTCTGGGCGTGGCCCAGTTCGCGCAGCTGTTCGGCACCCACCTGGCCAGAACGCACACCGACGGTCACCACCAGCACCAGCAGCAGGAAGCCCAGCACCAGGGCCGCCAGCAGCGTGTGCTGTTGGCGGGCCAGCGGCAGGTGCCCGATCCAGGGGAGGCGGCCGGGTGGCGCCGACTGGCGGCGCTGGACCTCGCCGCCGCTGCGGCTGTCGCCAAAGGCGCTGGCCAGCCCTGACGGCGGCGCGTCAGAGACGATCGAGGAATCCGACGGCAGTGCGCTCAATGGGCCCCTGAGGGCCTGCGGCCCGAACCCCGACGGCACTGACCTGGCCGGGGCAGGCAAACCCCGCGGAGCGACCGCGGGGACACCCGCTGCCGACGGCGCCATGGGCCTTGGGGGTGCCGCACGAGGCCGGCTCCATAGGCGGTCGATCAGGCCCATGCCGCGCCTTGAGCCGCTTCAGCGGCATTGAGGCTGGCGACCTCGCCGATGGCCAGAAAGGCCTCGCTGGCGACCAGGCGCTCAAGGTCGAGCTCCTGCCACAGGCGGCCCTGGCCATCACGCCAGACGCCCGCGGCAAAGCTGGGGCACGGACCGGCCTGTGGCACCGGCTGCATGCTGTCGTCCATGCGCCGCAAGCCGCAAAGGTTGTCCACCCTCAGTGCGCAGAGCGCCCGCAGCTCCGGGTTGACGGCCAGCAGACGGCCTGCATGGCGAGCACGGGCGTGGTCAACCGGCGTTGCCTGCACAGCCCCAGGCACCGACAAGGGCATTGGGGAGCCTGCGCCGCCACCCTGGCCACCACCGACGGCCGGCACGGCGCTCGGCAGGCCCAGGAATGCAGCCAGGTCCACGACACCGTGCAGGCCTCCGCGCAGATTGGCCACACCGAGGAACCAGGGCTTGGTGTGGGCGACCGGAAGCACTTCGGTCAGCGGAAAGATTTCGCCGGCCTGCGGCAGCGGCAGCAGGAAACCCAGGCCACCGGCTTCGACAGCCAGCCAGGCGCGGGCCGCGGCAAGGCCTGCCACCGTGCGAGGCACGGGTGTGCTGCTGGGAGGACTTTCAGGTGCGGGCAATGTCATCAGGACAGCGCCAGGATCTTGGCGATCAATTCTTCGCCGTTGACGGGTTTGACGATGTAGTCGCGCGCCCCTTGCCGCAATCCCCAGATGCGATCGGTTTCCTGGTTCTTGCTGGTGCACATGATCACTGGCACATCGGCGAAGCGCGCATCACGGGTGATCGAGCGGGTGAGCTGGTAGCCGTTCTGACCCGGCATGACCACGTCCATCAGGATCAGGTCGGGCTTGTCCTCGTGCAGCCGACTCATGGCTTCGGTGCCGTTTTCCGCGGTGCGCACCGCAAAGCCCCGGCGTGTCAGCAGACTCGCCATGTGGTGCAGTTCGGTCTTGGAATCGTCAACCAGCAGGATCTTGCGGATGGCCATGCGCAGCAGGTGGCGTGAACGTGGTGAATGACGACAGGCTGAAGGAGCGACGGCGCGCCGAGGCGTCAGACGCCTGGCGCGGATGCGCCCCCCCGGAAAGTGGCCACGGCTCGCAGCAGTTGATCGCGCGTGAAGGGTTTGGTGAGGTATTCCTCGCTGCCGGCCAGCCGACCCCGCGCCTTGTCGAACAGGCCATCCTTGCTGGACAGCATGATCACAGGAACCCGAGAAAACCGGGGGTTGCGCTTGATGATGGCACAGGTCTGGTAGCCATCCAGACGCGGCATGAGGATGTCGCAGAAGATGAGGTCAGGCTCATGGTCATTGACCTTGGACAGGGCGTCAAAGCCGTCTTCGGCCAGCAGCACTTCGTGCCCACCCTGGCGCAAGAAGATCTCCGCACTGCGCCGGATGGTGTTGCTGTCGTCAATGACCAGCACTCTCGTGGCTGGCGGGGTGTCGCTCATATCAACCCTGCACTCCAACGCTGCACCACAGGCGCCCATGCGTTGGCCGTGGTGCTGGGTCAGATCTGGACCATTTCAAAATCTTCCTTGCGCGCGCCGCACTCGGGACATGTCCAGTTCATCGGCACATCGGCCCAGGCTGTGCCTGGGTCGATGCCGTGTTCGGTGTCACCCGCGGCCTCGTCATAGATCCAGCCACAAATCAGACACATCCAGGTTTTAGCTTCGCTCACGTCAGCAGACTTCGGATCACTACAATGATCGATGATTGTAGCCAGCCGGTTTCGACCAATTGGCAAGCGAATGTAGGCGCTTATTCGGCGCAGACGGCTGGGCCGCCCTGCCGCTTCGTCCCGAAGCAGCAAGTCGACGCCGATGTTTGTGTCGCTTGGGTGTCATGGCCCAGGAAGCCGTGCGATGAGCAGCGACAGAAAATCTCCCCCTCCGCCCCGGCATGCTGGCAAGAGCAAGCCAGGCACGCCCGAAGGCGACGAGCCCCAGGTGCTGGAACAAGGCACCGATTCGGCCCCGCCGGCGTGTGTCGTCTGCTTCAATGCCAACGACCCCAGCGGCGCAGCCGGGCTGGCCGGCGACATCTCCACCGTGGCGGCCATGGGCGCCCACCCCTTGCCGGTGGTCACCAGCCTGTGGTTGCGTGACACCGCAGAGATCTTTGACCACAGCCCGATCGAGGACGAACAGGTCATCGAGCAGGCCCGCACGGTGCTGGAAGACATCGACGTGGCCGGCTTCAAGGTCGGTTTTCTGGGTTCGGCCGATACCGTCAGCGCAGTGGCCGAGATCCTCTCCGACTACGCCCATGTGCCGGTGGTGGCCTACATGCCCGATCTCAGCTGGCTCGACGAAGACCAGCTGCAGCCCTACCTGGAGGCCTGGCGAGAACTGATCCTCCCAGCCGCTGAGGTGCTGGTGGGCAACCACAAGACCCTCACCGACTGCCTGCTCCCTGAGTGGGACAGTGAACGCCCGCCGTCGGCACGCGAGCTGGCCGTGGCCGCCGGTCAGCGTGGCACGCGTTACGTGCTGGTGACGGGCATCATGCTGCCCGCCCGCGGCACCGAACACTTCATCGACAACGTGCTGGCCTCGCCGCAGGGTGCGGTATCGGGTGAAAAGTTTGAGCGCTTCGAGGCGGGTTTTGTCGGGGCCGGAGAAACTCTGTCGGCGGCACTGGCGGCGCTGCTGGCCGCCGGTGGCGAGCTGCAGGCCGCGGTTGGCGAGGCGCTGGCCTTCCTGGACCAGAGCCTGGATTCCGGCTTCCGGCCCGGCATGGGCAACATCGTGCCTGACCGGTTCTTCTGGGCCCTGCCGCAACCAGAAGACGGCGAGGGCGAGGACGGCTTCGCGCCACACGCCGCCAACGACGAGGACGACACACCCGATGGGACACCCTCAGGCCCTCGACGCGTCCATTGACACGGCGACGCACCAGGCCGCCCGTCCCTGACGGGCGTGCCGGGGCGGTCCTGCCGAACAACACCACCGGAGACACCCAGCCATGAGCAGCAACGACCAGCTTTTCGAACGTGCCCAGCGCGTCATACCGGGGGGCGTCAATTCGCCCGTGCGCGCCTTCCGTGCCGTGGGCGGCACACCGCGCTTTGTCCAGCGCGCCCAGGGCGCCTACTTCTGGGACGCCGAAGGCACGCGCTACACCGATTACATCGGCTCCTGGGGGCCGATGATCCTCGGGCATGGCAACCCCGCCGTGCTGGAAGCCGTGCAACGCGCCGCGCTCGACGGCTTCAGCTTTGGCGCGCCCACCGAACGCGAGATCGAACTGGCCGAGGCCATCATCGCGCTGGTGCCCGGCGTGGAACAGCTGCGCCTGGTGTCCAGTGGCACCGAGGCCGGCATGAGCGCACTGCGCCTGGCCCGCGGCTTCACCGGCCGCAACAAGATCGTGAAGTTCGAGGGCTGCTACCACGGGCATGCCGATGCGCTGCTGGTGAAGGCAGGCTCGGGCCTGGCCACTTTCGGCCACCCCACCAGCGCCGGCGTGCCGGCCGAGGTGGCGCAGCACACCCTGGTGCTGGAGTACAACAACCTGCAACAACTGGACGAGGTCTTTGCGACCCAGGGTCATGAACTGGCCTGCGTGATGATCGAGCCGATCGCCGGGAACATGAACTTCGTGCGCGCCAGCCTGCCGTTCATGCAGCGCCTGCGCGAGCTGTGCAGCGCGCACGGCACGCTGCTGGTCTTTGACGAAGTGATGACGGGCTTCAGGGTGGCGCTCGGCGGCGCTGCCAGCGTCTACGCCAGCCAGCTGCCCGGCTTCAAGCCCGACCTCTACGTCTTTGGCAAGGTCATCGGTGGTGGCATGCCGCTGGCGGCGTTTGGTGGCCCACGCGAGGTCATGCAGAAGCTGGCCCCACTGGGCCCGGTCTACCAGGCCGGCACCTTGTCCGGCAATCCGGTGGCCACCGCCTGCGGACTGGCCACGCTGCACGAGATCAGCAAGCCGGGCTTCTTTGATGCCCTGTCAGCCCGCACCCGCTCGCTGGTGGCAGGCTTGCAGGGCGCGGCCGACGCGGCGGGCGTGCCCTTCAGCAGCGACAGCCAAGGGGGGATGTTCGGCTTCTTCTTCGGCGCGCCACTGCCGCAGAACTATGGCCAGGTCATGGCCACCGACAAGGAGCGCTTCAACCGCTTCTTCCACGGCATGCTCAGGCGCGGTGTGTACCTGGCGCCGGCCCTCTATGAAGCCGGCTTTGTCAGCGCCGCCCACAGCCAGGCTGACATCGACGCCACGGTGCAGGCCGCCGCCGAGGCCCTGCGCGAGGGTTGAGCGGTAGGCACGGGCAGCGCCGGGGGTGGCAAGCCCTGGGCGCTGCCGGCGCTGGGCACGCGGCGGTCCGTCGTGGTCCTCAGGCCGGTGACGAGCGCAGCGCGTAGACGCCGCCGCCCACCCACAGGTATTCGGCCCGCAAGATCGCCGCGCCCTTTTCGCCGGCAAAGGTAAAGCCCAGGACGGCCAGTGGCATGCCGTCCTGCACCTGGGGCACCTTCCAGGCCTGCATGCGGGTCAGGGGCGCCAGCTCCACCTGCCAGCGCTTGTCACTGCGGGTGGGCAACTGGGCCTGGCGCAGCAGGGTTGCGCCATCCACGGGTGCGGTCTGCGCCGGTACGGCGCGGCCGGCCAGGTCGGCGGGCAGCTTGAGCCCGGCAGCAACGTCCAGCTCCAGCTCGGCATGCGGGTTGCGCCACAGCACGTTGGCCGCCTTGCCTTCCAGATAGACAGGCCGGGTCTGGTCGAAGCTGCTCCAGCCATGGTGGGCGCGTGCGGGTGTGGCCAGCCACGACAGGCTGCCGGCACCCAGCACACCCAGGACAAACGGACGTCGTTGCATCTCAAGGTCTCCGGTGGGGCTTGGCGCGCGGTGCGCACCAGCGTGGGCTCAAGCGTAGGCAATCCAGCGCCCGCACACGAGCGCAGCCAGCCAAAGCCCCAGCGACAGCACGGTCTGCAGCCGGGCCAGCGCATCCAGGCGCTGCAGTCCGCCACGCAGGTGGAACAGCACCGCGTTGCCACCGGCCAGCGTCACCAGCCCCAGTTTCCACACAAAGAACCGGTTGGCCAGCAGCTCGGCTGGCTGCGTGGCAAACATCAGCATGCCGCTCAGCGCCATCAGCCCGAAGCCCAGCAGCGACAGCGGCAGCGCCAGCCGCGACAACGCGCCGATGTCCAGCGTGCGCGCCGCGCCCCACACCCGCAGTTCCACCAGCACCAGGTTGCCCAGCAGCAAGGCCAGGCCCATCAGGTGCACAACCTCCAGCGCCGGGTAGGCCCAGCTGCTGCTGGCCAGCGCCGGCAGCAGGACCACGGGCAAGGCCTGAGACGGCTCAGCCACCGCACGACGCCACTTCATTCATGGGACAGAGGCTACCCGAGGTGCCGGGCAAGTGCCGTTGCAAGGTCAGCTTGCCTTCCTAGAATGGCCCGATGCACTTACATATTCTGGGGATCTGCGGCACCTTCATGGGTGGCATCGCCGCCATCGCACGGGAGGCCGGCCACCGCGTGACAGGCTGTGATGCGCAGGTCTACCCGCCCATGAGCGATCAGCTGCGGGCCCTGGGCATCGACCTGATCGAGGGCTACGACGCCAACCAGCTGCAGCTCCAGCCGGACGTCTTTGTCATCGGCAACGTGGTCAAGCGCGGCATGCCGCTGATGGAGGCCGTCCTGAACGCCGGCGCGCGCATGACCAGCGGGCCACAGTGGCTGGCCGAGAACGTGCTGCAGGGCCGGCATGTGCTGGCCGTGGCGGGCACCCATGGCAAGACCACCACCACCTCCATGCTGGCCTGGATCCTGGAGTGCGCTGGCCAGCACCCGGGGTTCCTGGTGGGCGGGGTGCCACAGAACTTCGGCATCTCGGCACGCCTGGGCAGCGGGCGCGGCTTTGTGATCGAGGCCGATGAGTACGACACCGCCCTGTTCGACAAGCGCAGCAAGTTTGTGCACTACCGGCCGCGCACGGCCGTGCTGAACAACCTCGAGTACGACCACGCAGACATCTTCCCCGACCTCGCCGCCATCGAGACCCAGTTCCACCACCTGGTGCGCACCATGCCCACCGAGGCGCGTATCGTTGTCAACGCCCGCGACGACGCCTTGAAGCGGGTGCTTCAGCGTGCCTGCTACAGCGAAGTCCAGCGCTTCGGCACCCGGCGCGAAGAACCGGGTGGCCTGTGCGCCCGCGGCGAGGCCGACGCCTTTGACGTGCTGCGCGGCAGCCTCAAGCTCGGGCGTGTGGAATGGAACCTCATCGGCGAGCACAACCAGCTCAACGCCCTGGCGGCCATCGGTGCCGCCGAGCACCTGGGTGTGGCGCCCGCCGAGGCCTGCGAGGCGCTGGCGCGCTTCGAGAACGTGCGGCGCCGCATGGAACTGCGCGGCGAAGCGGGCGGCGTGAAGGTCTACGACGACTTTGCCCACCACCCCACCGCCATGCGCACCACCATCAACGGCCTGCGTCGCAAGGTGGGGCTGCAACGCGTCCTGGCGGTCTTCGAACCCCGCTCCAACACCATGAAGCTGGGCGCGATGAAGGCCCAGCTGCCCTGGGCCCTGGAAGAGGCCGACCTCAGCTTCTGCCTGCAGGGCGACTGGGGCTGGAGCGCGGCTGAAGCGCTGCAGCCGATGGGCCGGCAGGCCGTGGTGGCCGATTCCGTGCCTGCCTTGGTGGCGGCCATCGCACGGGTGGCCAAGCCCGGTGACCACATCCTGTGCATGAGCAACGGCGGCTTTGGCGGCATCCATGACAGCCTGCTGAAGGCACTGATGCCCCCTCAGGATAAACCCGCTGCTTGAGCGGGGTCAGGGGCTGCAGCGCGGTTGAAGACTGACCGGGCCCACACCGTCCTTCCCACCAAAACCGCCGGTCGTCGCAAGCCCCTGAGGCACAAGCACGCAGACTGCGTTATGGTGGCCGTTTCGCAGAATCTGCTCGGGCGAACGCTGCCCGCTACTGACGCCATGAATCGCCTTGACTCCTCCGCCTCTCAGGCTGCCTTCACGCCGCGCTGGCTGACCACCCTCATCGCCTTGGGTGCCTTTGGCACGCTGGCCGGCTGCGCCACCGCGCTGGCTCCCACTGCCGGCCCGGCCGCGGCGAATACCGCCGCCGCGCCCGCCACGGCCGCAAAGCCGCCCACGGTGGCGCCCGCGGCAACCCCCGGTGCAGCCCCGGGCGCTGCCGGTGCCGCGCCCGCACCCGCCACCCCACCCAGCGCCGCGACACCCCCGCGGGCGCCCGGCTCACCCGCCCCCTTTGCCGAGGTCACCCGGCAGGCCAAGTCCAGCGCGGGCTTCCTGACGGTGTGGACGCAGGACGCCAAGACCTGGCTGGAGATCCCGGCAGCGCTGCTGGACAAGCCCTTTTTCCTCGGCGCCTCGATCAGCAGCGGCCTGGGCGAACGCTTTTTCCTGCCTGGCCTGATGCCGCCAGAGCGTGTAGTGATGTTCAAGCGGGTGGGCGACAACGTGCAGCTGATCGCGGTCAGCCTGCACGCGCGGACCACCCCCGGCACGCCGCTGGCCCGCGCCATCGCCGAAAGCTACTCCGACAGCCTGCTGGCGGCTGCGCCGCTGGCGGCAGCACCCCACCCCGAGCGCAAGTCGTTGCTGGTGGACGCGCAAGCCCTGCTGGGCGGTGACCTCTTCGGTGTCTCCACGCAGGTGGAGGCCGCGTTCCGCCTGCCGTATGCCCTGGACCGCGCCAACTCCCGCATCGAGACGGCCCGCACCAGCGACAAGGCCACCACGCTGAACTTCAAGCACCACTTCGGCGTGCCCAAGCTGCCCGCCCCGCCCGTGATGGTGCCGGGGGCACCGCCGCCCAACCCGGCGGCCATGCCCAACCCGCCGAGCACCGTGCCCGATGCCCGCAGCTTCTTCCTGGGCATCGCGCTGACACTCGCGCCACTGCCGGCCACGCCGATGACACCACGCCTGGCCGACCAGCGTGTGGGCTTCTTCACCGATGGTTTCCGCGACCTCTCCAACGACACCGGCGGAGACCGTCGCACGCACTACATCACACGCTGGCGCCTCGAGAAGAAAGACCCGGCCGCGCCCGTGTCAGACCCGAAGGAACCCATCCGCGCCGTGATGGACCGCAACATCCCGCCGAAGTGGCGCGATGCCGTGCGCGCCGGCATCGTCGAATGGAACAAGGCCTTCGAACGCGCCGGTTTCAGCAACGCCATCGTGGTTGAACAGCAGGCCGACGACGCCGAGTGGTCCAGCACCGAAGGCACCCGCATGCTGGCCGTGCGCTGGTTTGCCATGGAAGGCCCTGGCGCCACCGCCGTGGGCCCGAGCCAGACCGACGCCCGCACCGGCGAGATCCTGCGCGGGGCGGCCATCATTCCCGAGAACTGGGTCAGGCTGTTCCGCACCCGGGCGGCCGATGCACCCACACGTGTGCCCACCGCCCAACTGTCCAGCCTCTTCAGCAGGCGCAGCAACGGGATGGTTCATGAACATGCCGATGGCACGGTCTGCGACAACGCGCACAGCGCCATGGAGCAGGCGCAGTTCGGTTTTGCGCTGCTGGTCGAGCGCGGCACCATCGCCCCCGACGGCCCCGAGGCCAACAAGTACATCGCCGACGCCCTGAAGGACGTGGTCATGCACGAGGTAGGCCATGCCATCGGGCTGCGCCACAACTTCCGTGCGTCCACGGGTGTGACCCAGGCCCAGCTGCGCGACGCCCGGTTTGTGGCTGAACGCGGTGTGTCCAACTCGGTGATGGACTACAACGCGTTGAACATCGCCCTGGGCAGCGAAGGCCCGTCGGCCCACCACATGACCACGCTGGGCATGTATGACTACTGGGCCATCGAGTACGGCTACCGCGAGTTTGCGCCCGGGCAGGAAAAGGCCGGCCTGGCGGCCATCGCCACGCGCCAGGCCAGCGAACCCGGCTTGGCTTACGGCACCGACGAAGACCTGGTCACCAACAATGACCCGTTGATCAACCAGCGCGACCTCGGCGACAACCCGATGGCCTTTGCCCAGCGGCAAATGAAACTCTCTCGTGAGTTGTGGGAGCTCACGCAGGCACGCAAGCTGGCCGCCGATGACGACATGACGGTCTACCGCCGCAACCTCGAGCGGGGCCTGGCAGGTTTCAGCAGCGTGGCGCCGATGCTCGCCAAGTACGTGGGCGGCACCTACACCAGCCGTGCGCTGGCCGGTGCGCAACAGGCCTTGGTGCAGCCGGTTCCGGTAGCGCAGCAGCGCCAGGCGCTGGACATCCTGGTCAACGAGGTCTTCTCCAGCCGCAGCTTCAAGTTCGACCCTGCGTTCCTGAGCCGCCTGGGCATTGACCAGTTTGACCGCTGGGCCAGCAACAGGCCGCCGCAGGGCCCGGATTTCAGCCTGGTGGGCGCCGTGCTGGACCTGCAGCGTGGCGTGCTGGACAACCTGATGTCCGACGGCAAGGCCGTGCGCATGGCTGACAACGAGACCAAGGTCGCCGATGCCAAAGAGCTGCTCAGCTACGCCGAACTGCAGGACCGGCTCAGCGCCGCGGTCTGGCAAGAGCTCAAGGCCGGTCCGAAGGACCGCAACATCGACAGCCTGCGCCGCAACCTGCAGCGCGAGCATGTCAAGCGGCTGGTCGCCGGGCTGGTTCGGCCCACACCCAGCGCCGCCACCGACCTGCGTGCAGTGCATCGCCAGGTGGCCTTGGCCCTCGAAGCCGACCTGAAGCGCGCACTCGCCGCCGGCGGCTGGACGAGCATCGCCAAGGCGCACCTGGCCGACAGCCAAGCCGCCCTGGCCGAGGCCCTGAAGGCGCCGCTGGTGAAGCAGGGTGCCTGAGCCCGTGGCACCGGCTGCCCCCGCAGCCGGTGCGCTGGGTGCGGCCCCTCCGGCGGCACCCACTCACCTGCTCTACCTGCACGGATTCCGGTCCTCGCCGCAGTCGTTCAAGGCCCAGCGGATGCTGGCCTGGTTGCGCGAGCACCGCCCCGCGGTGCAGGCCTGGTGCCCGCAGCTTCCGCCCTCGCCCGACGAGGCCATGGCCCTGGTGCACCAGGGCACGGCGCACTGGCCGGCGGCGCACAGCGCCGTGGTCGGCAGTTCGCTCGGCGGCTTCTACGCGATGGGCTTGTCGGCCCAGAAGGCCTGGCCAGCGGTGCTGATCAACCCCGCGGTGGACCCCGCGCGTGACCTGGCCGCCTACATCGGCGAGCAACGCGCCTTCCATGCGCCCGATGAAGCCTTCTACTTCCGGCCCGAGTACATCGAACAGCTGCGTCGGCACACACTGCCGGGCCTTCCGGGCCCGCTGCCAGCCGAGATCACAGCACGCTGGCTGGCCGTCATCGCCACCGGCGACGAGGTGCTGGACTGGCACGAGATGCACACGCGCTGCCAGGGTGCGAAGATGCACATCGTGCAGGGCAGCGACCATGCCCTGTCTGATTTCGACCAGCACCTGAGCGTCATCCTCCACCACTTGAAACTATGCGACTGAAGCACAAGGTCTCCATCATCACGGGCGCCGCACAGGGCATTGGCCTGGCCACGGCACTGAAGTTCGCCGAAGAAGGCGCGTCCGTGGTCGTCTGTGATGTCAAACCCGATGGCGTGGACGCCGCTGCCGCGATGGTGCGGGCGCGCGGCGCGGCGGTGCTGGGCATCGTCGCCAACGTCACCGACCGTGCCGCACTGGACGCGGTTGCCCAGCAGGCGCAGGTGCGCTTCGGGCGCATCGATGTGCTGGTCAACAACGCCGGCATCACCCGTGACGCGCGGCTGCAGAAGATGACGCTGGAGCAGTTTGACAGCGTCATCGATGTCAACCTGCGGGGCGTCTTCCACGCCACCCAGGCGGTGCTGCCCATGATGCTCGAGCAGCAGTCCGGTGTGATCCTGAACGCCTCCAGCGTGGTGGGCATCTATGGCAACTACGGGCAGACCAATTACGCCGCCAGCAAGTTCGGCGTCATCGGCTTCACCAAGACCTGGGCGCGCGAACTGGGCCCCAAGGGCATCCGCGTGAATGCCGTGGCGCCGGGTTTTGTCGAAACCCCCATCCTGGCCAGCATCCCCGACAAGGTCATGCAGCAGATGCGCGAGCAGGTGCCGCTGCACCGGCTGGGCCGCCCCGAGGAGATCGCCAACGTGTATGCCTTCCTGGCCAGTGACGAAGCCAGTTATGTCAACGGTGCGGTGATCGAGGTGTCGGGCGGCATGACGGTGTAAGTCTTTGCGGTTTGTGTTGCGTCCCGCTGCGGGCATCGGCGCTGCGGCGACAATCCGCCGTGATGTATGCATTGTTTGAAGACGCGGGCAAGTTTCTGGCGGGCCGAATCCTGTCGGAAGCTGAGAGCTCGGCCCAGGTGGAACTGGAATCCGGCAAGCGGGTGAAGGTCAAATCGGCGCACCTGCTGCTGCGCTTTGACAAGCCGGCCCCGGCGGAGCTGCTCGCGCATGCGCAGGCCGAAGCCGCCCAAATTGACCTGGACATGGCCTGGGAATTTGCCCCAGAGGGTGAATTCGGCTTTGCTGCGCTGGCACGCGACTACTTCTCGGCCCAGGCCGGGCCCGAGCTGCAGGCCGCGACCTTGTTTCGGCTCTTCGAGGCGCCGCACTACTTCCGCCGTGCGGGCAAGGGCCAGTTCAAGAAGGCCTCCGAAGAGACGGTCAAGGCCGCGCTGCTGGGCATCGAGCGCAAGAAGCAGCAGCTCGCCCAGATCGAGTCCTGGGCGGTTGAACTGGTGGCCGGCCAGTGCCCGCCGCCCATCCAGGAACAGCTCTACCGCATCCTCTTCAAGCCCGACAAGAACGGCCCCGAGTACAAGGCCGTCGTCGAGGCCGCCCGGCGTTCCCAGCGCGCACCGCTGGAGCTGCTGAAAGGCGCCGGCGCCATCAACAGCCCCTACCAGTTCCACTGGAAGCGCTTCCTGTTCGACGAGTTTCCCAAGGGCACGGGCTTCCCTGAGCTGGCTGCGCCCGTCATCAGCGGTGAGGCTCTCCCGCTGGCCGCGGTGCAGGCCTTCTCCATCGACGACTCGGCCACCACCGAGATCGACGACGCGCTGTCGGTGCAGGGCCTGGGGACCGGCACCGTGACACTGGGCATCCACATCGCGGCACCGGGCCTGGCGATCACGCCGGGGTCGGCGCTGGACACCGTGGCCCGCGACCGCCTGTCCACCGTCTACATGCCGGGCTGGAAGATCACCATGCTCCCCGACGCGGTGGTGCAGGCCTACACGCTGGCCGAAGGGCGAGACTGCCCCGCGGTCAGCCTGTACGCCAGCTTCGACGAGGCCACGCTGGAGCTGCGCAGCCGCGAGACGCGGGTGGAACGCGTGCCCATCGCGGCCAACCTGCGCCATGACAAGCTCGACACCGTGGTCACCGAGGCCTCGCTGACCGGCGCTGAACCGGCCAGCTATGCCTTCGCCACCGAGCTGGCCTTCTGCTTTCGCCTGGCCAGGCACCTGAAGGGCCTGCGCGAACAGGTGCGGGGCAAGCCGGAAACCTTCAACCGCCCGGACTTCACCTTCAAGCTGGCCCGCGGCGAAGGCGACGCCGGCGACGAGCCGCCAGAAGGCAACGAGACGGTGCTGATCGGCACCCGGCAACGCGGCGCCCCGCTGGACCTGATCGTGGCCGAAGCCATGATCCTGGCCAACAGCAGCTGGGGTGCCTGGCTGGGCGAGTTGGGTGTGCCGGCCATCTACCGCAGCCAGGCCAGCCTGGCGCCCGGCATCAAGGTACGCATGGGCACCCGGCCACTGCCGCACGCGGGCATGGGGGTATCCGCCTATGCCTGGTCCACATCGCCACTGCGGCGTTATGTCGATCTGGCCAACCAGTGGCAGATCATCGCCGCAGCCCGTCATGGCCGCACGGCCGCGCTGGCCGCGCCCTTCAAGCCGAAGGACGCCACCTTGATGGCCATCGTGTCCAACTTCGACACGGCCTATACCACCTACAACGGTTTCCAGAACCAGATCGAACGCTTCTGGACACTGCGCTGGCTGCAGCAGCAGGGCGTGACCGAGCTGGATGCTGCGGTGATGAAGGACGGCCTGGTGCGGGCCGATGCACTGCCGCTGGTCTTCCGCGTGCCCGGCACCGAGAGCCTGCCGCGCGGCAGCCATGTGCGGGCGCGCATCGAGGGTGTGGACCTGCTCACACTCGAAGCCCATGCCCGCTTGCTGAAGCGGCTGGACGATGTGCCGGCAGCGGCCAGCCCACCGAGTGACACCGCCGACGACGACGAGGACAGCGCTGCCGCACCGCTGGCGCTGGCCATCGACCTCAACGACACCCCTGCCGAGGAAGCCGCAGATGGCGAGCGCCCAGCAGTCCGACAAAGCGAAGAAGGCGCGGGCGCGCAGCGCGAACAAGCGGGCCTCTGAGGCTCGCCGCGCCGCAGGCCAACGCCCCCGTTCAGCCGCAGCGGGGAAGCGCTGGCGCTGGCTGCCCAGGCGCATGTCCACCCTGCAGCTGGCCCTGCTGGTGTCGCTGACGCTGCATGCCGCGCTGTTGACCTTCCGTTTTGTCGACCCTGAGGCCTTCAACCGGACCTTCACCGACACCCCGCTGGAAGTCATCCTGGTCAATGCGCGTTCCAACGAACCGCCGACGCAGGCGCAGGCCATCGCCCAGGCCTCGCTGGCTGGGGGTGGCGACGCGCTGGCCGGCCGCGCCACCTCGCCTCTGCCACCGGCCGTCACGGTCGAGAGCGGTGACGCCATCGAAGACGCGCGCAAGCGCATTGAGCGCATGCAGAAGGAGCAGCAGCAACTGCTGGCAACCATCCGCCGTGAACTCTCGCTGCTGCCCCCGCCTGACCCCAGGCGAGAGGAGCTGGGCGACCCTGCCGAGCGCGAACTGCAGGAACGACGCCGGCAACTGCTGCGTGTGCTGGCGGAGATTGAAAAGCGCATCAACGAAGAGAACGCCCGGCCCAAGAAGCGTTACATCAGCCCTGCCACGCGGGAAGCCGTGTATGCCGTCTACTACGACACGCTGCGTCGGCGCATCGAAGACCGCGGCACCCGAGATTTTCCCGAGGCCAACGGGCGCAAGCTCTATGGCGAGTTGACGATGAACGTCACGGTGGCGGCCACCGGCCAGATCGTCGAGGCCGAGATCGTCAAATCCTCCGGCAACAAGCAGCTCGACGCGCGCGCTGTGGCCATCGTGCACGCGGCAGCGCCTTACGGGCCCTTCACCGAAGCCATGCGCCGTCAGGCCGACCAGATCGTGGTCACGTCCCGCTTCCGCTTCACCCGCGAGGAAGGGCTGGCCACCACCCTGACCGCGCGATGAAACCCGGCGCCAGGGCCTCCTTGCTTGCCGTCATCCGAACCCACGCCCGCCATGCTTGACCGCTACGCTGTCTTCGGCTTTCCCGTGGCCCACAGCCAATCGCCGTTCATCCACCAGGCCTTTGCCGAACAGACGGGCCAGCGCCTGGTCTACGACCGCCGCGAATGCGCGCCAGACGCCTTTGCCGACTCGCTGCGGGCCTGGGTAGACCAGCCGGCCGAGGCCGCACACCTGGGGCCTGTGCGCGGGTGCAATGTCACCATGCCGTTCAAGTTCGATGCGCTGCGGCTGGCTCGCCAGGCCAGCGACAGGGCCGTGCTGGCCGGCGCCGCCAACGTGCTGAACTTCGACACGCCTGGCTGGTCGGCCGACAACACCGACGGAGCCGGGCTGGTGCAGGACCTGCGCGACCACGAAGGCCTGGTGCTGCAGGGCCTTCACATCCTGTTGATCGGCGCGGGCGGCGCGGCCGCAGGTGTGCTCGGGCCGTTGCTGGACGAGGGGCCGCAGCGTCTGGTGGTCAGCAACCGCACCCACGCGAAGGCCGAGGCCCTGGTCCAACGCCACGCGGCCGTCGCCGCGGCGTCCCACACTGACCTGCAGGCGCTGAGCCCCGAACAGCTGCCGGGCGCCGGCACGTTTGACCTGGTCATCAACGCCAGCTCGACCAGCCTGGCCGGCCAGGCACCACCGGCACCCCCTCAGGTGCTGGCCGAAGGCTGCTGCGCGGTTGACCTGGTGTACGGGCCCAGCGCGCGGGTGTTCCTGGATTGGGCGCTCCACCATGGCGCGGCCCGTGCCATCGACGGGCTGGGCATGCTTGTGGCCCAGGCGGCCCTGGCTTTCGAGGGTTGGCGCGGCGTGCGGCCCCAGACCGCGCCAGTGCTGGCGGCACTGCGTGCACGGCTGGCCAGCCCGGGCGCCCACTGAGACCGGCCTGCCCCCAATGAAGCCTCTCATGTCATGGGCTCTGCGGATGGCCTTGCTGCTTGTGCTGTGCACCATCAGCCTGCAGCTCTTCTTTGTGCTGCGTATCGCGCTGATGGTGGTGCTGGACCCTCAATCCACCACCTTCCAGCGCAGCGAAGCCATGCGGCTGGTGGCCGAGAAGGGAGACCTGCCCTGGCGACAACAGTGGGTGAACGCCGACCAGATCTCGGACCACCTCAAGCGCGCCGTCATCGCCAGCGAGGACGGCGGCTTCGTCGAACACGGCGGCATCGACTGGGATGCGCTGGAACAGGCCTGGGAACGCAACCAACGCGCCGAGGCGCAGGCCGAGCGCCGCAACCAGCGTGCAGGCCCGCAGGCCAGGCCGGTGGACGCCAAGGTGGTGGGTGGGTCGACCATCACCCAGCAACTGGCCAAGAACCTGCTCCTGTCGGGCGAGAGAACCGTGCTGCGCAAGGCCCAGGAGTTTGTGCTGACGATGCTGCTGGAGGCACTGCTGAGCAAGCAGCGCATCCTCGAGATCTACCTCAACCACGTGGAGTGGGGTGAAGGTGTGTTTGGCGCGCAGGCTGCCGCCCAGCACTATTTCCGCACGGATGCGTCGCGGCTGACACCCTGGCAAGCTGCACGACTGGCGGTGATGTTGCCGGCCCCGAAACGCTTCGAGAAGCGCCCGACGTCGGCCTACCTGAGCGGCCGCAGTGCCACCGTCATGGCGCGGATGTCTGCGGTCACCCTGCCCTGAGAAGCCCTGGAAGCCCCCTGCCATGCACGACGACACCGAGGCCATCGCCCACGAGGCTGCGCGGCTGATTGCCGAGACTGGGCTGGATTACGCCAGCGCCAAGGCCAAGGCCGCACGGGCACTGGACTTGCGGCGGCCCACGATACCCAGCGACGAGGCGGTGGAAGCGGCGCTGCGCGAGCACATCGAACTCTTCTGCGCGCAAACGCAGCCCCAGGAACTCCAGGCCTTGCGTCAGCTGGCGTTGGCCTGGATGGAGCGACTCGGCGCCCATCAGCCTCACCTCAGCGGCGCTGTCTGGCGTGGCACCGCCACTCGTCACAGCCCCATCAGCATCGACCTCTACGCCGACGACCCCAAGGCCGTGCCCATCGAGCTGCTCAACCGCGGTGTGCCCCATGAGGTGACCACCCATGACCGCGGGCGGCGGGAGACCACCTGGCTGATCGTGCAGGACCGCATCGCCGCCTGGTCTGAACCTGTGGCCGTTCAACTGGCGGTGCGCGAGACCGACGAACTGCGGGGCGCCCTGAAGCCCGACAGCCAGGGGCGCAGCTGGCGCGGGGCGCTGCCGGCGGTCAGGGCCATGGTTGCTGCGGGCGCACGACCGGCAGGCCTGGCCTCGGGAGCCGCGGCATGAAGCGCCGACACTGGGTGATCGGCGGGGCTGGCGCGGCGGCTGCCGCGGCGGGTGTGTCCTGGCAGTGGCTGGGGCAGCGCGGGGCAGGGTCCACTGCGGCAACACCCGCCACATCCGGCGCCACCGCTGCAGGCAGCCCCGACACGCCGCAGTCGTGGTGGTCGTATGAGCTCGAACGTCCTGATGGCAGCCTGCTCACACTGGGCGCCCTGCGTGGCCAGCCGCTGATCGTCAACTTCTGGGCCACCTGGTGCCCACCCTGCGTGCGCGAGATGCCCATGATCGAACGCTTCTACCGGGGCCAGAAGCCGCAGGCGGGCCGGCCGCGCTGGCGTATCCTGGGCCTGGCGGTGGACAAGCGACACGCAGTCGCCGATTACCTCAAGGCCAACCCGGTGAGCTATGACATTGCCGTCGCCGGTTTTGACGCGATGCAGTGGGGTCGAGACTGGGGCAATGACAAGAATGGCCTGCCCTTCACCGTGGCGTTCAGCGCCGATGGCCGCATCCTTCACCGCAAGCTCGGTGAACTCAGCGAAGGCGAGCTCGATCAGTGGCGACACGTCTGAGGCGCTGCCCATTGCGGCGTTAACCGGAAAGAGGTAGGTGAAAGCTTCTTTTTTGCGCCAAAATCGTGCTTTTGAAGTGAACTTCTGACGAGCACCGGGAAGCCTACCCGGCCAGCGAACGGCCACAACGCTCTCCACAAGGGGGCAAGCGCACCATCAGAAGGCGTCTGATGAGGGAAGAAACGCAACAGTTCGCGTCCTTTTCAGGCCTAAATGCGTCGTTTTCTTCTTCACCCGGGCACAGCGTCGGCAGATACGCCTGGTACCCCCTTCCAAGGCGGTACTGCACCGGTAAACCCTGCGCGTCCACGCGCTGAAGCCGCCATCCTGACAAGAGGACACCCCATGGACCTTCGCAAGCTGAAGACCTTGATCGACCTGGTCTCTGAATCCAGCATCACTGAGCTCGAAATCACGGAAGCCGAAGGCAAGGTGCGCATCGTCAAGGCGATGCCCGGCACAGCCACACATGCACCCGGAATGGTGACAGTGCCGCACTACGGCTCCGACGGCGTCAACCCGATGCCCGGCAACGTGGCAGCAACAGGCACAACGGGGTCGTCGCCCTCGCCGTCGTCGACTCCCGCAGCCGGGGCCGCGCCTGGCGTGCCGGACGCACCCGCGCAGCGCATGATCAAGTCACCCATGGTGGGCACCTTCTACCGCGCCGCCAGCCCGGGTGCCAAGGCCTTCGCCGATGTCGGGATGGACGTCAAGGCCGGACAGGCGGTGTGCATCGTCGAGGCCATGAAGATCATGAACGAGATCGAATCCGATCTCGACGGCCGCATCGTGAAGGTGATGTGTGAGAACGGTCAGGCGGTCGAATTCGGCCAGCCGCTGTTCATCGTCGAGTGAGCCCGGCCAACACACCATGTTCAAGAAAATACTGATCGCCAACCGGGGCGAGATTGCACTGCGTATCCAGCGCGCCTGTCGCGAGATGGGCATCAAGTCGGTGGTCGTCTACTCAGAGGCCGATCGCGAAGCCAAGTATGTGAAGCTGGCCGACGAGGCTGTGTGCATCGGCCCGGCAGCCAGCGCACAGAGTTACCTCAACATGCCCGCCATCATCTCGACGGCGGAAGTCACGGATTCGGAAGCCATCCACCCTGGCTACGGTTTCCTCAGCGAAAACGCCGACTTCGCCGAGCGGGTGGAGCGCAGCGGCTTTGTCTTCATCGGCCCGACACCCGACGCCATCCGCACCATGGGCGACAAGGTCGCGGCCAAGCAGGCGATGATCAAGTCCGGTGTGCCCTGTGTGCCGGGCTCCGAGGGCGCACTCACGGACGACCCCAAGGACATCATCCGCATTGCCCGCCAGATTGGCTACCCGGTCATCATCAAGGCGGCTGGCGGTGGTGGCGGCCGCGGCATGCGGGTGGTGCACACCGAAGCAGCGCTCATCCATGCCGTGCAGACCACCCGTGCCGAGGCCGGTGCCGCGTTCAGCAACCCGGCGGTCTACATGGAAAAGTACCTGGAGAATCCTCGGCACATCGAGATCCAGGTCATGGCCGACGCCTTCCGCAATGCGGTCTGGCTGGGCGAGCGCGATTGCTCGATGCAGCGGCGCCACCAGAAGATCATCGAGGAAGCGCCGGCGCCCGGCATCCCCCGGCGCGTCATCGAGCGCATCGGTGACCGCTGTGCCGCCGCCTGCAAGAAGATGGGCTACCGCGGCGCAGGCACCTTCGAGTTCCTGTACGAGAACGGCGAGTTCTACTTCATCGAGATGAACACACGGGTGCAGGTTGAGCACCCGGTGACTGAGCTTGTCACCGGCATCGACATCGTCCAGTTGCAGATCCGCGTGGCGGCGGGTGAGAAGCTGCCCTTCGCGCAGAGGGCCGTGGAGATGCGCGGCCACGCCATCGAGTGCCGTATCAACGCCGAGCACCCCTACACCTACGTGCCGTCGCCCGGCCGAATCTCTCTGTGGCACGCACCGGGTGGCCCGGGGGTGCGGGTCGATTCACACGCCTACACCAACTACCTGGTGCCGCCCAACTACGACTCCATGATCGGCAAGATCATCGTCCATGGCGACACCCGTGAACAGGCACTGGCCCGCATGCGCATCGCCCTGTCGGAGACGGTGGTCGAAGGCATCCAGACCAACATCCCGCTGCACCGCGAGCTGCTGGTCGATTCCTCATTCATGGCCGGCGGCACCAGCATCCATTACCTGGATGGCTGGATGGCCCGTCGCAAGCAGCATGCGTGAGCGGGGGCCGGTGGCCTCAGGAGGGGGTGATGTCGCACGTTGAGCTGGTGCTGCGGGTACCGGAATCGCTGGTGGAGTCGCTGTCCGATGCCCTGATCGACGAGGCCGAGGCACTGTCGGTATCCGTGGAGGACGCCGACGCCGGCAGCCAGGATGAGCGGCCGCTGTTCGGTGAGCCCGGCATGCCCGTGCACCGCAGCGGCTGGGAGCGCTCGACGCTGCGCGTGCTGTTCGAGAGCGAAGCGCAGGCCACGGAAGCCGCCACGCTGCTGCAGGCCCAGGCCTGGGCCTCACAGGTGCACCTGCAGGCGCTGCAGGTGGTGCCTGACACCGATTGGGTCCGACTGACGCAGTCCCAGTTTGCGCCAGTGCCCATCACGACTTCCTTCTGGATCGTCCCCACCTGGCATGAGGTTCCAGCGGCTGCGCGGCAGGTCATCCGCCTGGACCCCGGTCTGGCGTTTGGCACCGGCACGCACCCCACCACTCGGATGTGCCTGCGCTGGATCGCCGCACAGGCTGAACGGTCGGGTGGACCGCTTGGGTGGGAACGGGTGCTGGACTATGGTTGCGGCTCAGGCATCCTGGCGGTGGCGGCAGGCCTGTTTGGCGCACGCGGCATTGATGCCGTCGACATCGACCCGGCGGCTGTTGCCTCCACCCAGGCCAACGCCGCAGCCAATGGTGTCGGTCTTCAGGCCGGCTTGCCCGATGCCGCCGCCGGGCTCTACCCGGTGGTGTTGGCCAATATCCTGGCCACGCCGCTGAAGCTGTTGGCGCCGTTGCTGCGCGGACACCTGGCGCCGGGCGGGCAGCTGGTGCTGGCCGGCATCCTCGAACGCCAAGCCGGTGAGCTCACGCAGGCCTATGCGCCGTACCTGGCCCTGCAGGTCACCGATGCAGAAGAGGGCTGGGTCTTGATGACGGGTTCAGTGCCGCTGCGGTGAAACGTCAGGTTTCAAGCTCGAAGCGGCGCACCGCGGAAGCCTCAGGCCCTCATGGCATGATGCCGGCATGACGCTTGCTACGCGCTGTTCTGCCTGCGGCACCTCGTTCAGGGTGGTGCAAGACCAGCTCAAAGTGTCGGGCGGCTGGGTGCGTTGCGGGAGATGCAACGAGGTCTTCAATGCGCTGGAAGCGCTGTACGAGATCGACACGCAGCCAGGGTCGCTGGCGGTCGAGACGGCGCGGCAGGCAGTGCAGGCTGCGCAGCAGACAACCGCTGGCGGTGCTGCGGGGGCGTCACGAACCGCCACAGGCAGTGCATCAGCTGCCAGGGCACCGACGGCACCGCCGCGACCGGTGAGCGCAGTACCTGCCTCCAAGACGGTGGCCGCGCTTTCGCGCGGCATGGCAACACCGCCGCTGTCGCCGCCGCCGCCCGTTTCGCCACCACCGGCCCCTGCGCCTTCTCTTCCTGCTGCGCCCTCGCCTGCACCCGCGCGAGCGGCGGCCGTGCCGGCACCGGGCTCTTCAGCGCCCGTGGCCATCCCCGGCGCGCCCTTGCCCGTCGCAGAGGGTCTGCCTTCAGCGGTGTCGCATGCGGACGCATGCGGTCCGCTGGCCAACGATCCAGCCTCCGACAGCCATGCCGCCTTGGTGACCGCCACCGCGCCGACCGAGGCTGCGCCACTGTCACCGTCGCCACCGCTCCCTCCGTCCGAGCCCGCGGCCTGGGACGACCGCCCGATCCGCGGGTTTGACGATGTCGAGACGCGACTGGAACCACGATCCGGCGAGGCCGCCGCTGAGGCTCCGTCGTTCATGCGGCAACCGTTGCCCGGTCAACGCCCGCTGACGCGGGCCGCGCGGCAGCGTTGGCGCCTGACGATTGCGGCCTTGGTACTGCTGCTGATCGTGCAGGTGTCTCTGGCCTGGCGGGACAAGGTCGCGGCGCATGTGCCGGCCACACACGGGGTTCTGTCGGCACTGTGCAAGCCGCTGGGGTGCAGCATCTCTGCCCCTCGCCAGTTGTCAGCCCTCGCGGTGGAGGGCAGCAACCTGCGTCAGCGGGCCGGTGGGATGGACGGCTACGACCTCACCGTGGCGTTGCGCAACCGGGCCGACACCGTCGTGCTGTTCCCCGCGGTTGAACTGACGCTGACCGACAGTCAGGGTCAGGCCCTCATACGGCGGGTACTGCTGGCCAGGGATTGGCGCGGCTCGGCTGCACAATTGCCGGCTGGCGCCGATATCACCTTGCAGACGGTCTTGCAGGTGTCAGACGCCCGCATTGCAGGCTATACCGTCGAAATCTTCTATCCCTGAGCCCTCGGCCTGTCACTGGAGCCCTCATGCCCGCCCTGATCTGCGGTTCACTCGCCTACGACACCATCACGACCTTCCCAGGCCGATTCAGCCAGCAGATCCTGCCCGACCAGCTGCACATCCTGAACGTCTCGTTCCTGGTGCCTGACCTGCGCCGCGAGTTTGGTGGCTGCGCCGGCAACATCGCCTACAACCTCTGGGCGCTGGGCGGAGAACCCGTGGTGATGGCCACGCTGGGCGACGATGGCACGGACTACCGCCAACGCCTGAACCAATGGGGTGTGGACACTTCGCTCGTCACCACGATGGCCAGCAACTACACCGCCCAGGCCATCATCATCACGGACACCGACAACAACCAGATCACAGCCTTTCACCCGGGTGCGATGCAGCAGGCCGCCGAGATTGCCGTCCCGACAGACCGCACCGACCTGCGCATCGGCATCATCGCGCCCGATGGCCGGGAGGCGATGTGGTCGCACGCTGAACAGATGGGCCGTGCAGGCATTCCCTTCATCTTTGACCCGGGCCAGCAGCTGCCGCAGTTCAACGGCGACGAGCTCAAGGCCTTCATCCAACGCGCACAGTGGGTGGCCGTGAACGATTACGAGGGCCGCATGCTGTGTGAGCGCACCGGCCACACGTTGGAGAGCTTGTCGCGCTCACACCTGCAGGGTGTCGTGGTGACCTTGGGTGCCGAGGGCTGCGAACTGTGGGTTCAGGGTGAACGCCGCGCCGTGCCCGGCGTCAGCGCCACCCAGGTGGTCGACCCGACCGGTTGCGGCGATGCCTTCCGTGCAGCCTTGCTGTACGGGCTGGAGCGGGGCTGGAGCCTGGATCGCTGTGCCGAACTGGGCAACCGCATCGGTGCGCTGAAGATCGCCAGCCGGGGCGGCCAGAACCACCGGATCGACCGTGCGGGCGTACCGGGCTGATCTTCGCGACCCTGCCACAAGCCCGGAGCCGCCGAGCGCCATGAATGAAGCCCGGCAGTGCCG
>JAJTDE010000060.1 GCA_021298085.1 Rubrivivax sp.
GCTGGTGGTTGACGGTCATGGGGAATGTTCCGCTGGGCACCCTGAAGGCGTTTGCCGACGGTATCTCCCGCAAGTCGTAGGCGTTGCACGACGCGGGGCCCTTGAAGGCCAGCGTTTCCACCTCAACTGCAGGCGCTGGAGGCAGCGCCTGTGCCTCTGTCCACGCTGCTCCTGTCATCCGGAGAACCATCCATGCATCTTGCCTTGCTTGCTCGCCCCACTGAACGAAGCGCCAGCGCGCCAACTCGGGGCTTGGGCCACCGAACCGTTGTCGGCCACACCTCTGCCGCTCGCCGTTGGGTGGCCGGTCTGTTTGCGTTGCTCTTCATGGCGACGCTCCTGGCGGTGGCGCCTTCGGCCGCACATGCGCAGGCGGGCCTGCCCGATTTCACTGAACTGGCTGAGCGCAACAGCCCTGCCGTGGTCAACATCCGCACCCTGGAGCGCTCGGGCAACGGGCGTCCTTCCGTGTTTGGCCAGGGTGAGGTCGACCCCCGCATGGAGGAGTTCTTCCGCCGCTTCGGCATCCCCATGCCGGGCCCGGGCCAGCGGCGCGGGCAACCCCAGGACGAAGAGCCACAGCAACGTGGCGTCGGCTCGGGTTTCATCCTGAGCGCCGATGGTTTTGTGATGACCAACGCCCACGTGGTCGAAGGGGCCGATGAGGTGCTGGTCACGCTGACCGACAAGCGCGAGTTCAAGGCCCGCATCATCGGCAGCGACCAGCGCACCGACGTGGCAGTGGTGAAGATCGATGCCACCGGGCTGCCGTTCGTGAAGATCGGCGACGCCAACCGCCTGAAGGTGGGTGAGTGGGTGCTGGCCATCGGCTCGCCATTCGGCTTGGAAAACACCGTGACGGCCGGCATCGTCAGTGCCAAGCAGCGCGACACGGGCGACTACCTGCCACTGATCCAGACCGACGTAGCCATCAACCCGGGCAATTCCGGCGGTCCCTTGCTGAACCTGCGCGGTGAGGTGGTGGGCATCAACTCACAGATCTACAGCCGCTCAGGCGGCTACATGGGCATTGCCTTTGCCATCCCGATTGATGAAGCCATGCGGGTGGCCGACCAGCTCCGCACCAACGGACGCGTCGTCCGCGGGCGCATCGGGGTGAGCATTGCGCCTGTCACCAAGGAAGTGGCTGAGTCCATCGGTCTGGGCAAGCCTGCCGGCGCATTGGTACGCAGCGTCGAAGCAGGCAGCCCCGCCGAAAAGTCGGGCATCGAGGCGGGTGACATCATCACCCGTGTCGATGGCAAGGTGGTCGACAAGTCGGGTGATCTTCCCCGAATCATCGGTGCCATCAAGCCCGGTACACGCACCAGCCTGCAGGTCTTCCGCCGCGGCAGCTCGCGCGATGTCCAGGTGACGGTGGGTGAGGTCGAGCCCGACAAGGCCCCCACCCGCAAGGCGTCGTCAGACCCGAGCCCGGCGCCTGCGCCCAAGAATGCGCTGGGCATTTCCGCCGCCGACCTGACCGACGCCCAGCGCCGTGAGTTGAAGGTCAAGGGTGGCGTCCGGGTGGAGTCGGTGGAAGGGGCCGCTGCCCGTGCCGGCTTGCGCGAGGGCGACGTGATCATCGCCTTCGACAACACCGAAGTCACTGACGCCAAGCAGTTTGGCAACCTGGTGACCAAGGCCGACAAGAGCAAGCCGGTGAGTGCCCTCGTCAGACGCGGCGAGTGGACCAATTTTGTGGTGATCAGGCCGATGCGCTGATACCCCGTCCTGTCTCTGGGCAAGGCCAACCCGCAGGTCTCGATGAAAGGCCTGCGGGTTTTCTTTTGGCCCGCCAAGGGAGCCCCATCAAGGCTTGTGCGGAGCTTGATGCAGCGAGTGGGTTATTTCATATGGCGGAACTTGTGTACGGTCTCGATACGCCCACCCCCACCTCGGAATTAGAACGCGAGCACACACTGACTTATCGGCTTACCGGATCACGGCATTCACGTAGCCAACGAATAGAATCAGTTGCCGCGCGTGCCGATTCCCGCTCTTTTGGGCCAGGAACTCGGTGGTCTGCGCCAATCAAAATGGTGGGTAAGCGCCCCCTCACAGAGTTGTGGATAAGCTGTTATCAACTTTTGCTGTGTTCTTCCCGCAACGGCCCTGAATCGAGCATTGATGCGGGTTCCAGCGGGGGTTGTTTGCATACAATGGACGCCCAACAAGCAGTTGCCATATCTTGTGTTGGAAGGCGCGTCACCGGTTCGACGCGCCTTTTTTTTAGTCCCAGCCCGCCGCAGCTCGAGCGGCTCATTCCGCCGCCGGTGCACCCCCGCTGAGGCGGCAGGCGCAGCTTGGTGTCCAATCCGCTCCCGATGAACCACATCCGCAACTTTTCCATCATTGCCCACATCGACCACGGCAAAAGCACCCTGGCCGACAGACTCATCCAGCGTTGTGGCGGTCTCAGCGACCGGGAGATGGAGGCCCAGGTGCTCGATTCGATGGACATCGAACGCGAGCGCGGGATCACCATCAAGGCCCAGACAGCTGCCCTCCAGTACAAGGCGCGGGACGGTAAGGTCTACAACCTGAACCTGATTGACACGCCCGGGCATGTTGACTTCAGCTACGAAGTCAGCCGCTCGCTGTCGGCCTGTGAAGGCGCACTGCTGGTGGTGGACGCCTCGCAAGGTGTGGAGGCCCAGACGGTCGCCAACTGCTACACCGCACTTGACCTCGGCGTGGAAGTCATCCCGGTCCTGAACAAGATGGATCTGCCACAGGCAGATCCGGAATCGGCCAAGACCGAAATTGAAGACGTCATCGGCATCGACGCCACCGACGCCATTCCCTGCAGCGCCAAGACAGGCCTTGGCATTGAGGACATCCTCGAGGCCGTCATCGCGCGCATGCCGGCACCGCGCGGGCAGGCCGACGGCCCCCCGCGCGCAATGATCATCGACAGCTGGTTCGACAACTACGTCGGCGTTGTCATGCTGGTGCGGGTGGTGGACGGCCAGCTGAAGAAGGGCGATCGCATCCGCCTGATGGCCACCAACTCGGTGTACCCGTTGGAGCAGCTGGGAGTCTTCACGCCCAAGAGCGAGCCACGGGACGCCTTGAACGCGGGCGAAGTGGGTTTCCTGATCGCCGGCATCAAGGAACTGCAGGCGGCCAAGGTGGGTGACACGGTCACGCTGGAAAAGAAGCTGCCCAACAACGCCGGCCCGGCTGATTCGGCGCTGCCGGGTTTCAAGGAGATTCAGCCGCAGGTCTTTGCGGGGCTGTATCCCACCGAGGCCAGCGAGTACGACTCCCTGCGCGATGCACTGGAGAAGCTCAAGCTCAATGATTCGAGCCTGCGCTACGAGCCCGAGGTGAGCCAGGCGCTGGGCTTTGGTTTCCGGTGCGGCTTCCTGGGGCTGCTGCACATGGAGATCGTGCAGGAACGCCTGGAACGCGAGTTCGACCAGGACCTCGTCACCACCGCCCCCAGCGTGGTCTACGAGGTGGAGCTCAACGATGGCACGGTGCTGGAAGTCGAGAACCCCAGCAAGATGCCTGACCAGGGCCGTATCCGCGACATCCGCGAGCCCATCGTCACGGTGGAGCTCTACATGCCGCAGGACAGCGTGGGCCCGGTGATGACGCTGTGCAACCAGAAGCGGGGCCTGCAGATCAACATGGCCTACCACGGCAAGCAGGTTCACCTGACGTACGAGCTGCCGCTGGCCGAGATCGTGCTCGACTTCTTCGACAAGCTCAAGAGTGTCAGCCGCGGCTACGCCAGCATGGATTACGAGTTCAAGGAGTACCGTTCGGCCGACGTCGTGAAGGTGGACATCCTGATCAACGGCGAACGTGTCGACCCATTGGCGATGATCGTGCACCGCGTGCAGAGCCAATACCGCGGGCGGGCCGTGGCCGCCAAGATGCGCGAGCAGATCCCTCGGCAGATGTACGACGTGGCCATCCAGGCGGCCATTGGCGCGAACATCATCGCCCGAGAGAACATCAAGGCCCTGCGCAAGAACGTGCTGGCAAAATGCTACGGCGGTGACATCACCCGTAAACGCAAGCTGCTCGAAAAGCAGAAGGCCGGCAAGAAACGCATGAAGCAGATCGGGAGCGTGGAGGTGCCTCAGGAGGCATTTCTGGCCATCCTGCAAGTCGAAGATTAGACATGAGCGCACTCACCGCAGCATTATTTGGCCTGTTGGCCGTGTACCTTGGTGGCTGGTGGTACGGCCTGTGGCACGGAAACTTCTCCGCGCTGCTGTTCGTGCTGTCCGTCGTCACGCTGGGCTTCTGGTTGGCCGAGCGCCTCCTGTTCAGGCCGGCGCGCCTTCGCGCTGCGGCCGACCTCGAAGAGCAGGACGCCAAGCGGCGCGCGGTGCTCAAGTCCCAGGGGATCGACAAGGTCGACGGCGACATCTCGGTCGCTCGCGAGCGGGTGCTGGCCCAGCCGTGGTGGCTCGACTGGACAGCCGGGTTGTTCCCGGTGATCCTGGCCGTGTTCCTGCTGCGCTCGTTCCTGTACGAGCCCTTCAAGATTCCGTCGGGTTCGATGGTGCCCACGCTGCTGGTCGGTGACCTGATCCTCGTGAACAAGTTTCACTACGGTATTCGGCTGCCGGTCATCAACACCAAGGTCGTGGTCATCAATGACCCGCAGCGCGGAGACGTCATGGTGTTCCGCTACCCGCCCGACCCGCGCATGGACTACATCAAGCGTGTGGTGGGCATCCCTGGTGACGAGATCGCCTATGTGAACCAGAAACTCCGTGTCAACGGCAAGGAAGTGCCCCTGACCCCGCAGAATGAGTTCTACGACGAGGACGCCATGCGTGTCGTGCCGCAGTTTCTGGAAAAGCTGGGCGAGGTCGACCACAAGATCCTGGTCGACCCCAAGCGGCCCTCGTTTTTCGGCGCTGACGACAAACAGTTTCCATTCCGGGAGAACTGTCGCTATTCAGCCGAGGGCGTCGTCTGCCAGGTGCCACAGGGGCACTACTTCATGATGGGCGACAACCGCGACAATTCGATGGACTCCCGCTTCTGGGGGTTTGTGCCGGACGAGAACATCGTCGGCAAGGCGTTTTTTGTGTGGATGAACTTCGGCAACCTGTCACGCATCGGTTCTTTCCGGTGAGTGGCGCCGACGGTTGCCGTGCGGGGCTGACCGATGCATTCTGACCGTCGCTTCACGCGGAAGACGCGCACACGCCAGCGTGGCGTAACCCTCTTCGGGATGCTGACAGCCGCCATCGTGGTGAGCTTTCTGGCGTATGTCGGTCTCCAGGTGGCACCTACCGTCAACGAGTACGTCACGATCAAGCGTGCAGTGGACAAGATCGCTGCGAGTTCGCCGGCCAGCATTGCCGAAATCCGCTCGGCCTTCGAGACCCAGAAGAACATCGAGTACGCCATCAGCTCCATCAGTGGCAGCGACCTGAAGATCTCCAAGGAGAACGACCGCTTTGTCATCGCCTTCCAGTACGAGCGTGAGCTTCCGCTGGGCGGCCCGGTCTTCCTGCTGCTGAAGTACCAGGGACGCTCGAAATAGCGGAAACTGCAGGGCGATGAGCCCCCCGAACGAACCCTCAGGAGACACACGCCTGGAACGCCTTCAGCAGCGCCTGGGCTATTGGTTTGAGCAGCCGTGCCTGCTGCATCGGGCGCTTACCCACCGCAGTTTCAGTGCAGACCACAACGAGCGTCTGGAATTTCTGGGAGACGCGGTCCTGGGCTTGGCGGTGTCGTCGCTGCTCTACGAACGGTTTTCTGGCTCTGATGAAGGTGACTTGACCCGCGTGCGGGCTCACCTGGTGCGCGAGGAAAGCCTGCACCGGGTGGCGGTGGCACTGGGCCTGCCCGAGGTGATGCGCCTGTCCGATGGCGAGGCACGCTCCGGCGGTGGCCAGCGGCCTTCCATCTTGGCTGACACGGTCGAGGCGATCCTGGGCGCTGTCTACCTGGATGGCGGCTTTCCCGCCGCAGCGCATGTGCTGCAGCGCCTGTACGGCGACACCATCAACGGGGCTGACATCGCCAGCTTCGGCAAGGACGCCAAGACCGAACTGCAGGAATGGCTCCAGGGGCGCAAGCTGCCGGTGCCGTCCTACCGCATTGAATCAACCCGAGGACAAGCCCATGCGCAAACGTTCGAAGTGGTGTGCGAGGTGCCTGCCTTGCGACTGAGTGAAATGGGCGAGGGGCGTTCGCGCCGCCAGGCCGAGCAGGAGGCCGCACGAAAGATGCTGGCCACCTTGCGCGCCAGCGATGTGCCTGGGGGGCCCCTCCGATCGTGAGCAGAGAGCAACGTTGTGGTCTGGTGGCCATCGTGGGCCGACCGAACGTGGGCAAGAGCACCTTGCTCAATGCCTTGGTCGGCCAGAAGATCAGCATCACCTCACGCAAGGCGCAGACGACGCGTCACCGCATCACGGGTATCCGCACCATCGCTGATACCCAGTTCGTCTTTGTGGACACGCCAGGCTTTCAGGAACGGCATACCGCCGCGCTGAACCGCAGCCTGAACCGCACCGTTCAAGGCGCACTGTCCGACGTCGATGTGGTGCTGTTTGTGGTGGAGGCAGGGCGCTTCGGCCTGGAAGACGCCAAGGTGCTGTCGCTGCTGCAGGGACATGCCGTACCGGACAAGCCTGTCCTGCTGGTCGCCAACAAGCTCGACGCCCTGCAGCGGCGTCAGGACGTCCTGCCCTGGCTCAAGGGCCTGCAGGAGCGCCATCCCTTCGCCGAATATGTGCCCATGTCGGCGCGGCGTGCCGACGATGTCGAGCGCTTGTTCAAGATCATCGAGCCCTATCTGCCCCAGCAGCCCTGGCTCTACGAAGAGGACGCGCTGACCGACCGCAGTGAGCGTTTCATTGCCGCTGAACTGATTCGCGAGAAGCTGTTCCGCCTGACGGGTGACGAGCTTCCCTACACCTCGACGGTGGTCATCGACAAGTTCGAGGAAGAAGGCTCACTGCGCCGGCTGGCCGCCACCATCGTCGTCGAGCGCGATGCGCACAAGGGCATGGTCATCGGCGAAGGGGGTGAGCGGCTCAAGCGCATCGGCAGCGAGGCCCGCCAGGAAATGGAGCGTCTCTGGGAGGCCAAGGTCTTCCTGGAGCTCTGGGTGAAGGTCAAGAGCGGCTGGGCCGACGACGATGCCCACCTGCGCAGCTACGGCTACGAGTGATGACCCAGCGCCGCAGTGCTGGCCGGACTGCGCGTCAGCCCACAGCGCTGCCTACCCAGCTGGACAGTTATGTGCTGCACAGCTGGGACTGGAGCGAAACCAGCCTCATCGTTGAGCTGTTGACCCGCGAGCGAGGCCGCCTGACGGTCGTGGCGCGTGGTGCCAAGCGACCCACTTCGCAGCTGCGCTCGGTGCTGCTGCCATTCCAGCGCATCCACGTCCAGCTGGCCCGTGCTGGCGCGGCTGAAGCCGCCGACATCCATCTGCTGCGCACGGCGGAGTGGCAGGGCGGTGGGCCAGTGTTGCCCCCAGCCGCGCTCTTTCAAGGCTTCTACGTCAACGAACTGTTGATGAAGCTCTTGCCTCGCCATGACGCGCACAGCGTGCTGTTCGAGGCCTACCGGCTGACCCTGCCCGCGTTGGCGCATGGCGACGAACTGCTGGCCCAGGCCGGCTTGCGCGCCTTCGAGCTGGTGCTGCTGCGCGACATGGGTGTGCTGCCTGACTTCACGCGGTCCACCTTGACGCAGGCCGCTGTGCTGCCTGCTGAAACCTACGTGCTGCGTGCCGAGGCTGGGCTGGCCCGTGCCACGGGCGAAGAGCCCGCCTTGCCCGGCCAGCGCTGGCTGGATCTGCACCACGCGCTGACGGGTGATTCGCTGCGCCAGCTTCAGGAGGCCTGTGTGCCCGTGCTGCAGCTGCTCAAACCCCAGCTTCGTCACCTCATTCACCACCAACTGGGCAGCCAACGCCTGCGCACGCGCGAGGTGATGCAGAGTGTGCAGCGGTTGATGGACACTTCGGTTCCCGGCGCACGCGCGGTGGCGGCGGATCGACCCTTGCCTGACCCTCAAGTCCATTCCCCATGAACCCCCTGATGCTCTCTGGTGCCTGCGAGGCGTCTGCTGGCCTGACGGCCTTGTCCGTGAACGTCAACCGGGTGGCTTTGCTGCGCAACAGCCGGCCGGTGGGCATACCCGATGTGGTGCACCTGTCGGAGTTGGCCTTGCAGGCGGGTGCCGATGGCATCACCGTGCACCCGCGTCCTGATGAGCGGCACATCACGGCGCAGGACGTACACGCCTTGGCGACGATGCTCAAGGCCTGGCCGCAAGCCGAGTTCAACATTGAGGGCAACCCCTTTCATAACCTGATGGACCTCGTGCGCAGCGTGCGCCCTCAGCAGGCCACGTTCGTGCCCGACAGCGTCGAACAGGCCACCTCAGACCACGGCTGGAACCTCGCGCGCGACGGTGAGCGCCTGCGTCCGCTGGTGGCTGAACTGCAGCGCATGGGCGTGCGGGTCAGCCTCTTCATGGACCCTGACCCGGCGGCCATGGCCCTCGCCCGTGACATCGGCGCTGACCGTGTCGAGCTCTATACCGAAGCGTATGCCAGGGCCCACGGAACCCCGTCTCAGGCCCAGGAACTGCAGCGGCACGTAGAGGCGGCTAGGGCCGCCCTGGCGGTGGGCCTGGGGGTCAATGCCGGCCATGACCTCAACCGCCAGAACCTGCCTGACTTCCTGCGTGCCGTGCCCGGTGTCGCCGAAGTCTCCATCGGTCACGCCATTGCCGCCGATGCGCTTGAGCTGGGCATGGCCGAGACCGTGCGGGCCTATCAGCGCTGCATTCGCAGTGCCCTGGCGCCATGATCTACGGCATCGGAACAGATCTCTGCGACATCCGCCGGATAGCGGCGACGCTGCAGCGGCGTGGTGACCGCTTTGCCCAGCGCGTGCTGGGCGACCAGGAGATGGCCATCTGGCAGCAACGCAGCGCCGCCCATCCGCAGCGCGGGTTGAGCTTTCTGGCGACCCGCTTCAGCGCCAAGGAAGCGTTTTCCAAGGCCATCGGCCTGGGCATGCGCATGCCCATGAGCTGGCGAGCCTGCGAGGTGGTCAAAGCGGCCAGCGGCAAGCCGGTGATCCTGCTGCACGGTGATCTGGCTCGCTGGTTCGAGGAGCGGCAACTGGTGGCCCACGTCAGCGTCACCGACGAAATGGACTATGCCGCCGCCTATGTGGTGGTGGAACAGCGCGGTAACTTCACATGACATCACCTGAGACCCTGGTCAGTGAACACGCGCCCGTCGTGCTGGACATCGCGGGCACCACCCTGAATGCCGACGACCGCCGGCGCCTGCAGCACCCGTTGACCGGCGGGCTGATCCTCTTTGCGCGCAACTGGCAAGACCGCGCGCAGCTCACCCGCCTGACGGCTGAGATCCGAGAGCTGCGCGATGACCTGCTCATCTGCGTGGACCACGAAGGCGGGCGCGTGCAGCGCTTCAGGACGGATGGCTTTACCCATCTGCCGCCGATGCGGGTGTTGGGCGAGGCCTGGATGTGCGACGCCATGCTGGCCACCGACGCGGCCAGCGCCGCAGGCTATGTTCTCGGCACCGAACTGCGTGCCTGCGGGGTGGACCTGAGCTTCACGCCAGTGCTCGATCTGGACCACGGTGGCAGCAGCGTGATCGGCGACCGCGCCTTCCACCGCGATGCGCGTGTCGTCAGCCTGCTGGCCAAGAGCCTGATGCACGGCCTGCTGCTCAGCGGCATGGCCAACTGCGGCAAGCACTTCCCGGGCCATGGCTTTGTCAAGGCCGACAGCCATGTGGACACGCCGGTGGACCGACGCAGCCTGAAGGCCATCTTGGGCGACGACGCCAAACCGTACGAGTGGTTGTCCACCACGCTGCGCAGCGTCATGCCGGCGCACGTGGTCTACAGCCGCGTCGACAGCCGGCCCGCGGGCTTTTCTTCGCGTTGGCTGCAGGAGATCCTGCGGGCGCAGCTGGGCTTCACGGGGGCCATCTTCAGTGACGACCTCAGCATGGCCGGGGCACGTCAGGTCGACGGCCAAGCGCTCAGTTACGCCGATGCCGCCGTGGTCGCGCTGGAGGCGGGCTGCGACATGGTCCTGCTGTGCAACCAGTCACTGGACGGCGGCTCGGCGGTTGACGACTTGCTGGATGGCCTCTGGGAAGCCGCCGCTCGCGGCCAGTGGAGCCCTAGCGCTTCAAGCGATGAGCTGCGGCTGGCACTGCTGCCGCAGACGGCACCCCTGGCCTGGGACGTGCTGATGAACGACCCTGCCTATGTGCGGGCGCTGGAGCGCCTGGGCACGCTCTCGCACGCAGGCTGACAGGCCTTCCCGCTGCGCGCACGCTGTGCGCGCCAGAAAAAAAGCCCGGCAACCGTTTGGCGGTTGCCGGGCTTCTTCGCTCATGACGCATGAGCGAAGGGGTTGGCTCAGTGCATCGCTGGCGCTGACGGCTCACGAGGTGTCGTGTCGAACGGCAGCTTGAGCTGAGTCAGGTCCTTGCGTGTTTCCACGAGCACCAGCGGACCTTCGTCCAGCACCACCACGGCCTTGCGCTCGCGCGGCACATGCACAGGCTGCGGCTCGGCCGCCATGGCAGCGCGCACGGCGCTTACCTTCTCTTCGTCGGACAGTACCCACTCCAGACCGCTGGCGCTGGCGATGCCCTTCAGCGTATCCAGCGGAAGCTCGTAGCGTGCAGCCGGTGCAGCCGGTGCAGATGCCGCTGGTGGGGTCACCGTGTCAGGCGATGGCTGAAGGCCAACGGGGGTATCGGCTGGGGCAGGCACCACGGGCTCGACATCCGCGGACACAGCCTCGCGGGTGACGGCGTCGGCACCGGCGTCGAGCGGCGCCAGCGCCTGGTCGTCAGGCCTGCGCTCGCGGCGCACCCTGTCTCGCCCACGGCCACGGCGGCGCGGGCCGTCAGTGCCTTCTGCCACGGAATCGGCACGGGGGGTGCCACTGTCAGCGGCATCGGGGCTCTCAGCGTCGGTAGCCATCGCGTCGGCCGCCGGAACGGCCTGACGCACGGTCTCGTCACGGCCAGAGGCGTTGTCCGTGGCCTGGCTCTCGGGTGAGGCGTCAGTCATGGCGTCGGCCACGACGTCGGACTGGCCATCCACCGTGACATCGGCGGCGCCTTCGGCGCGTCCACGGCCACGGCCACCACGCCGACGGCGACGGCGACCGTCACGCTCCGCATCGCGCAGGGCATCACCGGCCTCGTCGGCATCGGGCGACGGGATGGTGTCCTGGAAGCCGGGTTCCTCACCCTGGAGCGACGCGGCAGCAGCCGGCGTCCGTGGCGTGGTGTCGGCGGGCTTGCGCAGCGTGACGTCGGTCACGTCGGCCGTTGCCGTTTCCTCCGTGCGCCGCTCGCCACGGGGAGGACGTTCGCCGCGTGCTGGGCGTTCGGCGCGTTCTGGGCGGTCCGCACGGTCCAGGCGCTCAACCCGCTCGCCGCGTTCTGCCCGTTCTGCGCGGGGTTCCTGGCGTTCTGGGCGCTCAGCGCGCTCGCCGCGGGCACGTGTGCCATCGGCTCGGCCCTCGGGGCGTTCGCCGCGGCCACCACGTTCGCTACGCTCACCGCGTTCACCACGCCGGCCGCCGCGCTCACCACGGCGAGGCTCGCCGCGATCAGTGCGTTGCGCCAGTGCAGCAGCAGCCACGGCAGCCGTGCCGCCTGCAGCAACAACCGCGCCCATGGCCGGGCCACCTGACGCAGCGTCAGACGCTGCTGGCATGGGCTGGCTGGGGGATGTGGTGGGTGCCGGCGTACCGCCGAACAGCCGCTTGACCCACCCCAGGAACCCGCCACTGGCGGGTGCCACCGGCGCCGCCGCTGGGGCTGCAGGTGGTGCCACCACCATGGCGGTGCTGCGTGAGGCGGCTGGCTGCGCCGAGCCCGCGACCAGGTCAGGGGTGGCCGGGGCCGTGCTGACCGGGGTGCTGACAGGCTCTGCCTTGGCCACGGCCACTGGGGCGGGCTGGTCAGGCAGCACGCCCTTGATGACAGGCTCCTGCTTGGCCTTGGTCTTCTCACGTCGTGTGATGCCGACCTCGTCCTCAGGCTCGTCCATCATCGTGTAGCTGGCGCGGAAGCTCTCCAGCCGTGGGTCGTCGTGGCGCAGGCGCTCGAGCTTGTAGTTCGGCGTTTCGAGGTGCTTGTTGGGAATCAGCAGCACGGTCACACGCTGCTTGAGTTCGATCTTGGTGATCTCGGTGCGCTTCTCGTTCAACAGGAAGCTGGTCACCTCGACGGGCACCTGCACATGCACCGCGGCGGTGTTGTCCTTCAGGGCCTCTTCCTGGATGATGCGCAGGATTTGCAGGGCGCTGGACTCGGTGTCACGGATGTGCCCGGTGCCGTTGCAGCGCGGACAGGTGATGTGGTTGCCCTCCGACAGGGCCGGACGCAGCCGCTGGCGGCTGAGTTCGAGCAGGCCGAACTTGCTGATGGACGAGAACTGAACCCGCGCACGGTCGTTGCGCAGCGCATCGCGCAGACGCTGCTCCACCTCGCGACGGTTCTTGCTTTCCTCCATGTCGATGAAGTCGACGACGATCAGGCCGCCGAGGTCCCGCAGGCGCATCTGACGGGCGATCTCGTCGGCCGCTTCCAGGTTGGTACGGGTGGCCGTCTCCTCGATGTCGGTGCCGCGGTTGGCGCGCGCAGAGTTGACGTCCACCGCCACCAGCGCCTCGGTGTGATCGATCACGATCGCGCCGCCGGAGGGCAGGTTGACCGTGCGGCTGAAGGCTGTCTCGATCTGGTGCTCGATCTGGAAGCGGCTGAACAGCGCCGCGTTGTCGCGGTAGCGCTTCACCCGTGTTGCCATCTCGGGCATCACGTGGTTCATGAACTGCTGGGCCTGATCGTAGATGTCGTCGGTGTCGATCAGGATTTCGCCGATGTCGGAGTGGAAGTAATCGCGGATGGCCCGGATCACCAGGGAGCTTTCCTGGTAGATCAGGAAGGCACCCTTGCCCGCCTTGGACGCGCCGTCGATGGCGTCCCACAGCTTGAGCATGTAGTTCAGGTCCCACTGCAGTTCAGGCGCGCTGCGCCCGATGCCTGCAGTCCGGGCGATCAGGCTCATGCCCTTGGGGTACTCGAGCTGGTCGAGGGCCTCTTTCAGCTCTTCGCGGTCTTCACCTTCGATGCGCCGGCTCACGCCGCCGCCGCGCGGGTTGTTGGGCATCAGGACCAGGTACCGGCCCGCCAGGCTCACAAAGGTGGTCAGTGCGGCGCCCTTGTTGCCGCGTTCTTCCTTCTCCACCTGGACCAGGATTTCCTGGCCTTCCTTGATGACATCGCCAATCTTGGCGGTGCGCAGATCCACGCCGTCCTTGAAGTACTGACGCGAGATTTCCTTGAACGGCAGAAAACCGTGGCGGTCTTCGCCATAGTCGACAAACGCGGCCTCCAGCGCTGGTTCGACGCGTGTGACAACGGCCTTGTAGATATTGCCTTTGCGCTGTTCGCGGCCTTCGATCTCGGTTTCGAAATCGAGCAGCTTCTGGCCGTCCACGATGGCCAGGCGCCGCTCTTCCGGCTGCGTGGCATTGATCAACATACGCTTCATGAGCGTGCACTCCAGTCAGCGCGCCAGGCCTTGGTTTGGACGGCCATGGCGCAGCCTGCACACGATGCACAAGCGTCGAGGTGTAAACCAAAAAGAGAAAAAACCGCCTGCAGGCAACCCTGGTGGGGCGGTCAGTACCTGGAGCATCGGTGGACACAGCGGTCAGGCCCGACGGGGCTTCGCTGTTGCCGCTGCTCAGGCCCTGGCACCTCTCAGGGATGTCGTTGGCGCCGGCCGAGTCAGCGATGAGTACCCCTTGCCCGGGCTTGCTGAAGGTGCTGCAACCCCGGCGACGGCACCTGGCCCGGCGGGCTCGGGGTGCTGGCGGCGGTGCAAGGCGACACGTGGCCGACTGCAGCGCAGCATGAGGGGGTTGAGGACGAGCAACAGGCTCACGGCGATGGTCTCAAGACTGCCTTGACGCAGGTGCCAGCGCAGTGTCTGGCACCGATGATCTTTCTTTGGGGGTCTCCAGGACAGCGCTTGCATCGAGCTGCCACAAGAGGCCGGGTTCACACATGTTCACTTGACTGCCTGCCTGGCCCGGCCCGCCAGCCACATCGGGGCTGGCACCACCGCGCCTGAGGGCACGCAGGGCATCAACGATTTGGTGGAAGCCTGCGTCACCCATCGGTCTCTTGGCAGGCGTCCACCGCTCACGTTCCCCGCTGATGGCTGGATGAGCCGGCTAAACTTCGGCAAATCAAGCACTTGCGGCAATAACGTCGAGTGCGCTGATTATAGGGCCCCGCATTCGGGGGTCTCGACTGCCGATGGCAGGCCTAAAGGGCAAAAAGAGCCCAAGTTGCATGCCAACTGTTTTGTCCATGATGTCGCCGCCACCGTCCGCAGCCCCGGTTGTTCAGTATCTGACGGTCGAAGAGGCTGGGGATGGGCAGCGCCTGGACAACTTCCTGCTGCGTCACCTCAAGGGGGCGCCCAAGACACTCGTGTACCGAGTGATTCGCTCGGGCGAGGTCCGGGTCAACAAGGGCCGCGCTCAGGCAGACACCCGATTGCGGCAAGGTGACAGCGTCAGAGTGCCACCCCTCCAACTCAAGCCTGCCGCGACGACACCCTCATCTGCGCCGGCACGCGAGTTCCCAGTACTGTTTGAAGATGACTGGCTGGTCGCCATCAACAAACCCGCCGGGGTGGCGGTTCATGGTGGCAGCGGAGTCAGCTCTGGCGTCATCGAACAGCTGCGGCGGGCGCGGCCTCAGGCTCGCTTTCTGGAATTGGTGCACCGCCTGGACCGCGAAACCTCCGGCGTCCTTCTGCTGGCCAAGAAACGCAGCGCACTGACCCACCTGCAGGACCAGTTCCGCGCGCGCGGCGCCGAGAAGTCAGTGGGCAAGACCTACGCCGCGCTGGTGGTCGGCGAGTGGCCGGCGTCGCTCAAGGTGATCGATGTCCCGCTCCACAAGTACCTGACGGCAGAGGGCGAACGTCGGGTGCGGCAGGCCAGCGCCGAGGATGAGCAGGCCGGGCTGGCCAAGCGAGCGATCACGCTGGTCAGTGTTGCTCAGAGGCTTCAGGGTTTTACCTTGCTGGATGTCACGATCAAGACAGGACGTACCCATCAGATTCGCGTGCATCTGGCCCAGGCTGGCTACCCGATCGCGGGTGACGACAAGTATGGAAACTTTGATATGAATCGCCGCCTGGCCCGCGGAGAAGGTCTGCCGGCCCGCTTGACACGAATGTTTTTGCATGCCCGTCGCCTTCGTTTTTCGCATCCGGACACTGGTCAGACCGTAGAAATCGCTGCACCGTGGCCAAAAGAGTGCGAAGATATTGCCACTGCGCCCGGCCGTTAAACCAAGTTTGCGACTTGATGACCAAAGCTTCCCCGGTTGTATCCGGTCTTGTATTTGGCAGTTTCGCCTCACAGAGCATCGACTGTTCGTGTTCTTTGAATGCTTCGTTAACGGCTTCCATCAGTTGACCATCAGAGTCGGGCGGTGCAGGGAGCCTTTTTTCATTGGATCCGCATAACGCATGAAAACACGTGACGTCGTCATCTTCAATGGCAAGCGCTTCAAGGTCCCGCAGTGCATCCAGCGCATTGATCATCGGTACACCCATGGCTGGCAAGTTCGCTACGGCGGCACCAAGATGTTCAGCGACGGCACCAATGACGGGACAGGCGCGGCGGCTTCGCTGGAAGCGGCCACCCGTGAGTTGATCCGCCGCATCACCACGATGCCCACACCCAGCAAGCTACAGCCCAAGCCCAGTGCGAGCAAGGAGAGTGGTTTGCCGGTGGGTGTCAGCGGCCCCCTGGTTCGCATGCGTTCTGGTTCCAGCACCCGTTACGCCAGCCTTCAGGTCTTGCTGCCTCGTTTTGGTGAAAAGCCGCAGAACAAGAATGTCTACATTGGTAGCGAAAGCACCTACACCAAGGATCGCTTCCAAGAGGCCCTGGAGCGTGCGGTGGCCATGCGGCAGACCGCCGAAGACAAGTATCGTCAGGATGAGGCCAAGGCACGTCGCGCAGAGGCCAAGGCCTTGAAGGCCGAGCTGGCCAGCCGTCCGCCCGCGCCCAAGCCGCCGGCCAAGTCGATGACGCGCACGGTTCGCGCGGCCCTGGCGGCCTCTGCCAAGCCAGCCGGTGCCGCCAAGGCGCCAGCTGCCAAGGCCACCGCCAAGGCCGCGAAAGCCACCCCAGCGGCCAAGCCTGAAAAGGCGGCCAAGGCCGTCAAGGCGGCCAAGCCAGCCGTGGCGGCCAAGTCCGCCAAGCCTGCAAAGGCTGCGCTCAAGACGCCCAAGGCTGCCGTCAAGCCGGCTGGTGATGCTCCCGCCAAGAAGGCCACAGCCAAGGCCAAGAAGGCTCCCGCAGGCGGTTGATCCATTCCCTGGTACTTGCCAATAGGCGTGCCTGGAACAGAGCGCCGGTACCTGGTGGGTACCGGCGTTTTTCTTGTTCTGGCTTCGCCGCCCCTGTCCGCCAAGCACCGTTGTATGGCAAACAGCCATCACCTCACCGTTGATTGCCAAAGGCCTTTTCCATGAGTCGCCGTTTTGACCTGATCGCGTTTGATTGGGATGGCACCCTGTTTGACAGCACCGGCCTCATTGCACGGTGCATCCAGGACGCCTGCAGGGATGTGGGCCATGCGGTGCCCAGCCTTGAGCAGGCCTCCTACGTGATCGGTCTGGGCTTGCGCGATGCGCTGATGCACGCCGCACCAGGCTTTCCAGCCGAACGTTACGGTGATCTTGCGCAGGCCTACCGCAAGCACTACTTCGCCAGCCAGCACGAGGTGGTGCTGTTTGACGGCACGCTCGACATGCTGCACGCGCTCAAGCGGCGCAGCCACCTGTTGGCCGTGGCCACCGGCAAGAGCCGGCGCGGTCTGGATGAAGCCATGGGCACCACCGCACTGCTGGGGGTCTTCGATGCGTCGCGCACGGCCGATGAGACACAGTCCAAGCCGCATCCGCAGATGCTGCTGGAACTGATGGCCGAGCTCGGGACGTCGCCAGAACGCACCTTGATGATCGGTGACACCACCCACGACCTGCAGATGGCGGCCAATGCCGGTGTACCGGCACTGGGTGTCAGTTTTGGCGCACACGACCATGCCTCGTTTGCCGCCTTCGAGCCCCTTTTCGTGGCGCACAGCGTGCCGCAGCTCCAGGATTGGCTGGCCACCCATGGCTGAGGCCACCGGTGAGCCGGTCAACCCCATGGGTGAGCCCCATGACATCTGCGCCAGCACCGACCTCGAAGACGGTGGCAAGGGCCTTGTGTTTGACGTCGTCGAACACCGGCGCCCGGCGCGTGCCTTTGTGTTGCGCTTTGGCGGGCAGGTGGTCGGTTACCTCAACCGCTGTGCCCATGTGCCGGCAGAACTGGATTGGCAGCCCGGGGAGTTCCTCGACGCTGACCGTCGGGAGATCGTCTGCTCGATCCACGGCGCGACATACCACCCACTGACCGGGCGCTGCACGGGAGGGCCAGGAGGCCGTGGCCGCTTGAAGCCCATCCACGTGATTGAGCGTGGTGGCAGGGTGTGTTGGTATCCTTCCGACGACGTTCAACCCGTGTTCTTTGACACTCCTGATGCATGACCGACGACGCCACTTCGCCCCCACCGGCACAGAATGAAACTCAGGGTCGTGATGACGCTGCAGTCCGCGAACCCAGGCCAGCCACAGCTGCGCCATCACCGCCCGCGGCGCAGGCCCGTGGCCCCTCTGCGCTGGAAGCCAGCCTGCAGACGGTGGCTGACGAGTTGTTGCGCGAAAGGCGTGCTGAGCGACGCTGGCGCTTGTTCTTTCGATTGGCGTGGTTGGGCCTGGTGGTGGCGGTGGTCTGGGGCTTGATGGTCCAGCGTGGCGGCACCGGTGCCGCCCCCAGCGGCCCTCACACGGCTTTGATCGACATTCGTGGGGTGATTGATGCCGAGGGCGAGGCCAGTGCTGAGCGCCTCATACCAGCCTTGCGTGGTGCCTTCGAGGACACCAGTGCGCAGGCCGTGGTGCTTCGCATCAATTCGCCTGGCGGCAGCCCGGTTCAAAGCGGCATGATCAACGACGAGATCCGGCGGCTCAAGGCCTTGCACCAGAAGAAGGTGTATGCCGTGGTCGAGGAAGTCTGCGCGTCGGGCGCGTACTACATCGCAGTGGCCGCCGACGAGATCTATGTCGACAAGGCCAGCCTGGTGGGCAGTATCGGTGTGTTGATGGACGGCTTCGGCTTTGTGGGCACGATGGAAAAGCTGGGTGTCGAGCGCCGACTGATCACCGCCGGCGCCAACAAGGGGATGCTCGACCCCTTCAGCCCGCAGAACGAACAGCACACCGCCTATGCCCAGGCGATGATCAACCAGATCCACCGTCAGTTTCAGCAGGTCGTCAGGCAGGGTCGGGGGGCTCGCCTGAAGGAGTCTGCCGATACGTTTTCCGGGCTCTTCTGGAACGGCGAAGAGGCCGTGAAGCTGGGTTTGGCCGACCATTTCGGCAGCCTTGATCAGGTCGCCCGTGATGTTGTCAAGGCCGAAGAGATCATCGACTACACGCCGCAGGATAACGTTGCCGAGCGCCTGGCCAAGCGCTTTGGAGCATCCATCGGTCATGGCGCGGTGAAGGCCGTGCGTGAGTTGGCTCCGCTGCGTTGAGCGGCGGCTCAGCCATCTGCATCGTCCGGTGTCCCGAATGTCTGATGCCTTGTTTGTTGCCGCACAGTACCTGATGCCCAAGTTGGCGCTGACCCGCGCTGCGGGTGCGCTGGCGGGTCTTCAGGGCGGAACCTTGACGACCACGGCCATCCGCCGTTTCATTGCGCGCTACGGCGTGGACATGAACGAAGCGGCCAACCCTGACCCTGCTGCGTACGCCACCTTCAACGAGTTCTTCACGCGCGCGCTCAAGCCGGGTGCACGGCCCTTGACGGACAGTGCGTGGATCTGCCCGGTGGACGGCGCCATCAGCCAGTTTGGCACCATTGACGGCGGCAGGATCTTCCAGGCCAAGGGGCACAGCTACACCTGTGCGGCATTGCTCGGCGGCGACGCCGCGCTGGCCAAGACGTTTGAGCAGGGCCACTTCGCCACGCTCTACCTGAGCCCGCGCGACTACCACCGCATCCACATGCCGGCTACGGGCAAGCTGCTGCGGATGATCCATGTCCCAGGCGAGCTGTTTTCCGTGAATCCGGCGACGGCCCGGGGCGTGCCCGGGCTGTTTGCACGGAACGAACGTGTCGTCTGCGTGTTTCAGGGTGAGTCGGGGCTCTTTGTGATGGTGCTGGTGGGTGCCACCATCGTCGGCAGCATGGCCACCGTCTGGCATGGCGTGGTCAACCCGCCCCGCACTGGCCAGCTGCGCGAGTGGCACTACGGTGCCGGTGGCCAGCCGGACGTGAAGTTGGGCCAGGGACATGAGATGGGGCGGTTCCTGCTGGGCTCCACCGTGGTGATGCTCATGCCCCCAGGCCCGCTTCGCTTCAATCCGCGCTGGCGCGAGACCGGCGCCATCCGCATGGGTGAAGCGATGGCCGACCGCCACGGCAGCCTGTGAAGCCTTCTCACGCCCTCTGGGCGCGCATCGGCTTGGTGGTGGTGCCGGCCCTGTGGTCCACCAACTACCTCATCGCCAGGCTGGCGGACGGACTCATCGGGCCCCACGCCCTGGCGCTGGGGCGCTGGCTGCTCGCGGGGCTGATCTTGCTGCCCTTTGTCTGGCGCCCGCTCGTCCAAGGTTGGCCACAGTGGCGCCGTGAGTGGCGCCAGCTGCTGGTGTTGGGGGCGCTGGGCATGTACGTGTGTGGTGCCTGGGTCTATGTCGCGGGCCACAGCACCAGCTCCACCAACATCGCGCTCATCTACGCCATCACCCCGGTCACGATCGCTGCGGCCAGTGCCTGGATGCTCCACGAGCCGCTGCGTTCAACCCAGCGCTGGGCCCTGGGCCTGGCCTTGGCAGGGACGGTCTTCATCATCACGCGGGGCGATTGGCGTGTGCTGGCAGAACTGAGGCTGGCGCCGGGCGACTTCTGGATCATGGCCGCAGCCGCCTCCTGGACAAGCTACTCCGTCCTGCTGCGCAAGTGGCCCAGTGCACTGGGCCCGGCGCCACGGCTGGTGGCGATCATCGCTGGAGGGCTCGTGCTGCTGGTGCCGGGCGCCGTCCTGGAGGCCCTGGTGCAGGCGCCAACGCCTTTCAGTGCCAGGTCCGCTGGCCTGGTGGTACTGGCGGCCCTGGTTCCGGGGCTTTTGTCGTACGTCGCCTACTCCTTCCTGCAGCGGGAACTCGGCGCAGCGCGCACGGCGCTCATGCTCTACCTGGCGCCCGTCTATGGCGCGGTGGGCGCCTGGTTTGTGCTGGGCGAGCGCCTGGGTTGGTACCACCTGGTGGGTGCCGCCATGATCCTGCCCAGCATCGCGTTGGCCACAGCACGGACACGCCCGTAGGTTGCCGCTGAAGGTGGCGTGGCTCGCCTGCCCGGGCGCGTCAGCGACTTCAGGCGAAGAGTCCGGGCGCGCCGTCAGGCCCGGCCGTGTCGTTGGCGTAAAAGCACGAGGGACACACGGCCCGGTACCGTTCATTGCCGCCAATGACCACCTGCTCACCTTCGCTGACCCGGCGCCCCTCGGCATCCAGACGCATGTTCATGGACGCCTTGCGACCACACGCACAGATGGTCTTCATCTCTTCGAGGTCGTCGGCCAGCGTCAGCAACATCAAGGAGCCAGGGAAGCCCATCCCGCGAAAATCGCCTCGCAGCCCATAGCACAGCACCGGTATGCCATCGACATGCGCCATGCGGTGCAACTGGCGAACCTGCTCGGCGGTCAGAAACTGGGCTTCATCGATCAGCATGCATCGGACATCGGTGGGGATGTGTCGACGGTCGAAGACGGTGTCCGGGCCGAAGACGGCCGCCTGGCGGCTCAGGCCCAGCCGCGAACTGATCGTGCCCGTTCCGGTTCGGGTGTCCAGGGCCGCGGTGAACAGTGCCACCCGCATGCCACGCTCTTCATAGTTGTAGGCCGCCTGGAGCAGGGCGGTGGACTTGCCCGCATTCATCGCGGCGTAGCGGAAATAGAGCTTGCTCATCGGTGACAGCCATTCTGGCCCCTTGCTTGCAGAATCGCAGCATGGGTACTCTGTATCTCGTGCGCCATGGCCAGGCCTCGTTTGGCACCGACGACTATGACCGCCTCAGCCCGCTCGGCATCCAGCAGTGCCGTGCCCTGGGCGAATGGATGTCACGCCGTGGACTTGGCTTTGACACCGTGATCCGTGGCAGCCTGCGGCGTCATGTGCAGTCGCTGGAGGCCATCGCGGCCCAACTGCCGGATCTGCCCGCCGCCATCGAGTGGCCTGGCCTGAACGAATACAACAGCGAAGCGCTGGTGCAGAGTGTGGCCGTTGAGCCCTTGCCGCCACCTGGTCAGGACCCCGCCGCGGCTCGGCAGCACTTCAGGTTGTTGCGTGATGGCCTCAGGCGCTGGATGGCCGGTGAGACGGCGCCCGATGGCATGCCCAGCTGGCAGGCCTTCTCTGAAGGGGTGGCCAGCGCGCTGAAGCTTGCGAGCGAACAGTCGGAAGGGCATGTTCTGCTGGTGTCCAGCGGAGGGCCCATTTCCACAGCGATTGGCCAGGTGCTGGGGTTGCCCAGCACGGGAGTCATCGAGCTCAACCTGCGGCTTCGAAACAGTGCCCTCAGCGAGATGGTGATCTCCCGTGGGCGCCTGGCTCTGTTGTCATTCAACACCCTGCCGCACCTCGATGCGGCAGAGCGCCACGACTGGGTGACTTACGCCTGAGGCGGGATACGCAGCATCTGGCCGGGATAGATCTTGTCAGGGTGGGCCAACATCGGGCGGTTGGCATCGAAGATGGCCGGGTACTTGTTCGGGTCGCCGTAGAACTTGCGCGCAATCTTCGACAGGTTGTCGCCGGACACTACCGTATGCCATTGCGCTTCGGGTTCCGGGCTGTCCACGACCAGCATGTCGTTGACGGCGGCCACACCGGACACATTGCCGCAGCACAGCAGGATTTTCTCCTTGGTGGCCTGGTCAGGCACGCTGCCGGCCACCGTGACCGTCGACGACGGCGCGTCGAACTGGATGTCCAGGCCACCTGTGGGAAGGTTCTGGGTGGCGATGTAGTCGGCAATCGCCTTGCCGGCTGCCGCACTCATGGCAGCGACCGCCTCCGGCGTTGGCACGGCCTGCACGGCCTCCTGCGCGGCCTTGGCTTCGCCGCGACCAAACAGCTTCTCTCCAGCTTCCTTGATGAAACTCATCAATCCCATGGTGTTCTCCTGGCTGTCGTTGAAGATAAGGATGACACCTGTCATCTCAGTCGAGAAATCGAAGGTGCCGTCTGCAAGCCTACCTCAGCCGCTGACGTGCCCGACACGCTCACCGAAAAGTCTCCAAACCCTGCGACCGGAAACCGGTCGTAAGCGTTTGGCGTCAGTTCGCACAGAACCACCCCAATGGGGGCATCGGAACGCGGCATTGCTTCCCGTGAATGAGGGGGCCGACACCTGCATCAGACGCCTCGAGCGTGACAAATTCGAGGCTGTCCACACGCGCAGCAACATCATCCGGTGGGCGGCAAGGAGTTGCTGGCGCGGCGTGAATGGTTGAGGTCGGCTCTGTTCCTCGCTGGTGCACCTTGCATTGGCCACTGCGCACAGCCTGACCCGGGAGCTTCCGATGAAGATGGGTACGAAGATGAAGGTGTTGGCGGCAAGTGTGGCGCTGGTCGCGGCCACATCAGCCAACGCATTGACCACCTGGAACTTTGAGTTGCTGGGCGACTTGCGCACTGGATTGGTCGGCACGACGCCGACATTTGATCCGACGCACTATGGCGTGATTGCCCGTGGCTCGTTCAGTTCCAACCTGAACTCGGGTGTGATCGGTCTGGCCGACTTGACCTCGTTCAAGCTGCAGGGCGTTGCCGCTGACATCGTCGGCTTCTCGATGAACCTGGTGAACCCGTTCGCCTCGTTCTCCTCGGCTGGACACCGTCACTTCCAGTTCGCCACGACCACCAGCGTGCTGGCTGGCTCGGCTGGTGCTGTGCCGGGTGACGTATACCTGCCGAACCCATTCAGTGGCCCGGACTATCCTCGCGCCAGCTTGGCGTTCCTGTCTGCGGCATCAGGTGGTGTGTTTGCTGACTTCCGTAACCCGGGTGACCCGGCCGGCTTTGGCGCGCTGGGTTTCAACGGCTATGGTTTGGCAGCATCTCAGACCTTCCATTGGGACACCTCGTCGGTGACCCTGGCGGCTGTACCGGAGCCTTCTGCCATTGCCCTGGCGATTGCCAGCCTGGGTGCGCTGGGCTTCCTGTCGCGCCGTCGCCGCGCTGTGCCGGCCGCTGCCTGAGCGAGACAGGAAAGGTCCGGGCCAGCCCCGGACCTTCGAGTCTGATGGGCGCTTAGGCGCTTGCGCGTTAGGTCTCCGGTTTTGCTTGCGATGGTGCCCTTTCAAGGAGCTGGCGAAGCTGGCTTCAACCTGGAAGGGCATCACGCATTTGTGGTCACGCGCCGCCCATGGCGGCGTCTTGATCCTGGCCGCGACGGCAGGCAATGCCCAATCCTTGGCGCCTTGGTTGCGAGTGAGGTTTTCATTGGGCTGCAACGCCTGAGCTGCGGCCATGCAGGCGACACCCGTGGTGGGCTCGTACAGCTGCCGATCGGCGCTGAGTGGTGTCCTCGGCTTGTCTGACCTGACCTGATCAGCTCCGACCGGGCAGTCAGAGTGACCGACAACTCAGCGCTGGGCTGTGCCAACCCCAGCCAGGCCCGCAGCTTTGACCTGGAGGATCTGCGTGTCTTTGCTTCGCAGGTTACAGGCGACGCCAGTGTCGGCTTCATGCACTTCGCGTGGGACGCCACGCAGAAGGCTTTTGTCGAGGGTTATGCCGGGCCAGGCTGGAGCAACGACGGACCAGGCGTGCTGCACCTGTTGGCCGCGGCGCGGAATGATCCTTCGCTCAGTGGTTTTCGCATCGACCGTCTTCCTCTGCCCCGATGGCCACTTCAAACTCCCCCACCTGTGGCCACCCCAAATTCCCCCAGGCAAGGACGTGAGGATTATGGTGGCCCAGGCCGCTTTG
>JAJTDE010000220.1 GCA_021298085.1 Rubrivivax sp.
CTCGTCCCCTCCACCGGCCTCGGCCGCCGCGGCTTCATGCGCACCGCCGTCGGCACCGGCTTTGCCGCCGCCGCCATGCCCATCTGCGCGCAAACCACCATCAAGACCGACAGCCAGGGCCTCACTGCCGGTGAAGTCACCATCACCGTCGGCGACTTCAAGATGCCCGCCTACCGCGCCATGCCCCAGGGCAAGGCCAACGCCCCGGTGGTGCTGGTGGTCAGCGAAATCTTTGGCGTGCACGAATACATCGCCGACACGGCCCGCCGCTTCGCCAAGCAGGGCTACTGCGCGATTGCGCCCGAACTGTTTGCCCGCCAGGGTGACCCGAACGATTACGGCGAAGTGGCCAAGCTGGTGGCCGAACTCATCTCCAAGGTGCCCGATGCCCAGGTGATGGCCGACCTGGACGCCTGCGTGGCCTGGGCCCAGGGGCAGGGCGCCGACACCAGCAAGCTGGCCGTCACCGGCTTCTGCTGGGGCGGGCGCATCACCTGGCTCTACGCTGCCCACAACCCGCGGGTGAAAGCCGGTGTAGCGTGGTACGGCCGCCTGGTGGGGCAGGCCAGCCCGCTGCAGCCGCAGCACCCGGTGGACATCGCCGCCAAGCTGCACGCGCCCGTCCTGGGCCTGTACGGCGAAAAGGACACCGGGATCCCGCTGGATACCGTTGAGCGCATGAAGACCGCACTGGCCGGTGGCGGGGCGGCATCGAAGAAGAGCGAATTTGTGGTCTACCCCGACGCGCCACACGCCTTCCACGCCGATTACCGGCCCAGCTTCCGCAAGGAAGCGGCCGAAGACGGCTGGCGCCGCTGCCTGGGCTGGATGAAGACCCACGGCGCCGGCTGAGGCTGCGGCGGAGGCCTGGGTCGGTCAGACGCCGCCCGTCGGGCGGCCCTGATCGTGCAGCTGGCGACCCTCAGAAACACAACAGCCCACGGGCCTGTTGGCGCTCGTGGGCTGAAAGTACACCAAAGCCCGCGCTGGCCAGGCCGCGCGGAGCTTCAGGGCAGTGCTTACTTGGTGGCCATCACCCAGGTCGCCAGCGCCTTGGCTTCTTCAGGCGTCACGTTGTTGGCGGGCATCGGGATCGGGCCCCACACACCCGAACCACCGGCCTTGATCTTGGTCGCCAGCTTCGTCACGGCGTCCTTGTCCTTGGCGTACTTGGCAGCCACGTCCTTGTACGAGGGGCCCACCAGCTTCTTGTCCACCGCGTGGCAGCCCATGCAGCCTTTCTTGTTGGCCAGGTCTTGGCTGGCAAGTACGGGGCCGGCAACCAGGGCCGCAGCGGCCAGAACAATCAGGCGAATCTTCATGAAATCCTCAGTCGGTTGTGGGTAGTGATGGATACGATCGCGGGGTTGTAACGCCTTTGCCTTGAGCGACGTTGACAAACCCAAGCAGCAGAAGTGTATTCACCCTGCTGCGAAATCATCATTGAGGGCTGATATATGGGATTCCTGCTGATCGGTCTGCTGATGCTGGTGATGTGGTACCTGGAGCTGGACCCGGTGGCCAGCTGGCCCTGGTGGAGCGTGGGAATCCCGTTCGGGCTGGCCGTGCTGTGGTGGTCCCTGGCCGATTCGATGGGGTTCACGCAGGCCAAGGCCATGCGCCGCCATGAGGAGCGCCAGGCCGCACGCCGCGACAAAGCCATTCGCGACATGGGCATGGCGCCCAAGGGCGACGTGCGCAAGCGCCGTTGACCCGGCGGTACCTGAAAAGGCCGCCGGGAAATCAGCCGCCTCAGTCGCCGTCCAGCACGGCACCGCGGCTGGCACTGGCGGCGTTCCTGGCAAACTTGGCCAGCACACCGCGTGTGTAGCGCGGGGCGGGCTGCGTCCAGTGGGCGCGCCGCGCCGCGATCTCCGCGTCGGGCACGTTCAGCTTCAGCAGCAGCTGCGTGGCGTCGATGGTGATCGAGTCTCCCTCGTTCACCAGCGCAATCACGCCGCCCTCGTAGGCCTCAGGGGCCACGTGGCCGACAACCATCCCCCAGGTGCCACCCGAAAAGCGCCCGTCGGTGATCAGGCCCACGCTTTCGCCCAGGCCCTGGCCGATCAGCGCCCCGGTGGGCGCCAGCATTTCCGGCATGCCCGGGCCGCCCTTGGGGCCCAGGTAGCGCAGCACCATCACGTCACCGGCCTTGATCTGCCCGGCCATGATGGCCGCCAATGCCGACTGCTCGTCGTCAAACACCCGTGCCGGCCCGGTGATGACCGGGTTCTTCAGGCCGGTGATCTTGGCCACGGCGCCTTCGGGTGACAGGTTGCCCTTCAGGATGGCCAGGTGGCCTTCGTCGTACATGGGCTCGCTGATCGGGCGGATGACACCTTGGTCAGCGCGCAGCGGCGGGATCTCGGCCATCAGTTCGGCCACCGTCTTGCCGGTGATCGTCATGCAGTGCCCGTGCAGCAGGCCGGCGTCGAACAGCACCTTCATCACCGCCGGAATGCCGCCGGCGCGGTGCAGGTCAATCGCCAGGTACTTGCCGCTGGGCTTGAGGTCACAGATGACGGGGATCTTGCGGCGCACGCGCTCGAAGTCGTCGATGGTCCATTCGATCTGCGCAGCGTGGGCAATGGCCAGGAAGTGCAGCACCGCGTTGGTGGAGCCCCCGGTGGCCATGATCACGGCGACGGCGTTCTCAAGGGCTTCGCGCGTGACGATGTCGCGCGGCTTCAGGTCAGCCTTGACGGCTTCGACCAGCACACGCGCCGATTCGCGGGTGTTTTCCAGCTTCTCGTCCTCGATGTTGGCCATGGTGGACGAATACGGCAGGCTCAGGCCCAGGGCCTCGAAGGCGCTGCTCATGGTGTTGGCCGTGTACATGCCGCCGCAGGAGCCGCTGCCGGGGATGGCGCGGCGTTCGATCTCGCAGAAGTCTTCTTCCGACATCTTGCCGGCGCTGAACTGGCCGACGGCCTCGAAGACGCTGACGATGTTCAGGTCCTGGCCCTTGTACTTGCCCGGCATGATGGTGCCGCCATAGACGTAGATGGCCGGCACGTTGGCACGCAGCATGCCCATCATGCCGCCGGGCATGTTCTTGTCGCAGCCGCCGACCACCAGCACGCCGTCCATCCACTGGCCGCCCACACAGGTTTCGACGCAATCGGCGATGACTTCGCGGCTGACCAGGCTGTACTTCATGCCCTCGGTGCCCATGGCCATGCCATCGCTGATGGTGGGGGTGCCGAAGATCTGCGGGTTCGCGCCGGCGGCCTTCAGGCCTTCCACGGCGGCGTCTGCCAGCCGCTGCAGACCACTGTTGCACGGCGTGATGGTGGAGTGGCCATTGGCCACGCCGATCATCGGCTTGCCGAAGTCGGTGGGCTGGTAGCCCATGCCGTAGTACATGGAGCGGTTGGGCGCGCGGGCCACCCCTTCGGTGATGTTCTTGCTGCGGCGGTTGTAGGCCAAAGTCTTCTCCTGGAACAGTGGGTGTCGGGCGCGTCGGCGCGCCGACGGCACTGTAGCGTGCCCGCGGCGGTGGACAATGCGGTCAACCTTTTACCCGGCACTGTTCATGCTTGTTCATCCGCAATTCAACCCGGTGGCCCTGTCGCTCGGGCCGCTGCAAGTGCACTGGTATGGCCTGACGTACCTGGTGGCCTTCGGCCTGTTCTGGTGGCTGGCCCGACGCCGCATCGCCCAGCCCTGGTTCCGGCGCGAGGGATGGACGCAGCGCGACGTCGAAGACCTGCTGTTCTTTGGCGTGCTGGGTGTCATCATCGGCGGCCGCCTGGGCTATGCGCTTTTCTACAAGCCCGGCTACTACCTCAGCCACCCGCTGGAGGTGCTGATGGTCTGGAAGGGCGGGATGTCCTTCCATGGCGGCCTGCTGGGTGTGCTGCTGGCCCTGGCCACCTTTGCCAAGCTGCGCGGCCGTACCTTCCTGGGCGTGACCGACGTCGTCGCGCCCTGCGTGCCCACCGGCATTGCCGCGGTGCGCCTGGGCAACTTCATCAACGGTGAGCTCTGGGGCCGCCCGGCGGATGCCAGCGTGCCCTGGGCGATGGTGTTTCCGCAGGCGGGTGACGCAGTGGCGCGGCACCCCTCGCAGCTGTACCAGGCGCTGCTGGAAGGGCTGCTGCTGTTTGTGCTGCTGTGGTGGTTTGGGCAGCGGCAGCGTGCGCTGGGCCAGGTGTCGGGTGCCTTCCTGCTGGGCTATGGCGTCTTCCGCTTCACCGCCGAGTTCTTCCGCGAACCCGACAGCTTCCTGGGTACGCTGGCGCTGGGCCTGAGCATGGGCCAGTGGCTGTGTGTGCCCATGATCGTGCTCGGCGCGTGGCTGCTGAGCCGCCGTGGCGACATGGCCGTGCGCTGACGCACCGCCAAGAGGGCACTTCACCATGCGACAAATTTTCCTGGACACCGAAACCACCGGCCTCTCGGCCGAGGCCGGGGACCGCGTCATCGAGATCGGTTGCCTGGAAATGGTCAACCGGCGCCTGACCGGCAACAACCTGCACCACTACCTCAACCCCGAGCGTTCCAGCCACCCTGACGCGCTCAAGGTGCACGGGCTCACCGATGCCTTCCTGGCCGACAAACCCCGGTTTGCCGAGGTCGCCCAGGCCCTGCACGACTACCTGCACGGGGCTGAACTGATCATCCACAACGCCGCCTTTGACCTCGGCTTCCTGGACGCCGAGCTGAAGCGTCTGGGCCTGGGCCCGGTGAGCCGTATCGCGGCCAAGGTGACCGATTCGCTGCTGATGGCCCGCGAGATGTTCCCGGGCAAGAGCAATTCGCTGGACGCGCTGTGCCGGCGGCTGGAAGTGGACAACGCGCACCGCAACCTGCACGGCGCGCTGCTGGACGCCGGCCTGCTGGCCGAGGTCTATGTGCGGATGACACGCGGCCAGGGTTCGCTGGTCATCGACGACGGTGAGCGGGGCGGGGCCTCATCCGACCCGCAAGCCCGGCTGAGCGACATCAGCAGCCTGGATCTGCCCGTGCTGGCCGTGAGCGAGGCCGAGGCCCAGGCCCACGCCGCCATGCTGGCCGACCTGGACAAGGCCAGCGGCGGCAAGACCCTGTGGCGCAAGGCGCCCTGGGCGCCAGCCGCTGCCGACGCGGCGGCCGGCTGATACCCCACTGCCGCAGAAACTGGGTGGCCCGGGGCACCGCTTGCTGCACAGGGCCATTTGCCGTGGCATAATCATGGGCTTGTTCCGGACACCACCGGTGCCGGGCGGTTAGCTCAGCGGTAGAGCACTGCCTTCACACGGCAGGGGTCGCAGGTTCGAACCCTGCACCGCCCACCAGGAAATCTGTTTGAAATCAAGGGCTTGCAAGCGATTGCCGGCCCTTTTTTCTTGCCCATTTCGCGTCGTACGGAATCGGTACGGAAATCGCAGCGACGCCGGGAGGCGATGACGCTGGCTTAGGGGCCGTCGTTCGACCGGCCTACTGCACGGATCTGCGAGCGGATGTCCGCTTCGGTCGCTACCACCGGTACGAAGAAGCCCGCCGATCTGTGCGCCCGCGACGCTCGGGGCACGGAGGAGGGGGGGGAGGGTCCCAAAGGGGCCGGGGTGCTCGGTGCGGTGACCCCCGTCAGAAATTTTGATGGGGCCGCCCGAACTTCGCGCTGCGCC
>JAJTDE010000221.1 GCA_021298085.1 Rubrivivax sp.
GGCACTTCCTGCACCTGGGAAAGCGCCAGGCCTTCGCCCACGACAAGCCCCGGCATGTCGGCCAGCCGCGACGGCAGCTGCTCGCGCAAGGCCTTGGTCAGCGGGTGCGCCGACCACTGCGCCAGCTGCAGTGCCACCGAAACTGCCACTGAGTCAGACACCGCACGATCAACGCCCGCGTCAACCACACTTGAGATGCACTGTGCGTTGCTGGCCTGACCGGCGCCTTGCGCCGCCGGCCCGCATGCGGGCACGTGTATGCCGGCCAGCTGCGGTGTCGTCTGCGTCAGGGTGCCCGTCTTGTCGACAAACAGCCGCTGCAGATGCGCCGCTGCCTGCAGCGCATCGAGTCGCCGCAGCAGGATGCCGCGTCGGGCAAGCCCGGCGGCGGCCGCCACCCAGGTCGCGGGTGTGGCCAGCGACAGCGCACATGGGCACGTGACGATGAGCACCGACACTGCCACCCACACCGCACGGGCGGGGTCCACCAACGACCACACCACGCCACCGCCAACGGCCAGTGCCAGCACGGCCCACAAGAAGGGCCCAGCCCAGCGGTCAGCCAGCCGCACCAGCTCGGGCCGGCAGGCCAGGGCCTCGCGCATCAATGCGGCAATCACGGCCTGCCGCGTGGCGGCGCCCACCTGGCGCACCTCCATCTCGAAGGGCGACAGCACATTGACGCTGCCAGCCAGCAGGGCATCACCACGCGCCTTTGACACCGCGAGGCTCTCCCCCGTGAGCAGTGCCTCTTCGATGGCGGCACCCTCACTGATGAGCAGGCCATCGGCCGGTACCGTGGCCCCGGCCAGCACCCTGACGCGCTGGCCGGGCTGCAGCCGTGCTGCGGGCACCTCGTGCACGCTGCCGTCGTCCAGCACCCGCCACGCGTTGTCAGGCAGGGCGCGCAACGAGGACTCGAGCGACTCGGCCGCCTGGTGCCGCGCACGCATCTCCAGCCAGCGGCCAAACCACAGGAAGGCCACAAACATGGTCATGGAGTCAAAGTAGAGCTCGTGCCCAAAGGGCCCGGCAGGGTCAAAGGCCACCACCGAACTGACCACAAACGTGGCCACAAGGCCCAGCGAGACCGGCACATCCATGCCGATGCGGCGGCGCTTGAACGAGCGCCAGGCGCCCGACAGGAACGGCCCGGCGCCGAAGATCAGCACCGGCACGCTCAGCACCCACTGCCCCCAGGCCAGCAGGCGTTCCAGGTCAGGCGCGATGTCGCCATCGGCCGCGACATAGCTGGGGGTGGCCAGCATCATCACCTGCATGGACAGGAAACTGGCCACAAAGAAGCGCCAGAGGATGTCACGGCGTTCACGCGTGCGCAGTTCACGCGCCGAACGGGCGACATCCGGCGCCGCGCCATAGCCAGCAGCTTCCACCGAGGCGATCAAGGCAGATGCCCGGGTTCGCGATGCGTCCCAGCGCACCTTGGCGCGCTGCGACGCGCCGTTGACTTCCGCCCCCAGCACGCCCGGCTGGGCCATCAGCGCCCGTTCGATGTCACCGGCGCAGGCGGCGCAGTGCAGCCCGCTGAGCTGCAGGTGAGACACGCCGACCCCGCAGGCCACGCCATCGGACGAGGTTTCCCACTGGGTGAACAGGGCCAGCTGCTCGGCATCGTCCACCGCCATGGCGGGTGATGCCGACAGGCTGGACCTGACCAGTGGGGGGGCAAGAAGGGCTTCGGCCATGGGCGCGGGAAGGTGTCGAACGCCTGGCGCCCAGAGCCGACACCCACTGGGTCAGCCTTGGCGCACAGACGGGTCTCCGGTGGTTGTACGTGGCCAGATAATGGTCACTCGACAACGCCCTTCGCCGCATGATCTGCATCAATTCCAAGCCATTTGTTGTCACCCCTGCCGTGACAGGTCCGCGTGCCGCGAGCTCGGCTGGGCAGGTCGCGAGGGCCCTGAGTCGGTGGGCTGGGTGGGTGCAGGCGTTGATGCGGCTGCGGCCCATCAGCCGCGTGGGGGGGGCGGCCCTGTTGTGGCTGGCGCTTGGCGGGCCGCAGGCTGCCTGGGCGCAACCTGCACCACAGGCTCCGCAGCCACGGCTGCCCACCGTGGCCCTGGGCGCGGGCATGCACAACATCGTGGCTGAAGTGGCCAGCACACCGCTGCAGCGGCAGATCGGCATGATGATGCGCACCGAGATGGCACAGCACGAAGGCATGCTCTTTGTGTTTGAAGAGCCTCAGCGCCAGTGTTTCTGGATGCGCAACACCCTGCTGCCGCTGGCCATCGCGTTCATTGCGGATGACGGCCGGATCGTCAACCTCGCGGAAATGCAGCCGCGCAACGACGATTCGCACTGCTCGACAGCGCCCGTGCGTTATGTGCTGGAGATGAACAAGGGCTGGTTCAGCAAGCGCGGCATCAAGGCCGGCGACAAGCTGCGGGGCAAGCCCTTCGGCAACTGAGCGTGCCGTGGCCAGCCGGACCGGGCGGCGCGCCCGGGGCCGGCCTGGCGGCCCGAAGGCTCAGGCGAAGTTCTTCGCCGCAAATTCCCAGTTCACCAGCTTGTCGAGGAAGGTCTCGACAAACTTCTGGCGCAGGTTGCGGTAATCGATGTAGTAGGCGTGTTCCCACACGTCGACGGTCAGCAGGGCGGTGTCGGCCGTGGTGAGCGGCGTGCCCGCAGCGCCGGTGTTGACGATGTCCACCGAACCATCCGCCTTCTTGACCAGCCACGTCCAGCCCGAACCGAAGTTGCCGACAGCCGACTTGACAAACGCCTCGCGGAAGGCCGCATAGCTGCCCCACTTGGCCGTGATGGCCGCGCCCAGGGCGCCTGTGGGTTCACCGCCGCCCGAGGGCGTCATGCAGTTCCAGAAGAAGGTGTGGTTCCAGATCTGTGCGGCGTTGTTGTAGATGCCGCCGCTGGACTTGCGGATGATGTCTTCCAGGGACATCGTTTCGAACTCGGTGCCCTTCTGGAGGTTGTTGAGGTTCACGACATAGGCGTTGTGGTGCTTGCCGTGGTGAAACTCCAGCGTTTCCTTGCTGTAGTGGGGTGCCAGCGAATCGATGGCAAAGGGCAGTGCGGGAAGGGTGTGTTCCATGACGTTTTCCTGGTGGGTGAACGTGGCCGTTCTAGCGGCGTCAACGCGAGCGAGGCCATTCTAGGCAGGGTGCCGCAACCCTGCCGGCAGCGGTCCTACCCGTGGTGCCGCACGCAACGCCCAGACGCGACAGCTGCAACAAGGCGTGCGCCCTGCGGCGCCCGGTGACCCTTCGGACATAATCCCCGGCGAACCGCAACCCACTGGATGGGGAATGCCTTGCTTTCGATCATTCAAGCCGCAGGCTGGCCAATCTGGCCGCTGATCCTGTGCTCCATTGTCGCCGTCGCCCTGATCATCGAGCGCTTCACCAGCCTCAGGCCCGTGCGCGTGGCGCCCCCCAAACTGCTCGAGGAGGTGGTGGCGGTCACCCGCACCGCCCTGCCCTCCAGCGACGTCATCTCGCGCCTGGCCGACAGTTCCGTGCTCGGCCGTGTGCTGGCCAACGGCATCCGGGCGGTGGTCGCCGACGCGCGCATCAACGAGACCGGCCTGCGCAATGCCTTTGAGCTGGCTGGCCGCGAGGCCATGCACCAACTCGAGCGCTACCTGAACGCGCTGGCCACCATCTCCACGGCCGCCCCGCTGCTGGGCTTGCTGGGCACGGTGATCGGCATGATCGAGATCTTTGCGGCGCAGAACACCGGCGGCGGTGTTGCCAACCCACAGCAGCTGGCCTATGGCATCTCCATTGCGCTGTACAACACCGCGTTCGGCCTGATCATCGCCATCCCCGCGCTGATGTTCTACCGCTACTTCCGCGGCGTGGTGAACGACTACCGCATGTCCATGGAACAGGCGGCCGAACGCATGGTGCCGCTGCTGATGCGGCACACCATCGGGCGCACGGGCGGGCACGCGGCATGAAGTTCAGCCGTCAGACGGAGAGCGATGAGCCAGAGATCAACCTCATCGCCTTCATCGACATCCTGCTGGTGGTGCTGATCTTCCTGATGGTGACCACCACCTACTCGCGCTTCACCGAGCTGAAGGTCAACCTGCCGACGGCCGACGCCGACAAGCTGCAGGAGCGCCCGCGCGAAATCATCGTGACGGTGGCCAGCGACGGCCGCTACGCCCTCGACAGGCAGGTACTGGAAGGGCGTGATGTCGAATCCCTGGCGGCCGCCATGCGCGTGGCTGCTGGCGGCAAGGCCGACGCCATGATCATCGTGTCGGCTGACGCGATGGCGGTTCACCAGTCCGTCATCAACGTGCTGGACGCCGCCCGGCGTGCCGGCCTGACGCGCATCACCTTCGCCGCGCAGAACGCCGGTACGGGGCGCTGACCCGATGCCAGGCGGCCCTGCGTCCACCGAGCCTTGAGGCTGCGGCGCTGGCTGGAAGCCCTGTGGTGGCGGCCTCGGCTCGCGCCCGAGGGCTGGTGGCTGGTGCCGCTGTCGTCGCTCTACCAGCTGATCGTTGCTGTCCGGCAGGCCCTGGCTGAGATGGGTTGGCGCCGGCCACCGCCTGGCGCCGTGCCGGTGCCGGTGGTGGTGGTGGGCAACCTGATCGTCGGTGGCGCCGGCAAGACACCCACCACACTGGCGGTGGTCCAGGGCCTGCAGGAACGGGGCTGGCACCCGGGCATCGTCTCGCGCGGCTACGGCGGAAGCCGTCGCGAGCCGGGAGCGGTGCATGGCAACACCGACCCGACAGCCTGTGGCGACGAACCGCTGCTGCTGCGCCGCCGCAGCAGCGTGCCCGTGTGGACGGGCCGCTCACGGGTGGCCGCCGCCCAGGCCTTGTGCGCCGCCCACCCAGACGTGGACATCCTGGTGGCCGACGACGGCCTGCAGCACCTCGCGCTGGCCCGCTGCGCCCAGGTGATCGTCTTTGATGGGCGCGGTGCCGGCAACCGCTGGTGCCTGCCGGCGGGCCCGCTGCGGCAACGGCTCACCCCTGAGCCACCGCCACGCAGTGTGGTGGTCTACAACGCCGCTGAGCCCAGCGTGCACTGGCCGGGCCATTGCGCGCAGCGCGGCCTTGGCCGGCTGTCGCGGCTCAGCGACTGGTGGGCTCCCGATGGCCGCGGCGCGGGCAGGCCGTGGCTGGCGCCGGAATCGCTGAACCAGGGCCGGCTGCGCGCCGCAGCGGGCATCGCCGAACCCGAACGCTTCTTCGTGATGCTGGAACGGCTCGGCCTGCGCCTTGATGAACGCTGGCCCCTGGCCGACCACGCGCCCTTGTCACCGAGGCCCTGGCCCGACGACGGCGCCACCACCATCGTGACCGAGAAGGACGCCGTCAAACTCGCGCCCGACAGCACCGACGCAGGGCACATCGTCGTGGCGACATTAGACTTCGGGCTGCCACCCGGCTTCTGGGCAGAGCTTGAGCCTCTGCTGCCGGCCCGCCGCCGCGCCGTTGCGCCCCTACCCTGACCGCCCGTCCATGGACCACCGCCTCATCGACCTCCTCGTCTGCCCCCTGTGCAAAGGCCCGCTCGAGATGCGGCGCGACGAGGAACAGCGTCCGGTGGCGCTGGCCTGCCGCGCTGACCGTCT